>NZ_CP034999.1:335643-671287 GCF_002531755.2 Rhizobium acidisoli | reverse complement strand
AGACAGCCAAGATGAACAACGTCGATCCGCTCGACTGGCTCTCCCAGACATTGACCCGCATCGCTCAAGGCTGGCCGGTATCCGAGCTCGAGGCGCTTATGCCGTGGAACTTCAGGCCTGACGCCATCAGCTAACCGCTTACAGTGCGACTCCATTGTTAACCGCTCTTCCTTCGACAGCTTAGACAATTCTAGTCGTTTCTCCTGATCAATGCCCGGCAGTGAGTCAGGTAAGAAAACTTCATCAATAGCTGATTGGATTTTTGACCGAGGGACGCGACGCATGGCTTTTATGCCTTATGTAGCTACGTCGGTTCCGTGTCATACTCGTCGGAACGAAAGCAGCTCTGGAATTCCTCGCATTGTTGGTAATTCGGAGGGGAGCACAGAATGAAACCTGCAGATTGACAGATTTGGTGGTAGAGGTTTTCTTCCACTCATATTGTGGGTGTTCTCAGCAGCGAGCTGGGGGAATGATTGGCGACCAATCTGGTTCGTTCGCCCGGGTCGTGAGGCCGAACTCCTTCCATAGGTCATCATCTCGCAAGCGCGAAGCGCAATAACTTTGGCAAATAGGCTGCTGATGAGCTCGTGCGGCCGGGCGTAATTCAGCAACAGACCATGCAACAGTCCTTGTCGACGCCAACCTCTGCATCCCGCACGTTTTCAACGGCAAATGACAAAGTAAGCGTGGTTGGATAGCGCATCTCGGAGTTCAATCTGCGAAATCCGGCACCTCCGTAGCCGTCGCCTCGCCGGCCTCAACCTCCTCCAGTGCCCGCGAAAGTACGCAAGTGATGACATACTGATCGAAGTCAATTTCGCCCTTCAGAAGGGGGTAGTGAGACAGCCACCGCTTCAGAGCGTCGCTTTGCAACGCGAATTTTTCGGAAGCTCCACTCCTGCTCACCCCGATCGGGTGCTATGGAGCTCAGCAGGATGCCTTCGCCGCGGCGGAGCCCGGAGGTACCATTCGTGCGGTCGGCGCGGCAGAAGATTGGCTTCACTTCCAGGCAGCGGAGCAGTATCCTAATGGCGCCGATGCTCACTCGCCTCTATGTGCCTCTACGCACCATGGCGATGGTCCTAGAGGCGCAGGCGTTTCTGACCCGGAAGTGTCCGTGACAAAAACGACGAGGTATCGAAAAGACGCGCGTTCTTGGCAATCAGTGCGCAACCTCCCGGCGTTTTTTCGAGGGGCTGCCTCTAAGGAGGTATGCAATGACACTCGCCACATCAACAGTGTTGCTGATCACACTTGGGGCGATCTCCGTCTGTACTATCGTTCCAACCGACGCCCATCAAGCGAAGAGCGGCTGGACCTATCCTCCGGCGTGCTGCAAGGCCCACGGTTTGAGTGGAGATTGTCAGTCCATTCCGACTCAGAACATTCGTAGAGGGGCCCGCGGTTTTTCCGTCTTACTGCATGCGGGCGACCACCACCTCGCGACAAAACCACATCTTTTCTTCATTCCGTATGGGGACGAAATCCCTTCCGGAGATGGCCGGTATCATATCTGCCTTCACCCGACTGAAAACGACGTGAACTGCTTCTTCTCGCCGCCTGACAGTACCTAACTAGCTTTGCCAACTTGGCCACCGCTAGCTTCTCCACTCGTATCACTGGCGCTGAATCAGTACGCATTCTCCATTTCAAATGGTTCTGAATTAGTTAATGGCTATGGGCCAAGTGCGGGTGTAGGGATCCCGACTTTAGCTTTGAAGCGGTTTTCGAAGCGCCAGGACTCTTTCCCAATTTCTACAATGGTGAGTCAACCAATCGAGCAGTGCTGTCGTCATCTTGGCATCACCGAACGCCGACGGGCCGTTCACCGAAGGCCATGTTCGCCGGTGACGAGGATCGAGGTGCGCTCGTAAAGCCTGCGGATAAGATGGAACAGGAGCGGGCCTCCGTCCTTCGCGAACGGCAGATAGCCGATCTCATCGAGGGTGATGAAGTCGAGGCGTGTGAGGTAGTCGACTATCCGCCTTGCTTGTCGTCACGGGTTTCCGGTTCCAACCGGTTGACCAGATCGATGACATTGAAGAAACGGCCGCGCATCAAGTCCATGAAGCGATCTATAGAGTCTGATCTGCCAGCCCCTACGCGGCGTCTCCTCATCTCCCCAATCGTAACACCTTTCATCCTATAAAGCTAAGATCTGGAAATGCAGGGACATACAACCGCACTGGCTCCTGATCCTTCCACCTCAGAAGGGACCGTGATTTCGCCCGGGTCGGCCTTACGCCACTTCGATCGACCGAAGGAAAGCAACGGTTCGGCCGAACATCCAAAATGGCATCGAACGCTTAGACGCCTTCTGAACATCGGGGCGAGCGCTGTTGTGCCCTGGGTCAGACGTGGCAAGAAGCGTTGACGTTTGAGCAACCCTTTGAAGGTGGATATCCCGGGTTATTCACCTGGTGGATCAATGCCATACAAACAATTAATTTTACGAAGCCGTGGGATGTTATTAAACACCTCGACTATGAATTGGGGATACCATGATGTTGCTCCACCGGAGAGCAGCCGAGGGCTAGGTCACAGACCTGGCCGATAAATGGAGACGAATATGGCCAACGTGGAAATGCAGAACGCACTCTCGTCTGCCAATCAAGTGCGGAGACATAGCTCTGGGTCCTTTCTTCGCCTACTGCAAGAGCCTCGTCGCATTACACCGAATACCAGCCATAACCCGTTCGGGTCGCCACAAAAGCTGAACAACCACTAATCGAACTTCCCAATCCTTGGGTTCTCAAAAGTGAACGGAGCTGTGGGTATGCGAGATGGGGTGTTACTCGCCGCGAAGTCATACAGGGAATGTGAAGGATCCAATATCATTTCAGCGTGAGCATTATGTTCAGCTCATCGGCGTCAGCATCGGTTTCAGAGCCAACGGCTTTACGAAGAGAACCGCAAGGATGTTAAGTATGGGTGAGGTAGTGAGCCTGGCGCTTTCGGAGCGGGGCTTTCGATCACCCTTTCGAAATTAACTTCGCACTTTTCAGGGCCCGGGCGGGTAAAAATGGAAGGTTTTGGAAAAGGGAATTAGAACGGAGAAATTTATACTGGCAATGTTTCCGAACGAAGCTCTTTGCCATTCCATATGCGTTATCGGTACGGCAACGCAGATAAATCCATTGATGAAACTGTAGACTGCATTCTTGGAGCAGCCACCTGATTGCGGACACGAGAGCCGTCGCCAGCAATCGCATGCTCGTAACGGTAGATGAAGCGGGTGGCGTCCTGGTCTAGGGGGTGAAAGCTGAGCAGGTTCAATAAACTCGAAGCCCCCAACAATTATCGGCTCTGGAGGTGCGGCCTCCAATTCCTGCCAGACCCTCAAACCACCTAGCGCAACGGGCTTCGGATAGATTTTCCGGCGCCGCCGTAACCATAAGATAATTCAGTGTAAACTTAAGAACGGCGAATAATTCCTGGCGAAAGACATCGGGGCCACCCTCCGGTCCTGGCCACCGAAAACTCGCCGCCAAACTTGGAGACATTCAGATGACAAACTCTCTTCCCGCAAAGCTGATGGTTGGCATTTTCGACCATTTGGACGAAGACGGCAGAGAGATTGCGCGCCAATATGAAGATCGCATGAAGTTGGCAGAGGTTTGCGATCGCCTTGGCTTTTATGGATATCACGTCGCAGAGCACCACTGTACCCCCATGGTAGGGGACCTTCGCCGAATCTATTTCTAGCAGGCGTAGCTCAGCGCACGCAGCATCTTCGTCTCGGTCCGTTGGTTATGCTATTGAACCTTTATCATCCGATACGTGCGTTTGAAGAAATTTGCATGCTGGATCATCTGAGTGGTGGCAGGCTCGAGTTGGGCATGGGACGCGGCTCCTTACCAATCGAATGGGGCTTTTTCGGTATTGAGGAGGAGGTGGCGACATCGCGCTATCTCGAAGCCAGCGAGATCGTCATCCAAGCGATGAAGGGAGGAACCCAAGCTCTTTCCTATAAAGGCGACCACTTTGAACTCGACAAAGTCCCGTTGATGTTGAGGCCACACCAACGTCCTCAGCCTCCGACATGGATTACAACCAGTCGTCCTGAGGTTGCGCGGTGGGCGGCTGAGAACGATACAAATCTTGCCTGCGGCGGCCCAGCTTCTGCTGTTCGCCAGATCACTGATGCCTATCGAGCACACGAGAGACATACCGCCGGGGCAGGAAACGGGCGCCATTCCTTGGGTTGGTCCGAATGGTGGTGGCCGGCAGCACGACGAAGCATGCCATTTCGCTCGCGGCCCCTGCTTATCAACGGTGGCTTCGGAGCTTTAAGTTTCTGTACGAGTTAAACGGGATACAGACTCCTCAGAACCTCCCGCCAGATTTTGATGCAGCAGTAGACTGTCAGTTGTGCGTAGTTGGTACTGCGGCGTCAGTTAGGCAAGATCTTCTCGATCATGTCGAGGAAGCAGGTGCTAATTATCTTCTTTGCCAACTGGCGTTTGGCGATTTGCCATTGGAAGCTTCCTATTACACTGCAACGAGCGTTCACTCTGGAGTTATGGCTTAATCTGGACTGGCCTCAGGTTGCTTTCCGAGCACAGAGATTAGGTCTCTGTGGCCGCGCCCTCAAATCGGTTGAGGAGCGCAAAGGCGAATTCAGCCATCGCCGTAGGAACAACCATTGTGGAAAGGCTGCATTATTGGATAGTTAAAAGATATGCGATTTAAGGGCCTCGATCTCAACCTCCTTGTCGCGCTCGATGCACTAATGATTGAGCGCAACCTTACTGCGGCGGCACGTAGCATCAATCTGAGCCAGCCCGCAATGAGTGCAGCCGTCCGACGGCTCCGCTCCTATTTCCGCGATGAACTTTTTACGATGCGTGGTCGTGAATTTGTTCCAACGCCGCGTGCGGAAGACCTCGCGCCTGCGATTCGTGAAGCTTTACAGCATATTCGGCTCAACATCATATCCTGGGATAAATTTACTCCTGATCAATCAGATCGTCATTTCAGAGTAAGCTTGTGCGATTTCGTTACAGTTGTTCTTTTTCAGAAGATACTGGAGCGTCTTGCGCGGGAGGCGCCCGGCATTAGCTTTGACTTGCTGCCTCTTACTGACAATCCAGACGAGCTCTTGCGACGCGGCGACGTAGACTTCCTTATTAGCCCACCGTTATTCATGTCGAGCGCGCACCCTAAGATAGATCTATTTCAGGAACGACTGACTTGCGTCGGCTGCAGTAATAACAAACAACTTGAGGAAGCCCTTACTGCCGAGGAGTATTCATCGATGGGGCACGCGGTAGTTAGGTTCGGTCGGACGCAGCAGCCTACCATAGAAGATTGCTTCTTGCAGGAGCATGGCCTCAAGAGGCGGGTCGAAGTCGTTGTTTCAAGCTTAGCATGATCCCCGCCGCCCTGATGGGCACTGATCGCATCGCAACCATTCCATTACGATTAGTTGGGCTTTTTGAGGAGAAGATACCATTGCGGATGACTGCGCCCCCGATAACGCTGCCGACATTCACCGAGGCGGTCCAATGGCCGGTACTTCAAGACAAAGATCCGGCGAATATCTGGATGCGAGATATAATGGTTCAGGAGGCAGCGCGATTGCCGTGACCATCTTGAAACCTGGGAAGCTGGGCTGCGTTGGATCGATCGACCCGCGACGTAGCCGATTAGCTGAAGACGGCACCACCTGCGACTGACCCGCAGGCCATTTTATCGACGAAGCTGAGCGCCAGTCCGTCGCCGGTCGGCCGCCCTTCGGACGATTGCGCGACCTGCGGTCTAGCACCTTCGGCGGCAAAGCGAAGGGTGCTGGGGGACCACAATTGCTGGTATTGTTCGTTTCTGATGGTTTTTGGTGCATCTGCTAAGCTCCGACGCTGCTCCTACGCAAGCAGGGACGGAGGCCTCGGGAATGTGGCCAGTGTTCACGTTTAACCGCTTCACAGGGGATTCAATCTCGAATTCTGAACTAGATTATGATAGCAGCCTTTCTAACCGCGGCTTCTTCAGCGATCCAATGCGAGCGCTCCAATGTGAATTTTCATGCGCTTGGGCTCTGAAACGCCTGTTTGGTGGGTGCAGTATCATGACGGATCTAAATACCACATGCTCTCCTTCGGCCTCGGCCGCGAATTCTCCGCGTTAGTTGAACTTGTTCGGACTCGGCAGATCGTACTCAAGCAGGAACCTCCGTCAGGAACCGGATTATTGCAGCGAGCCATGTATTTTAGGTGCGTTGGAGGAAATCATATGGGAAGCTTCCTCAACCAATATCTCCCTAAACCAGATGCTCCCTGGATCGGCATTATGTAGCGCTGGCCATTGAACAGCTTCGGTGAAGACGGGAAGCGGTAACGGAAGGTTGATGATCCGCAAAGGGAAAGTACTTTCGTAATGCTCGACTAAGCGAAGCGGTAGGTTAGCTATGCGTTTCGTGCCACGCAGGACTGATGTATTAAGCTAAACCCTTGCACGACGACCTCCACCCGCCTCTGAATCCCATTCTCGAGCAAGAACCAGCCCTCGACCGATGGCTTCAAAAAGCGCCCAAACGCGGCAGCGACGTGTCCCATGGAAACATATTGCTCAATCGTCAGCGCTGAAGGTAGGTCCACATTTGTCGAACAGGCTACACATACAAATTTCTCTGTGAACAGCTTTGCGCTCGGATGTGCGCCCGAGAGAAAAAATTCAGGCAGGATGAGGAAATCGACGTCACCGCGGCTAAGCATTTCGTACGGATCACTATCTAAAGGCAGCAACTCGAAGCTGACTGCGGGCGCTTCTCGAGCAACGCGCTCAATGATCTTATTGAAGTATATCAGCATCATGAAATCGGACAGAACTATTCTAAAGCATCTGTCAGACTTCGACGGGTTAAATGGCTCCCAAGAGATGATTGAGCATTGTACTTGCAAGAGAGTTTCGCGCACTGCCGAGGCAAGTCCTTCGGCACGTGGCGTCAGCCGAAGTTCTCGACCATTCATTGTAAACAATTCGTCGCGGAAATAGTCCCGCAGCCTGCCAATGGCGGCACTCATGCTGGCTGACTTAGATTGATACTACGTGCGGCAGCCGTTAGGTTGCGCTCGGTCGTGAGCGCGTCCAGTGCAACGAGCAGGTTTAGATCAAGACCCTTGAAACGCATCTTTAGTCACATCCAAACAACGGATATTTTATATCCAAACAATCAATTTTTCCAGTACAGAACCTTCCAGCGTAGATCCAATGAAGGTTCGTCAAAAAGGCTTAGGTTAGTTTGACGATCTATTAAGTAGCGTTCATAGTTACGATAGACGTTATAGTTGCAGATAGTCTAATTTAAGTATGGAAAGGCGCCTTAGCAATAGGCGATGTGGAGCGGCGTCACTGAGCGACATGACATTCGGAACGCTAGTGAACGGAATGGGCGGAAGTAGGTGCATCATATCGCGACACCGGAGGGCTTTGGTGATTGGTCGCTCGCGGCGGTCGGGCGCTATGCGCAACGGATGAGCCGCACGCTGGCTATCGACGGGCGGGGCTCCTTCTGTTTGGAGCCGGCTCAAGATATTGGTGGCGTGCCAGTAATCTGTGATGAAAAGATCAACGCGCCTGAAGGCGCTTGAGGAAGAGCCGACATGTTCACGAAGAAGTTGGAGCGCGGCCGCTTCATCTGGCCGTCGGCAGCCGACGGCAGATCGGAACGCATCCATTGGACGGATGAGTTCCATCCAAACAAATGATTTCACTTGCTTATACCGGTGCCATTAGAAGCGCTCAAACAGTGCGTATCAAGTAGTTGCTCTGTCGACGCCTGGACAGAGTATTAAGTGGAGGTTTAGGTATGAGCCCTCAGGTGCGGTGGAAAGTGTGCTGGGAAAACGAGTTGGAGCTCTCTGACCACACGGAGCTCGCAGATTTCTTTCGGAAGACCTATGGGCCAACTGGCGCTTACAACGCCCTTCCATTCGAAGGTGCTCGTAGTTGGTCAGGAGCTAGGCCCGAGCTTCGCGTAATAGGCTATGATGCGCACGGTGTGGCCGCTCATATGGGGTTGTTGCGTCGTTTCGTTCGGGTTGGCGAGGTCGATCTACTCGTATGCGAGCTTGGATTGTGGGGCGTGCGTCCAGATCTTGAGGGGTACGGCATCAATTCAATGCGCATTGTTTACCCAGTGCTGCAGCAACTTGGCGTTCGGTTTGCGTTCGGCGGTGTTCGGCAGGCGTTGCGCAACCTTGTTCTCAGGCTCTGCCGAAATGGTCTTGCGACTGTTTTGGAAGGGGTACGCGTGCGATCCACCCTTGCCGATGTTTATCTCAACCTCCCGCCGACGCGCTGTGAAAACGTAATTCTGGTAGTATTCCCAATAGGATGCTCAATGAGTGACTGGCCATCGGGGACCTTGATCGAGCGGAATGGCCCTGAGCTATGAAAGAGCATGGTCCCATAGGTGAAGTTATCCGAAGAGACGGTGGCGGCCCAGTGATCGGTGCGTCTATCTAACCCTCGATGACGGACCGACCCACACGATGACACATCCCGACCTTTCGATCTGCGAACGCTTAGACGTCAAGCGTGAGATATTCGAGACAAGCGGGACTATCAGGGACATATGCCCCGAAGCCTCGCAGGCGATGCGACTACCTTGTCTGCGATCGTTCTGGCAATCGCGACGTAGTCACACCTGTGCACGGATACTGTGGGCAGGCGCTTCGCGGTTCAATGTCATTCTCCCGCCAAAGAACATGGACAAACGCAAAGTCCAGATTGTTGCTATCAGGGGATCATCGGAATAGCTTTCACCGTCGATGCGACATGGAGAATTATTCACCTCGTGCCGTAGTGGTGCTTGCGCCGCCACGGCTTGTCGTCGATACCAATCACCGAGGGCGGGGTCGATGGCGGTTCCTTGTCTGCGGATGACACAGAGCAAGGTGTCGTCTCTAACGGAAGCATCAGCCGCTGGGCAAACCGCGCCGCCGGGCGTCCTCCAAGCGCCAACTGGTGAACGACATGCTCGAGGCGTCCGTCTGTCATAGGGCGGCAGCAGATCGTCAAACCGCTCAGCAAATACTGGCTGCCGCAGAGCACGGCATCGGAGCCTGCGCACAAGCGCACTGCCGACCATACTGCGATGGCCGACAACCCAGATCTTCTTGTTGGACAAGTCGTACACTTAGAGCTCTTCCCGACTGTTCAGGGCCTTCCAGTGCTTGACACCTCGCGCACCTTCTCGGCGACGAGCTTCCGAACCGGGTTCTTGTGTTGCCAGCCCAGCTTCTGGCGGGCCTTGGTCGGATCACCGGCAGAAGATCGACTTCCGTCGGGCGGAGGTATCGAGGATCGCCTTCCACAAGGCAGGCACCGGACGCGGAGTCGTAGCCATTTCGTCGACGCCTGACGCCTTCCATTCCAAAGCAATGTCCACGTCGGCAAAAGCCCGCTCGTGAAATTGGCGGACACTCGTCGTCTCGCCGGTCGCCAAGACGTGGCCATCCGGCTTGTCCTGCTGCAACATGCGCCACATGCCCTCGACATACTCACGTGCGTGGCCCCAGTCGCAGCTCCTGGCGCTGTTTTTGGCCAGCTGTCGGGCGCTGCGGGCCTGCGCGATCGAAGTTGGCTTGTTCAGCCACAAGGCAAAGCTCTATCACCTGGGCGCTTGCAGCGTCGCCCGTGCGATACGCCATTTCTCTCTTGGCTACAGGGATGTGCGATTGTCTCCAGTTTTCGGAGCTTCGTTTGATCCTGCTGATAGTCGCGGTCGCCCTGCCGCGCGGTCGCCCTAGCGGTGCAAGTGATGCCCTTACGACACCGTCTGTCGGCTTTGTCTTGTCGGCGACATTAGGGTTGGTTGGCCAGTTTCCTGTGCTGGCTCGGGCTAACTTCCTGAAACCCAACAAAAAGATCTTTCCTTCGGCTCGATCGGCCCACATGGCACGGGTTTTGAAGATTGCCCTGGGAGGCGGCGCGAGCTGCCGGCCTTTTACTCAGCGATGGATGGAACGAAAGAAGGAAGGCGATATGTCAGATTTGCGTCAAATCGCATTTTACGGCAAAGGGGGGATCGGCAAGTCCACCACCTCCCAAAATACGCTCGCAGCGCTTGTCGACCTCGGGCAGAAGATCCTGATCGTCGGATGCGACCCGAAAGCCGACTCCACCCGGCTGATCCTGAACGCCAAAGCACAGGACACGGTTCTGCATCTGGCAGCACAGGAAGGTTCGGTGGAAGATCTTGAGCTCGAGGACGTGCTCAAGGCCGGCTACAAGGGCATCAAGTGTGTGGAGTCCGGCGGTCCGGAACCGGGCGTCGGCTGCGCCGGGCGCGGCGTCATCACCTCGATCAATTTCCTCGAGGAGAACGGCGCTTATGACGATGTCGACTACGTCTCCTATGACGTGCTTGGCGATGTGGTGTGCGGTGGTTTCGCGATGCCGATCCGTGAGAACAAGGCCCAGGAGATCTACATCGTGATGTCCGGCGAGATGATGGCGCTCTATGCCGCCAACAACATCGCCAAGGGCATCCTGAAATATGCCCATTCCGGCGGCGTGCGGCTCGGCGGCCTGATCTGTAACGAGCGCCAGACGGACCGCGAGCTCGACCTCTCCGAGGCGCTGGCTGCCAGGCTCAATTCCAAGCTCATCCACTTTGTGCCGCGTGACAACATCGTCCAGCACGCCGAGCTCAGGAAGATGACGGTGATCCAGTACGCGCCGGACTCCAAGCAGGCCGGGGAATATCGGGCGCTAGCCGAGAAGATCCATGCCAATTCGGGCCAAGGGACCATTCCGACCCCGATTACCATGGAAGAGCTCGAAGACATGCTGCTCGACTTCGGCATCATGAAGAGCGACGAGCAGATGCTGGCCGAACTACAGGCCAAGGAGTCAGCGGTGGCTGCGGCTCAATAACTGCCGCTGTCGACAGGACGCGCTGGCCCTTGAGCCAGCGCGTCCTTCCACGAAAGACGCTTCGTCGACGACGACATAACCCGAACCTTGAAAGGGGCAGGGGCCCATGAGCCTTGATTACGAGAATGACAGCGTTTTGCATGAAAAGCTCATTGCGGAAGTGTTAGCGCAATATCCAGACAAGGCGGCAAAGCGCCGCAAGAAGCACCTCAGCGTCGCAACGAGCGGCGACGAGCCTGGCGATGAGCCGAAGGCGCTTTCCGAATGCGACGTCAAATCAAACATCAAGTCCATTCCGGGCGTGATGACGATCCGCGGCTGCGCCTATGCCGGCTCCAAAGGCGTGGTATGGGGGCCGGTCAAGGACATGGTCCACATCTCGCACGGGCCGGTCGGTTGCGGTCATTATTCCTGGTCGCAACGCCGCAACTACTACGTCGGCCTGACGGGCATCGACACGTTCGTGACGCTGCAGTTCACCTCAGACTTCCAGGAAAAGGACATCGTGTTCGGCGGCGACAAGAAGCTTGAACAGGTCATCGACGAGATCGAGGCGCTTTTCCCCCTCAACAACGGCATCAGCGTGCAGTCGGAATGCCCGATCGGGCTGATTGGCGACGACATTGAAGCGGTGTCGCGCAAGAAGGCCAAGGAGCACGAAAAGACGATCGTGCCGGTGCGCTGCGAGGGCTTCCGCGGCGTCTCGCAATCGCTCGGCCACCACATCGCCAACGACGCCATCCGTGACTGGGTTTTCGACAAGAACGAAGTCGAGTTCGAGACCGGCCCTTATGACGTCAACGTCGTCGGCGACTACAATATCGGTGGCGACGCGTGGGCTACGCGCATTCTATTGGAGGAGGTGGGGCTGCGCGTGGTCGGCAACTGGTCGGGTGATGCCACGCTCGCTGAGGTCGAGCGCGCGCCAAAGGCCAAGCTCAACCTCATCCACTGCTACCGCTCGATGAACTACATCTGTCGGCACATGGAGGAAAAGTACGGCATCCCGTGGATGGAATACAATTTCTTTGGTCCGTCCCAGATCGAAACCTCCCTGCGCGAAATAGCCAAGCACTTCGGTCCGGAAATCGTCGACAAGACCGAGGCTGTCATCACCAAGTACCGGCCCCTGGTCGATGCTGTCGTCGACAAGTACCGGCCGCGCCTCGAAGGCAAGACGGTGATGCTCTATGTCGGCGGCCTGCGTCCTCGCCACGTCATCACGGCCTATGAGGACCTCGGCATGCGGATCGTCGGCACCGGCTACGAGTTCGCCCACAACGACGACTATCAGCGCACCGGCCATTATGTGAACAAGGGTACGCTGATCTATGACGACGTGACCGGTTACGAGCTGGAAAAGTTCATCGAAGGCATCCGCCCCGACCTTGTTGGGTCCGGCATCAAAGAGAAGTATCCGGTGCAGAAGATGGGCATCCCCTTCCGCCAGATGCACTCCTGGGATTATTCGGGCCCCTATCACGGCTATGACGGCTTTGCCATATTCGCCCGCGACATGGATCTGGCCATCAATAATCCGGTGTGGGATCTCTACGACGTCCCCTGGAAAAAAAAGGCCGCGCCAGCTGAGGCGGTTGCGGCCGAATGAGAGCTTGGCCTGTCTTGGGAAGGGGCAGGCCAGGCCCTTCCATCGGCCTTGATCCGCACTCGTGACAGATGACATCCCATTGCCGCCACCGGTGCGGCGCGATGAAAAGAAAGGTGCTTACTATGCCGCAGTCGGCGGAAAAAGTTCTCGATCATGCTCCCCTGTTCCGCGAGCCGGAATACAGGCAGATGCTCGCCGAGAAGAAAGCCAATTTCGAATGCCCCCACCCGGATCAGGTCGTTGCCGATCAAAACGACTTCACGAAGACCTGGGAGTATCGCGAAAAGAACCTGGGCCGCAAAGCCCTGGTCGTGAACCCGGCCAAAGCCTGCCAGCCGCTCGGTGCCGTCTTCGCAGCCGCAGGCTTTGAGCAAACGATGTCCTTCGTCCACGGCAGCCAGGGCTGCGTCGCCTATTACCGTTCGCATCTGTCGCGTCACTTCAAGGAGCCTTCATCGGCGGTCTCGTCCTCGATGACGGAGGACGCGGCGGTGTTCGGCGGGTTGAAGAACATGGTCGACGGGCTCGCCAATACATACAAGCTCTACGATCCGAAGATGATCGCCGTCTCGACCACCTGCATGGCCGAAGTCATTGGAGACGACCTTCACAGCTTCATCGAAAACGCAAAGAACGAAGGGTCGGTCCCGCACGACTTCGATGTTCCTTTCGCTCACACACCTGCCTTCGTCGGCAGCCACGTCGATGGCTATGACGGCATGATCAAGGGCATTCTGGAGAACTTCTGGAAAGGCAACGAGCGGAAGGAGGTTGCCCAAGCCATCAACATCATTCCCGGCTTCGACGGCTTCTGCGTCGGCAACAACCGCGAACTGAAGCGCCTGCTCGACATGATGGGCGTATCCTACATCTTCATCCAGGATGCCTCCGACCAGTTCGACACGCCGTCTGACGGTACGTACCGCATGTATGACGGCGGCACGAAGATCGAAGACGTGAAAACGGCGTTGAACGCCGAAGCGACCCTGTCGCTGCAGCACTATAGCACGCGCAAAACGCTGGAATATTGCAAGGAGGTCGGTCAGGCTACGGCCTCGTTCCATTATCCGCTGGGTGTCCAGGCGACCGACGAATTCCTGATGAAGGTCTCGGAGATTACCGGCAAGGAAATTCCTCCGGCACTCGGCCTGGAGCGCGGCCGTCTCGTCGACGCTATGGCAGATAGCCAGGCCTGGCTGCACGGGAAGAAATACGCGATCTACGGCGATCCTGACTTCGTCTACGCTGTTGCCCGGTTTGTCTTGGAAACCGGCGGTGAGCCGACCCACTGCCTTGCTACCAACGGCACGTCGGCCTGGGAAGCCGAGATGAAGGCGTTGCTCGCATCCTCGCCCTTCGGCAAGGCTTCCCAGGTCTGGGCGGGCAAGGACCTGTGGGCGTTGCGCTCGCTGCTCTTTACCGAGCCGGTAGATCTTATGATCGGCAATTCCTATGGCAAGTATCTTGAGCGCGACACCGGCACCCCATTGATCCGGCTGAGCTTTCCGATATTCGACCGGCACCATCACCACCGTTTCCCGCTCATGGGCTACCAGGGCGGCCTGCGCGTCGTGACGACGATCCTCGACAAGATCTTCGACAAGCTCGATCGCGAGACGAGCGAGCCGGGTGTGACGGACTATTCTTACGACCTGACCCGCTAGGAGCGGCGGCGGTCGGCCTTGCGAGGCCGGCCGCCTTCATCTGAACTTGGAGACCGCAATGCCCTCGCTCAATGCTAAAGTCCAGGATGTCTTCGACGAGCCTGCCTGCGAGAAGAACCGCAGCAAGGATTCCAAGGCGCGTAAGAACGGCTGCTCGAAGCCGCTGATCCCCGGGGCGGCAGCCGGCGGATGCGCTTTCGATGGCGCCAAGATCGTGCTGCAGCCCGTCACCGACGTCGCGCACCTGATCCACGGGCCTCTCGGCTGTGAGGGCAATTCCTGGGACAACCGAGGATCGGCTTCCTCAGGTCCAACGCTCTGGCGAACGAGCTTCAAGGTGCTGACCGAATCAGGCGCCACCGAAAAGAAGCCTTTCGATGAGGAGGACTAGGACATGGGTACATTGACAGGAAGTACGGATGGCCCTGCTGTCAAGGAGGATGGGGATCTCGCCACCCCTTTTCTCAGATGCCTCATAAGGCTCATCCGCGCTCAGGATGCCCATGGGGCGTGGGAGGGCAAATCGGACGCTGACCTGCTGGCCGACTTCATCCTCACCAAGGAGCAGCGCCGTAAGATCCCGATCATCGGCGATCCCGATCCGGATGTGCTGTGGAGGCTCCAGAATTTTTACAGTTGCGTGGGGCTTGTGATCGAAGAGTGCACAGGCCTGTTGGCATCGCCGATCATGACGATCGGCCATGAGGGCTTCGGCCGCGTGCTTTTCACGACTGGACGGTTGGTCGTTCTGTCGAAGACCCTGCGCGATGTCCACCGGTTCGGCTTTGAGACGCTTGGCAAGCTCGCCGAGGTCGGCAACAAAATGGTCGATGACGCGATTGCAGTTATCGAAACCTATCCCGACGTTGCGCGGGCATCATGAAATCAGTTTTCGAGGAGAGAGATCATGTCAGACCTTGAGGAACTGCAGAAGAAAGTCCGTAAGCTGCAGTCACGTGCCGCCACTGCGAAAATGGAGTTGCACGATCTTGCCGAGGACCTTCCGATTAATTGGGCTAAGATCAAGACCATTGCTGGAGAGACGTTCGACGCCTTCGCCGAGTTGAACGCTGCGAAGGAAGAGCTCGCCGCATTGGAGAATTCATGATGACCGGCTCTTTCGTCACGCGCGACGGCTCCAGCTGGGTGCCGAAGTACCTGACCTGCATCGATGCTGCAACCTGCATCGGCTGTGGCCGATGCTTCAAAGTCTGCTCTCGCGAAGTCATGCACCTCTATGGCGTCGATGAAGCGGGTGGAATCCTCGGCATCTGCGACGACGAGGATGAAGACTTCGATGGCGAGCTCAATCGTATGATCATGGTTGTCGACCAGGCCGGCCGCTGCATTGGTTGCGGCGCCTGCGCGCGCGTCTGCCCGAAGAACTGTCAGACCCATCTCGCGGCAGACAAGGTTACTGCGTGATCTTGCGAACAAATCAGGAGAACGCTTTTGCCTTCATCTGGTTTGTTGCCTCCTGCTGCTCGTACTCTGCGCAAGCCAACGAACGAAGTTACTTCCTGTGGCATTCCATCCACAAAGTTAGCGTTGCGATGGTGGCTAGTTCATCGCTTCTTCAGTGAAGCTTTTTCAAAAGCGCGAAGTGGCGATCGCTGTCTCGTCGCCTTCGGCGATGAACCGATTATCCGGTTGCCAAGGCAGATGCCCCGTGATCGGATCGCCACACATGGTGACATTCGTGTCCCATGCCGGGTCCGCGGATGCGGATGCGGCGGTTTCTATCCAGATGACGGCCGGTGTAAAGAAGGCACTGCGCTTGCACGCAATGTCTCGCGCAAGCTGACCGTCAAGGCAAACACCAGTGCGCGGCTGGAGGCACTTGCGGCGAGGACCGCAACGTCACTTTCCACCCCGCAGGCTCAATACGATCCGACACAGGACGATCCTGAGCGCGATTGAATTACATGCTCATTCGCTTGTCCCCATCTCAGCTGTCCACATGTCTCGCAAATGTCGGGCACCCGACACCTATTGTCGGATTGTCGAGATTAGAACGTTTGTTCGTCCGCCAAATACCGATCAATCCGCCCATCGATAAACGAAACTCATCTTCTTGGAGCGTCTGAGCAGTTGGCATGGTGTTTGCTGATCCTGGTTACAAGCGGCAGAAAGCAGTCTGCATGATGGCGGTTCATGAAACGAACGGAACGGGGGCCACATGACGGTTCGTCATCGAACCGACGTTCTACCAAGCGGCCATGCATAGTCCGCCGGCGGAAGGGGTCAATCCCGACGTCACAGCTTGCAACCAACTCAAAGAGAAGGAAAACGCTATGACCAAGATTTCCGAAAGATCCTTTGAAACGATCGAAAACCCGGCGTCATCGCCGCTCAAGGTGCCAGATCAGTTCGGCGCATCCGTTGAAAAGGGGAACAAGCAGGTGACAGAGGCTTTTTTGAAATTTGCGTCCGGCGCTGAAGCGACACAGAAAATGCTGCCTCCGATCCTCGAAACGACAAGTCTGTTCGGCAACGAATTGTCGTGGAAGACGATCGCTGCACTGCAGGCCGACGCCGAGGCCGGCTTCTCGCATCTGCAAGCTTTGCTTAGCGCAAATTCGCCGTCGCAGGTCCTCGAACTGCAGTCGACCTTCCTGCGCAAGCGGGTTGAGACAAGTTTGCAGCACGCCAAGGAATTCCGGGTACTCGCAAGCAGGACGGTGGAGGAAATCTCAAAGCCGGTCAAGGATGCTTTTGACAAGGTGCTGACGGACCTCAAGGCGACGTAAAACTGAGGAGAGCCTGGAAATACCGCGCGGTGATCGGCCCGGTGAAGAAACAGCTGAAGTTCGCACTCGCTTCGATGACCGCTCAGTAGCCCCCGATCTTTCCCATCCATCTTCTGTGCACGGCTGATGCGCGGGACCATGTCTATGGCGCTCATATTCGCGCCCGAATGCAGAGCCCGCTCGAGCAACTCGTTGTTGGCTACGGGATAGATGAAAGAGATCAGCGTCTTTTCAGGCGACAGCAGGGCGACCTCATTAGTCGGGGCGCACCTTGACGATCACGTCGGCGGCCGCGGCGAGGGCCTGTGGACTTGGAACGACCACGACTTCCGCATTTCGGTAGGCTTCGTTCGAGATTTCCGCCGTTAGGCCGGCACCAGTTTCCACTGGCGATCAGCAAAATATCGCCGGGGGCCCGCGCATGGAGCGTGCCGAGACCGTGGGATGCGGCTCGACCGGCGACACCACGCGGACATCAATTTGAGTTGTTTCACCCGGTATCAGTCATTCTTGCTCGTTTCCTTGTGCCACGTCTCTTCGAACAGACGGGATCGCGGCTCGACCCATGTCAGAACGAGATGTTAGGCGGGTTCGAAAGTGCTGACTTTCACAGCGGACAAAGATCGGGCTGAGTCTGGCCTGAGACGTCATCATTGATTTGGGACAAGGAAGCCGGCGCGGCCGGAGGTCATAAAGCATCCTGTTTTGGGAAGGGATGCGAAAATGTCCGATGATCTGATCGCCAAATACGGCGATGCGCGGGTTCCGCGTTATACGAGCTACCCCACGGCGGCGGCTTTTTCAGCCGCCGTGGGGCCGGATGAATATGTCGGCAACCTCGCCCATATCGCCGCGGCTGGCCCGGTTTCGGTTTATCTCCACGTCCCGTTCTGCCGTTCGATATGCTGGTACTGCGGCTGCCACACAACCATCACCCGGCAAGACGCTCCGGTCGCCGACTATCTCGACGTGATGAAGGAGGAGATCGAGCTTGTTTCCTTTGCGGCCGGAAACGACGTGCCCGTCAAGTACGTGCATTTCGGCGGCGGCACGCCGTCGGTCATGAAGCCGCAGGAATTTTCGGCTCTAATGGCAAAGCTCAGGAGCGCCTTCACATTCGAAGCGAAAGCCGGCGTCGCAGTCGAGATCGACCCTCGCACATTGGTCGCCCCCATGATCGACGCGCTCGGCGAAAACGGTATCGACCGCGCAAGCCTCGGCGTCCAGAGCTTCGATCCGATCGTGCAGGCCGGTATCAAGCGGCTGCAATCCTTTGAGCAGACGGAAAGGGCGGTCGCCGGGTTGCGCTCAGCAGGCGTCAGCAGCATCAACTTCGACCTGATTTATGGCCTTCCGAAACAGACCGTCCAATCTTGCATCGAAACGGTCCGGCTGGCTGCAGAACTGCGTCCCGAACGTTTCGCCGTTTTCGGTTACGCTCACATACCCGCTTTCAAGAAACATCAGCGCCTGATCGACGAAGCATCGCTGCCGGACGCAAAACAGCGGAACGAGCAGGCGGAAGTGATCGCCGAGGAGCTGCAGAACGCCGGATATCAGCGCATTGGGCTCGATCATTTTGCACTGCCGGACGATCAGTTGGCACTCGCCGCGCGCAACAGAGCGCTGAGGAGAAACTTCCAGGGCTATACCACGGATGATTGCGATAGCCTGATCGGCCTCGGCGCATCTGCGATCGGGCGGCTGCCGGCCGGCTATATGCAGAACCACGTGCCTCTCGGCCTCTATGCCGAGCGGATTGCCTTCGGGGTGCTGCCGACCGCCAAGGGATATCTTCTCAGCGAGGAGGACAAGCTTCGGGCGAGGGTCATCGAGAGGCTGATGTGCGATTTCGAAGCCGATCTCGGCCAGTTGAGCAGCGGGTCGGGTTTCGACACCGGCTTCCTTGTCGAGCGCAACGACCGTCTCGGCGAGCTCATGGCCGACGGCGTCGTGACGATCAGCGGTGAACGGATTGTCGTATGCGAGGAGGCGCGCTTTATGGTCCGTGCAGTCGCGGCGGCATTCGACGCCTATTTTGGCTCGCACGGGCACACGCACAGCAAGGCAGCCTAATGCATGTCGCCTGAAGTTTGCATCGGTTCCGGCGACACGAAACGCATCAAAGGCCGCGCGAGAAGACATCGAGTTCCCGTTTCTCGATCGAGGACCCTGCGGTTATCTTCCCAGGAGTCCCGTCGACAACCGCACGTCGACGAGGATCAACGTCGCAAGTTCGTGTGAAGCAGGGCGGGCGCACTCACAAATATGGTGATCGGGCGCCCTGTCGCAAGCAGATGGGCGCGCGCCCGTATTACCGCCTGGACGTCGAGGTCGTTACCGTCGAGCTTTTCGGCTCATTGAAATACAGCTCGATCTCGGCAGGCCGCGGTCTAGGATATCGTTGGCGACTGACGTCGAACCTTTCAGGTGGCGTCGGCAAGCGCCGGTCCGCAGAAATGTGCCCATCGCGATTATGGCGGCCGCGCAGGCGCCTGAAGGAGCCTTGTCGCGAGGTGAGCTACCGAGCGCCACATGGTCGACGGCTCTCGCCCGCTCACGAAAGCGGTTGTTCGAGCACGTCGAAGGACGAGGGCAGGGGTCTCGTAATTGTAGCACGACTTGCCTGCCGCGGGATTTCGATCAAACGTTCGACGGCGCCTTCCGTGCAATTCCTAGAGCAAATTCTGTTCAATCTGGGTCATATCCAGCGGCCTTAAAGTAGTTTGCGCATTCTGCCGCAGTGAAGCGAGGCATCAAGGCCCCGACCGCATCCCACAGGGCGTCGATCTTTCGCTCGGCTCGGCCTCGCAACATGGCTTTCAGCTTCGAGAATGCGTTCTCGATCGGATTGAAGTCTGGGCTGTAAGGGGGCAGGAACATGAGCGTGGCGCCGACACGTTCGATGGCGTCGCGTACACCGGCTGTCTTGTGAGCCGGTAGGTTGTCCATGACCACCACGTCGCCGATCTCCAGGGTAGGCCCCAATACCTGTTCGACGTAAGCCAGGAAGACATTACCGTTCATGGCGCCATCGTAGACAAACGGCGCGGTCATCCCAGTGAGGCGCAACGCTCCGGTAAAGGTCGTTGTTTTCCAATGGCCATGTGGCACGCCAGCTCGGCAACGCTCACCTCGAAGTGCACGTCCGCGTAGCCGTGCCATCTTGGTCGAAAGGCCGGGGTGAGTAGGCCGGAGGGATTTCACCTGCCGGCCTCTCGCAGAACGGTGCGTGAACCTCTCGATTCACACCGCTCCCATCAGGTAAACGTGTTCGTTCCGAACGCCTGCCAGTGTACGAAGAGGTCCCGTCTATCTCGGGCAAGTTGCCGCAGGAACTGCGAAGCCCGAGTTTTGTGGAACCGAAAGCGCTTGTACTTTCGCATGATCCAGGCCTTGAGCTTCCGATCGACATAGTCAGTGAGAGAACAGGGCCGAACGACTGAACCGCCCATAGTAGGCAATCCATCCCCGGAGGAGCGGATTGATCTGTTTGGCGATTTCAGCCAGCGTCCCCGGCGTTTGCCGCGGAATGTTCAAGCTCTTGATCGTGGCCCGCATTGATTTTAGCGCCGCCGGACTGGCCGCTGGGGTATAGCCACAGAAGAACTCATTCCGCTGTGAAGTCGCCACCTGTCGCGGCCTGAACTGGTATCCAAGGAAGTCAAATTTGACAGTCGGATACATTTCCCGGCGCCGATTATCTTTGCAGTAGACGATATGGGTCTTAGTCGGATGCATCTGAAGTCCGCATTCTGCCAGCCGCGCTTGGAGCTCGACCATGAGGGCCTCTGCTTACTGCTCGGTCCGGCAGTGCACCAGACCATCGTCTGCATACCGACACCATGGTAGATCCGGATGCGTCCGGGTCATCCAGACGTCAAACGCGTAATGCAGGAAGAGATTCGATAGGATCGGGCTGACCACGCCCCCTTGCGGGGTACCACGCGTCCGCTCAATGACTTCTCCGTTCTTTTCCATAGGCGCGGTCAACCATCTTTCGATGTAGAGCAGAGCCCAGTTGCATTTGACGTCTTTTCTGACCGCCTTCAGCAAGAGATCATGCGGAAGATTGTCGAACAGCCCTTTGATGTCGAATTCCAGAACCCAATCGTATTTCCAGCACCGCTGACGCGTTACCCCAACGGCATCCAAAGCCGACTTCATCGGCCTGTAGCCATAGGAGTCTGGCAAGAAGAGCGGCTCTAAATCCGGCTCAATCATCTGCTTGACCACCATCTGCGCGATCCGATCACTGACCGTCGGCACACCCAAAACCCTTTCGCCTCCAGTCTTCTTTGGAATGGAGACGGCGCGCACCGACGGCGGAAAGTAAGCCCCAGAAGACATCCGATTCCAGATCTTGTAGAGATTTCTCGCAAGGTCTTTGTCAAACATCTCCAGGGTCTCACCGTCCACCCCGGCTGCACCACGGTTGGCTTTGACCGCTTTGTAAGCTTCGTACACTTGCCGCTTCTCAATCCGAAACGGCTTGTCTGTCGTACCTATCGAAGTCATCCTGTTTCCAGTTGTTCCAAACAATACGACCACCTGATCCGATCCCTTTGCTCTGGCCCCATTACAGGGCCCTCAACGCTCATACGGATCGGTCCGCCCCAGTCTCCTGCATCGGTACTCTCGCCTTACGGTTTCTCCGCTTGGGCTTCTCCCTTGGCATCAGGAGCCCGGTTCCTGCAGTTCCGCGTGAAAGCCTGTGTCCAACTCACGCCCCTCTACGCCGGTCGCCGCCCGCCCAATCATCAGGCACCCGACGGACTTGTCCCAGGATGACGAAACAGTCCTGGTTTCGACGACGCTTTATTCATAACGGCGCGTCTTCGGAGGGTTCACTTTCGTTCGTCTTTCGGACACGCACCTGCTCGGATCTCGTCCGAACTTTTTCATCCGACGCTCACCACCACGGCTCTTTACCGCAGCAGCTCGGACTGAACCCGCTCCTGAAAGCCGATCCCGGGGGGCCTTCCCCCATCATTCACGCAGCTTTACGCTACGGTCTTAGTTCATGTAACTCCTTCCGCTGCTCTGCAGCACACTTTCGTCGATGAAGATCAGTTTCTCCGGATCGAGATCCAGTTGGCCGTCGAACCAGACACGCCGGCGCTTCAGGACGTCCGGCCGGTCCTGCTCCAGTGCGTGGGCGGTCTTTTTTTAAAGGTCCATCCGCGGCCTCGAAGCCAAGCGCCAAGTGCGCTGCGGCTGATCTTCACCTGCCGCTCGACAGACAAACGTTCGACCATTCATCGAGCGTCACGTCCTTACGCTCTTCAATCAGTGTGACAACGAATTCCTCGTGTGCATCCACCGCCGACCGGCGTCTCCACCCTTGCGGCCGAGCAGTCAGCTCACCCTCTTTCGCTCTCGCAATCCAGCGGATCGCCGTCGAAATCCCAACTCCGAACCGAGCTGCGGCCTGTCGAGCCGACATTCCCGCCGCAGACGCTTTCAAAACCCGTATTCCAAGATCATCGCTCAGTGCTTGTCCCATCATCCACCTCTTCTCTGTGGATGTTTGAATCAGCTTCGATGGACGCCGTCACATCACAATCGATTCATCGATCGCAGGACTTGCTTAGACGACCGGAACGAAACCGCGGGTTTCGGCTGGCATCTCCTTCGCGACTGCCCGCAAAAAACGACCTCGTTATGCCGCCGGGCCAGTGATCTCGCCCACGCGTTTCTTCGCAGGTCTGCCGTGCAGATCATAGCTCTTTTCACAGGCCGCATTGACGTTCGCGACGATCCAGCCAAGTTTCGGCATTGGCTTTGCCGACAACCGTGTCCGACGCTAACCACTGCCTGGACGCCTTGCCTGACGCGCCTGGCTCTGCTCGATGCTCACGGGAGCATCAGTTGCTCCTGAGAGGCAGAAAGCCCCCGCGAACGCCATCGTCATGGGCTGCGCGGCCCTCCGCACCTGCCGTTTATCACTGGGTGATGTGTGTGAGGTCGGCATCGAGCCGCTTACGCACCATGTTCGGCACCTTTGCAGTCTTGATCGCTTCGAGATTGGCCGGGCTGTCGCCCACCTGGATCAAGGCAACCATGCCCATGCCGGAATGTGGGGTGCATTTCAGGACATAGACGCCTGGAACATCGAACTTCGCCCGATATTGCTCGTTCGGCTTTGACTTATATTCCGCAACGCCATCCGGAATGAGGCCTTTGAAGGTTTCAACGTTGTGGCCCTTGTCGGTGGGGATGAAGGTGACGGTGTCGCCGGGGGCGATCTTCAGGAAGCCGGGCTCGAACACCATCGCGCCTTCCGTGCCTTTGTTGAGCATCCGAACCTGATGGTCGGCCGCCATCAACGGCGCTGCCGAGACAATCAAGGCTGCTGCTGCAGCGATCGGACTGAATTTTAACCGCATTTGCAAGCTCCTGTTCTGCGAGACCCAGTCAGCCTCATGAATGTTTTTAGCAGATGCCGGATTTGGGTTCTTTGATGCCCGTCAAATTCGGGAATAAAAGGCAGAAGATCCCAATTTTTGCCTGCTTGCCCAGCGCCCTTGCGAGGGACATGGCAGCCTGCAAGCGATGTAGGAATCACCGGAGGACAAGCACGCTCGGCGAACGTCGGCGCTGCTGAACCAGCTTGGGATTGCCGCGACTGAGCTCATATCGCGTCGGGAGTTCGCGAGGGCATTAATGTCGATCCCCCGGTGTCGCGTGTGTGGAAGTTGACCCTTTGACAGGAATCCTCCGAAAACGACGCGCCGTTGAGATCGTCGGCGAAGTGAAGAGCGATTATCACGCGATGATCTTCGCCGATGAAACGAAGCAGGCGCACGACACCTTCTTCCACCTGGACGAGATGGTTGGCTTATCACCCTCCCACCAAATCGGCTTACCGGCCGCGACGGCTTCCGCCTCCGAGCCTACGAAAAGCGACGAGAGGGATTGGCCGGCATGAAGAGCTTCTAACGTCTTCTCGACGAACGCGTGGTTGTTCTGCACAGCATCTTCATACCCCCTTGTGGCAGTGGGTGCGGTAGAAGCAGCTGCGTCACATGGGAATAGCGGGCGGTGCCAAAAGGGGAAAGTTTTTAACAGAGTGTAACAACGTCCGTTCGTCCACCGCTTCCAGTCCGCTTTTTGATGTAGATCAAGGAGCCGTTCCCGTCTTCGTGACAGTCCTGCCTCGAAATCCGAGAAAGCCGGCCGCGAGGCGGTCGTCTGCGCACTGGGGACGACATCATGAATTACACGGCAGAAACGATGGTGGTCGCGGTCGCAGCGTTTCTGGCGCTGCTCGCAGCGGCATTCGCGCACGATCATCTCTTTGCAGTCCATATGGGTATACTTTGCCTCTGCCTGGTTGCGGGAACGCTGCTGCTTGTTAAAAACGCAGAGTTTTCGCCGACGGGCCAACAGCGCAAAACAGACCTTACGGGCTATTGCGATGAGGTAATCCGCTACGGCCTGATCGCCACGGTGTTCTGGGGCGTCGTCGGCTTCCTCGTCGGCGTGATCATCGCGCTGCAGCTCGCCTTTCCCGACCTCAACATCGCGCCCTATTTGAATTTCGGAAGATTGCGACCGGTTCACACGTCGGCGGTGATCTTCGCCTTCGGCGGCAACGCGCTGATCATGACATCCTTCTATGTGGTGCAACGCACCTGTCGCGCGCGCCTCTTCGGAGGAACACTCGCCTGGTTCGTCTTCTGGGGCTACCAGCTGTTCATCGTGATGGCCGCGACCGGCTACGTGATCGGCATCAATCAGGCGCGCGAATATGCCGAGCCTGAATGGTACGTCGACCTGTGGCTTACCATCGTCTGGGTCGCCTATCTGGCCGTCTATCTCGGAACGATCCTGAAGCGCAGAGAGCCGCATATTTACGTGGCAAACTGGTTCTATCTCAGCTTCATAGTCACCATTGCGATGCTGCATGTGGTCAACAACCTCGCTGTTCCCGCTTCGTTCCTCGGCTCCAAGAGTTATTCTCTCTTCTCCGGCGTCCAGGATGCACTCACCCAATGGTGGTACGGCCACAACGCCGTCGGCTTCTTCCTCACCGCCGGCTTCCTGGGCATGATGTACTATTTCGTGCCGAAGCAGGCCAACCGCCCGGTTTATTCCTACCGGCTGTCGATCATCCACTTCTGGGCCCTGATCTTCATGTATATCTGGGCCGGCCCGCATCATCTGCATTACACGGCGCTGCCTGACTGGGCGCAGACGATCGGAATGGTCTTCTCCGTCATGCTCTGGATGCCCTCCTGGGGCGGCATGATCAACGGTTTGATGACCCTTTCGGGCGCCTGGGACAAAATTCGCACCGACCCGATCATCCGGATGATGATCGTCGCCATCGCATTTTATGGGATGTCGACCTTCGAAGGCCCGATGATGTCGATCAAGGCGGTCAATTCGCTCAGCCACTATACCGAATGGACGATCGGTCACGTGCATTCCGGAGCACTTGGCTGGGTGGGTATGATCACCTTCGGGGCGATATACTACCTGACGCCGAAACTGTGGGGGCGCGAGCGCCTCTACAGCCTGCGGATGGTCAACTGGCACTTCTGGCTTGCGACGCTCGGGATTGTGATCTACGCCGCGGTGCTCTGGGTCGCGGGCATCCAGCAGGGGCTGATGTGGCGAGAATACAATTCCCAGGGCTTCCTCGTCTATTCCTTCGCTGAAACGGTCGCGGCGATGATCCCCTATTACGTGCTGCGTGCCGTCGGCGGAGCACTCTACCTGGCCGGTGGCCTCGTTATGGCCTGGAACGTGTTCATGACGCTCCGAGGCCACCTGCGCGACGAAGCCCCAATGCCGACCAGTTTAGTGCCCCAGGCACAGCCTGCCGAGTGAGGTGAGACATGGCATCGTTACTTGATAAACATAAGACCCTCGAGAAGAACGCGACGCTTCTTCTGGTCAGCTCGCTGCTGGTCGTCAGCATTGGCGGCATCGTTGAAATCGCCCCGCTGTTCTACCTGCAGAACACGATCGAAAAAGTGGCAGGGATGCGGCCCTACACGCCGCTAGAGCTCGCCGGACGGAACATCTACATCCGTGAAGGCTGCTATCTCTGCCACAGCCAGATGATCCGGCCGTTCCGTGATGAGGTCGAGCGTTACGGTCATTATTCGCTCGCAGCGGAATCGATGTACGACCACCCGTTCCAATGGGGATCCAAGCGGACAGGGCCAGATCTGGCCCGCGTCGGGGGGCGTTACTCGAACGAATGGCACGTCCAGCATCTCGCAAATCCGCGGGCCGTGGTGCCGGAATCAATCATGCCCAGCTACGCCTTCCTAGAAGAGAAGGAGGTGACGGTCAGGAGTGTCGGAGAGGACCTCAAGGCCAATGAGGACGTGGGCGTGCCTTACAGCGACGACATGCTGGCGAATGCCGAGGCCGACATGAGAGCCCAGGCCGATCCGAACGCGGACGCGGCGGCCCTACTCAAGCGCTACCCAAATGCGAATGTCGGCGATCTCGACGGCGATCCAACCCGGCTGACCGAGATGGACGCGCTGGTGTCCTACCTGCAGATGCTCGGAACGCTGGTTGATTTCTCGACCTATGACGACGCGACCGGCTACCGGTGAGGTGATCCATGGAAACTTACACTGCAATGAGACACTTCTCCGACAGCTGGGGCCTCCTGGCAATGGCGGCATTCTTCGTCGGCGCGGTCATGCTCACCCTTCGCCCAGGTAGCAAGCAGACGGCGAAAGATGCCGCCGATATTCCCTTGAAGGACGATTGAGATGTTGGAAAAGCATATCGATGAACTGAGCGGCGTCGAAACGACGGGTCATGAATGGGACGGCATCCAAGAGCTCAACAATCCCATGCCGCGCTGGTGGATCTGGACCTTCTACGTGACGATCCTCTGGGCGATCGGCTACGCCATCGCTTACCCAGCCATCCCGATGATCACTTCCGCCACTAACGGCTATCTCGGTTATTCAACGCGCGCCGAGCTGCAGCAGGACCTCAATCTCGCTAAGTCATCGCAGACGAAGTTCCATAATCTGATGGCTGCCAAGACAGTGGAGGAGATCGACGCGGATCCTGCTCTTCGTGAATTCGCGATCGCTGGCGGCGCATCCGCTTTCAAGGTGAACTGCGCGCCCTGCCATGGATCGGGAGCGAGCGGCGGTCCGGGGTTTCCGAATCTCAACGACGACGACTGGCTGTGGGGCGGCGATCTGAATGCCATCCAGACCACGATCGCTCATGGCATCCGCTTCGACGGCGATACGGATAGCCATTCCTCCGAAATGCCGCCCTTTGCCGGTGTTCTGGAGCCCATCCAGATGAAGCAGGTCGCCGCCTATGTCTGGGGGCTGACCAATACGCCCTCGGATGTCGGTCTGGCGGCGGCCGGAAAACAGGTTTTCTTCGACAATTGCGCCCCATGTCACGGCGAGGACGCCGAAGGAAAGGCGGAAATGGGTGCGCCGGATCTCGCCGATGCAATCTGGCTGAAGTCGCGGGGTGAAGACGCCATTCTTCGTCAGGTTGCCTCTCCCAAACATGGCGTCATGCCTGCCTGGGCAGCGCGCCTGGGGGACACAACGGTCAACGAGCTTACCATTTTCGTTCATGCGCTCGGGGGC
Organism: Rhizobium acidisoli; assembly: GCF_002531755.2. Classification (NCBI taxonomy): domain Bacteria; kingdom Pseudomonadati; phylum Pseudomonadota; class Alphaproteobacteria; order Hyphomicrobiales; family Rhizobiaceae; genus Rhizobium; species Rhizobium acidisoli. The sequence continues at coordinate 643,782 of NZ_CP034999.1, read as the reverse complement.
GGCACGTAAGGAGAAAAGACATGACAGCCCACGACCGCAATCCGATCCTCCGTCTCTACGGCACGCCGCGTGCTGTTATCCGATCGCGTGTCTCAGCGCGCGCCCAACAGATGCCTGCGTCTTCGGAGCAGGACGACCCGGCAAAGATCGGCAATTCGATGGTGAGTTTGATCTGCCTCAAAGACCACATGCAGACGAGCCGATAGTTTCAGCTCCTGTGGAGGACGTCCCAGCGGTTTCTCCGCCGCTGTCCTCCGGCCACGCCCTTACTCTGGGGCGTGGCCTTTTCGCTTCTGCACGGTCGTTCTTGATCTGCATCAAGGAACAGATGCGCCACGGCTGGGAAAAGAGTGGTGAAAATCGGACAGGTCCTATGAATCTCTATACCCGCTCCAATCTAAATGACATTGACCGCGTTTGCGTCGAACCCGTCAACGTCCGGGGCAACCGCCAGCCTCTCTATGCGCCGCGCAAGAAGATCTTTCCGAAACGCGCCGAAGGGCCATTTCGCCGGTTCAAATGGGTCTTGATGCTGCTCACGCTTGGCACCTATTACCTCGCGCCGTGGATTCGCTGGGATCGCGGTCCCTATGCGCCCAATCAGGCAATCCTCGTCGACCTCGCCTCGCGGCGCTTCTTCTTTTTCTTCATCGAGATCTGGCCGCAGGAATTCTACTATGTGGCGGGCCTGCTCGTCATGGCGGGCTTCGGCCTCTTTCTCCTCACCGCCGCTGTCGGCCGCGCCTGGTGTGGCTATGCCTGTCCGCAGACCGTCTGGGTCGATCTCTTTCTCGTCGTCGAACGCGCTGTCGAAGGCGATCGAAACGCTCGGATAAAGCTCGATGCCGACCCCTTCACTTTCGACAAGCTCAGGAAGCGGGTGATCAAGCACGCGATCTGGCTACTGATCGCCGTCGCCACGGGCGGAGCGTGGATCTTCTATTTTGCCGACGCGCCGAACCTGGCGGCCTCACTGTTTGACGGCAGCGCTCCTGCCGCTGCGTATGCCACGATCGCCACCCTGACCGCGACGACCTATGTGCTTGGCGGCCTCATGCGCGAACAGACATGCACCTATATGTGTCCGTGGCCGCGCATTCAGGGCGCGATGCTGGATGAGAATTCGCTTGTTGTCACCTACAACGACTGGCGGGGCGAGCAGCGGTCGCGCCATGCCAAGAAGGCTCAGGGTCTGCCGGTGGGCGATTGCGTGGACTGCAATGCCTGCGTCGCCGTCTGCCCGATGGGGATCGACATTCGCGACGGCCAGCAGATGGAATGCATCACATGCGCCCTCTGCATCGATGCCTGTGGCGGCGTCATGGACAAGCTCGGAAAGCCACACGGCCTGATCGCCTATGCGACGCTCAAGGAATATTCGAGCAATATGTCGCTTGCTACTGACGGAGGACGGACAGCCATCCAGCCCTCCAATGTCCGAAACGACGACGGAAGCTTCATCCCGACCGTCCGGCATTTCGACTGGCGCATCATCTTCCGCCGAAGAACCGTCTTCTACGGTGTCGTCTGGGCATTGATCGGCATCGCCATGGTCGTCCATCTCGCCTTCCGCGCTCGGCTCGGGCTCAACGTCGTCCACGACCGGAACCCTCAATATGTTCTGGAAAGCGACGGCTCCATCCGAAACGGCTACACGCTGCGTGTCCTCAACATGGTGCCGAAGCCGCGGGACGTGACCATCACCCTCGTCGGGCTGGGGGGGGCACAATGCGGATTCCCGAGTTCGGCAGGCAGGATGTCCGCAGCTTCACCGCTCACGTCGTACCCGATGCGGCCACGACGCTCAAGGTCTTCGTCACGCGCGCCCCCGACGGGGCAGAGATCAACGAATTCCTCTTCGTCATCGAAGATATAGGCCAAGACGCCGGTCAAGCGGACCGGGCGACCTATCGCGCGGCCTTCAACGCGCCGGGAGACGTGAAATGAAGACTTTTACTCGAGGCTTTACCGGCTTGCACGTGCTGCTTGCCACCTCGGCATTCTTCGCCGTGGTGATCGCCGTCAACGCCACCATGGCCTTCTATGCTGCATCCAGCTGGAGTGGCATCGTCGTGGAAAACACCTATGTGGCCAGCCAGGAATTCAACGCCAGGGCGGCAGCGATGAAGGCAATGGCCGCCTCCGGCGTCGAGGGCGCGCTCGTCGTTAAGGGCAGCCAAATCCGTTACGACATCCACGACAAGGCCGGCACGCCTGCGATGATCGATGATGTCACGCTGAACTTCAAACGGCCCGTCGGCGATCATGAGGATTTCCGCTTGACGCTCCGGAAGACGGGCGAAGGGCGGTTCGAAGCTGATCACCAGGTTGTCGCTGGCGACTGGATCGTCGAGGCCATATCGAGAATGAATGGGGCGGTCGTCATGCATGAGGCCAAACGCTTCGACACCGCGGAGTTCCGCCAATGACCTGCTGTTCGATGGATGCGGAAAGCGTTCTCGCCCTCAGCGCGACATCTGCCAGCGCCGGGGAGGTACGCCTTGCCAGCCACCCGCTGGGGGTGGATTACGCCAGGTCGACCTCAGCGTGCCCGACGTTCACTGTGGCGGCTGCATATTGACCATCGAAAACGCACTGTCGGCGCTTGCGTTCGTCAGGAAAGCCCGGGTCAATCTCACCGCCAGACGTGTCAGCTGCGTCTATCAGGAGGAGATCGAGGCGAAGGCGACCGATCCCTCCGAAATCCTCGCCGCGATCACTTTGGCCGGATACCGCGCCCATCTCATCACGTCGACAGTACTCGAAACCGACAGGATCCGGAACCAGCTACTGCTGGCGATTGGAGTTTCCGGCTTTGCGGCCGCCAACATCATGATGCTCTCGGTGTCGGTATGGTCGGGCGCCGATGCGGCCACGCGCGACATGTTTCACTGGATCTCGGCGATGATCGCGGCACCTGCGCTGGTTTATGGGGGACGCCTCTTCTTCAAATCGGCGTGGAACGCGGTGAAAAGCGGGCGCACCAACATGGATGTTCCGATCTCGCTTGCCGTGACGCTATCCTATGCTGTCTCCCTGTGGGAAACCGTGCACCATGGCGAGCATGTCTGGTTCGACGCATCGGTGTCCCTGCTGTTCTTCCTGCTGATCGGTAGAACGCTCGATCATGTCATGCGGGAAAAGGCGCGCGCTGCAATCAATGGGCTTGTCAGACTAACGCCGCGCGGTGCGCTGCTGATAATGGCGGACGGGTCGCGGCGCTATGTTGCGGTCGAAGAGATCGCAGTTGGAGACGAGATCTCGATTGCGGCCGGCGAACGCATCCCCCTCGACGGCATGATCGTCAGCGGCAAGAGCGACGTCGACCTCTCCATCGTCACCGGCGAAAGCAGCCCGGTCGCCGTCGCCGCAGGCAGCGCGGTGAATTCGGGTGCGATGAACCTGACCGGTTCGCTCGTCCTGCGGGCGACCAAAGTGGCAAGGGATTCGCTTCTTTCCGAGATCATCGGCCTGATGGAAGCGGCCGAGGGCGGCAGGGCTCGTTATCGCCGAGTCGCCGATCGCGCCGCAGCACTTTATTCTCCCGCCGTGCACCTGTTGGCGTCGGCCTCCTTTCTCGCCTGGGGCTTGCTTGGCGGCGATTGGAAACAGGCCATGCTGGTCGCGGTCGCGGTGCTGATCATCACATGCCCCTGCGCATTGGGCCTTGCTGTACCGGTGGTCCAGGTGGTCGCCGCCGGCGAACTTTTCCGCAGGGGCATCATGGTGAAGGACGGTTCGGCGCTCGAAAGACTGGGCGATGCGGACATCGTGGCCTTCGACAAGACCGGCACCCTGACGATGGGCCGGCCCCGCCTCGTCCGAGCCGACGCGATCGACGGGGGCAATAGCGCCATCGCCTGCGCAATGGCGGCGCATTCCCGGCATCCGCTTTCCCAGGGTCTGGTGCGGGACATAGAGATCTCTTACCCCTTCGCCTTCGACAGGGTCACGGAAATCGCCGGCGGGGGGCTGGAAGCCTGGAAAGGAGCGGACTTCTATCGGCTCGGCAACCAGGCCTTTGCCTGCGGAACCGGGCTCACGCCCGCAGGCGATAGTCCGTTTTCGGAGGTGGTCCTGTCGAAAAACGGCGTTGATCTCGCCCGTTTCCTGTTTGACGACACGCTTCGTCCGGGCGCCGCCGAGGCTTTCCGCCAGCTCGCTGCAGCCGGTATCGAAACGCTGATAGTATCCGGCGACAGGCAGGCCGTCGTCGACAACACAGCGCGGGCTCTCGGTATCGGCAAAGCTCTGGGCGTCCTGGCGCCGAAACAGAAGGTCGAGGAACTCCAGAGGCTGGGCGCCGAGGGCCATCGCGTGCTCATGGTGGGCGACGGGATCAACGACGCACCGGCGCTGGCCGCCGCGCAGGTCTCGATGGCGCCCGCAACCGCATCCGACGTCGGCAGGCAAGCCGCCGACCTTATCTTCTTCAACGATCGTCTCGATGCCGTTCCTGAGGCAATCGCCGTTGCGCGAAGATCCGCCAGCCTCATTCGGCAGAACTTTGCTCTCGCCATCGGTTACAACCTGCTTGCGGTACCAATTGCAATCGCCGGCCTGGCAACGCCGCTGATAGCGGCGGTGGCCATGTCGACTTCGTCGATCATGGTCGTGACGAATGCGCTGCGATTAAATGCCTTCGGCAGGCGCCCCGGCCTACGGAGCGAGCCTCGCCGGCGGAAGTGCGGAAGTTGAAACCACATGAACATGCTGATCTTTCTGATGCCGATCGCACTGCTGATGGGGGGAATGGGTCTCCTGGCGTTCCTCTGGTCGCTGACGAGCCGCCAGTACGACGACCTTAAAGGAGCCGCTTGGCGAATCCTGGTCGAGGACGAAACCGATTGCAAAAGACCTTGAACCGCTCACGGCCGAAACGAAAGGAAGATCGATGCTATCGAGACATCCCATACTTTTGCGATCTGACCTGTTTCACGGCCTGGACAAAGCAAGGATAGAAGAACTGGCCGACACGGCTCAGTTCCAGATCTTCGCACCGGACGAGCGGATCATCGCCGAGGGCCAGCAGGCGTCGTTCGTCTATTGCGTGATGCGCGGCTTCGTGCGACTTTCGAAGTCGGAATCCGCAGGGCGCCAGGCAGATATCTGCATCTGCGAACCGGGCGAGACGTTCGGCGAATATCTCCTGTCGGGAGGCGGCTCCTACACCTACAGCGCATGGTCCGCCGACGGTGCAGAGGTCGCGTTGTTCGACCTTGTGGAGTTGCGGGTGCTCGCCGACCGCTATCCGATCATGCATCGCAACGTGATGCGCATCATAACCCAGCATCTGCTCGGTGCCATGGATTGCATAGCGGGAGACCGGCTGCACACGGCTGCACAGCGTGTTGCGAATTACCTCGTCAGCCGCTGCCCGGCCTCAGCCTCGCAGGCCACCTTTCGCCTGCCTTACCGGAAGAGAATTCTGGCCGGCAAACTCGGGGTTGCGCCCGAAGCCCTTTCGCGGGCTTTCGCTGCCCTCGGTCCTGCAGGGGTCGAAGTCAGAGGCAGGGTCGTCGTGGTCGACAGCGTCGATCTGCTGCGGAAGGCGTGCTGACCTCGGGGCAGGGCGATAACCGCGCCGGGATTCAACCGCCGTCAATGTGGCGATCGCTTGCTCCGTTATGGCCAGGCGCAAAATGTACCAGGACGTCATGCTCATCGGGATTGTTCTTGTCATCTCGACTCTCTTCATCGCTTGCTTCAGGCCTTGTCCGCATCAATGGTGGCGCTGACGACACGATACCGTCGGACTGGCGGGCTTAATAGGGAAGGGCAGACGAACGGGCGCAAAGAGCACCAACATGCGACGGAGAGCGTCCGGCGTTATTCTTCGAGGAGCAGGGCCGTCGCGAGATAACCCATGCTGATGGTGCTTGCGAAGAGGTAGATGAACAGGCCCTGCGCGAGATAATTCTCAAGCGTGCCTGCCGCGGCAAATCCATTTTGCCAAACGAAGAAGCCCACGGCGGATCCAATTGCGAACCCCGTCGCCAACCGCGTGAGCATGAACCTGATCATGCGAGGCATGGCACCACCTCAGACTTAATCATTACAAATGGCCGGGCAACGGGAATGGTGGCTGGCCAATTGAGTTTTGTCAACGACTGGCGCAAGCCGTCATGCAAGCAGCGGCGGGAACCGGAGACTACAACAGTGCATCTTCTGTCTTTCGCAGCCGATCACCCTGCGAATGCGTCGTGAGTTGAGCTGCGAGTTGCAAGGACGATGCGCGCTAAGACCTAGCGCGGCGGCGGCTTCTTCGCGCGGTTTGCCAGACGTGTCGGGATGCGGGAATAAAGAACGGCACCGGCCACGCCCACGACAGCATAGAGCACGAACATCAGCTTGATGGCGATCTGTCGACCAAGCCCGACGAAGGCCCTCGCATCAGGCAGGGCGGCGGCAAAGGCGCCGACGAGGCTGCGGCGCGCGAATGTCCTCGTCCGATCGGAATCGCCGACGTGCGAGCTTGCTATGCCAATGATGCAGGTCGAGCGCGCGGTGCCGTTTCCATTCACCGAAGGCGCCCAATAGCTACCCTTCACAACAATGATCCGGCAAGCCTTTGGACGCGCGAGACGCTAGGAGAGGATGCGCCCCCGCCTTGTCTCGTCGCGTGCTGCGCCCACATTGCGATCCAGTGAAGACCTCTCGTCAATCCTGCGCGGGCGCCGAGAATTTGTTCAGCGGAGTGCCGGTTCATAAAGCCAGCTCATGCTCGGACGACTCGTCAGTCAAGATCAAGCGAGTCGGATCTTTCAAGTCGAACTCTATAACGCGTGGCACGAAGAGACGGGCATAGCGCGTGAAGGCGCTGGTCGGCGGAAAGCGAATTACCGTATCGCATCGGGCGAGAAGGTACAGCTCTGTAAGAGCAGAGATACCGCCGTCCGCTCCCAGCGATGCACAGTGTAATAGCCCGGCCTGGGCCGCCTGGAAGCATTCGGGATAGTGATTAGATCGGGAAACACACCAGTAAATGGTCCCGTACCTGCGCGCTGTCCGTACACAAGAAAACCAGGGCATCGATGCGGTAGCGCTTTGGCCTTCTCAACGGCAGTGCACACTTGGCGTAAGGCGAACTCCGGATCGGCCCAGTAGGGCGTATGGTCCATTAAATCTTCGCCATTAGCTTGGTCGCACCGCCACGTTAAACAGGCATCACAAACTACCCTGTCGGCATCAGTATCGTGTTGGGCTTGAAGAAGCTCGGTCAGTTCGTCACGTTCAAATAACCCGTACGCCAGCAATATCTTGAATCGGCTCGAAGAACACCGTAAAAGCGTTCGTGAAGGGCTGATTGAGATAGCAGGAGCCACGCCAATCGATGGCCAGCGTCCGCCCCGTTCGCTGTGCATAGCGCCAAGCTGCCGCCAGCGACCACAGACAATCACCGAAACCAGTCCGCCGTCAAGAAACAACATACCGATCCCTCTTCAGGTCGTCAGCGAGCATGTTCTTTGCCTCGTTCTGGAAAAGCGCATCGGCTTAAAATCTGCTGAAATTCTGCATATCAATTCGGACCTGCATCAGCGATCGTGATTCTCGCCAATTTTTATGCATGACCCTTCGTCTCACAGATTTACGATTTTCTGCCGGACTGGAAGTTGCGGCGCCATACGCCTTTTCAGTCCGGGCGTTGAAGCCGCCGCATATCCCTCCGTCATCGTTCAGTCTTTTATCTCGCACCCGATCCGACCCATCGGCATCGCACTTGGGTCGGAGCGAGAGGCCGGAGCTTCCGTGCAAATGGGCGATAACGTATGTTGCGGTACGTGACAGCCATAGCCGAGCAATTCTATCCAGCGCTTTCAGGCTTCCGGAAGGTTTCAATCTGCTCCAGAGCTTTACCCAGAGTAGGTTAGAAAGCCGCCAATGCCGAGCCAGATAAGTTCTTCAAGGGAGCGACGACGCAAGTCCCGCGCCAGCCACGACAACAGGCTCGGTCCGTTAGCAGGAACCCGTGGAGCTAGAATTTTATCTATCGCGTGGATGGGTATCATCCAAACAATCGATTTTACGAATTGAATGGCATGATCCATTAGACGGGCATCTTGACGGAAATCAAGTCGTCGATGGCGCGCCAGTGGTGTAGAGGGGTCAAATGTGTGGCTTTGGAATGCGATGCTTGCATAAGCGTTCGATCAGCCCATTGCATCACCTTGCGATCGTCGACAGCTCGGGGATTCACCACCAATCGTCACTTTGATCGCAAGATCGGACGCTTTGGCAAAATCGGCAAAAATTATGAGGCCTTTGCATGCGCTTTAACGTGCGTTGGGAACCGTTGCGGAAAAGGAATCGCAACTCCGAGCATGTCGAGGGATCATCTATCGCTCGAATTTACATTCGCACTCGGTACAGTCCGCAACGAGCCGCGGTATTGACAGATTCAGACGAGGCGGTGTGGTGACCGCTATTTTGGGAAACGGCGTACGCTACACGCTGCCCCGCGCGCGTTTCGACCCGCGTCCACGCGCGGCGTCATCATCCTACCCTTTGGGCGGCCGGTCTCCGAATGGCACACCAGGATAATTTACCGGAAAGGACGAGAGCAATGACGCACCTCGATTGCTCGTGCGAAGTGCACGGTAAGCGCGATGACGGCACTGGTCGTCACAGCGTTTATTTGACGTTCGACGACGGTCCGCATCCATTTTGTACACCGGAGATTCTCGATATTCTGGCTGAACACCGGGTGCCGGCAACATTCTTCGTCATCGGCGAGTTCCTGGCCCATCAGTCGAAATTGATCCAGCGAATGATTGCAGAGGGGCATGAAGTCGCCAACCACACAATGACGCATCCAGACCTGTCTGACTGCGAACCCGACGAGGTGCAACGTCAGATACTCGAGACAAACAGAGCCATAAAAATGGCGGCGCCTCAGGCGGTGGTGCGGCACATCCGGGCTCCTTACGGCATCTGGACCGAAGAAGTGCTCAAGGCTTCGGCAAATGCGGAACTCACTGCCGTGCACTGGTCGGTAGATCCACGAGACTGGTCTCTTCCCGGGGCCGACGCCATTGTCAATGCTGTGCTGCAGTCTGTCCGACCGGGGTCGATCGTGCTCTTGCACGACGGTTGTCCCTCCAGTGAAATGCAGCAAGGAACTGACCGCAGTCTGCGCCACCAGACTATTATGGCGTTATCTAGAATAATTCCAGCTTTACATGATCGCGGCTTTGTATTCCGCTCGCTTACTCGGGAGTTCTGAAGATCCGATGGATATGCTTGACACAACCAGCACTGTCGCCGTCTCGCTTTATACACTTCTCTCGACTGCTTATAAAAGCATGCAGGCCGTTTATTCTCTGCCGACCGATGTTTCATTGGCGTCCCAGGGCTTGGACGGCTTTGACGAGCTGCCGAGCGTAGATGTCATCGTGCCAAGCTTCAACGAGGATCCCCGCACGCTTTCGGAGTGCCTGGCTTCTATTGCGGGTCAGGAATACGGGGGAAGGCTGCAGGTTTACCTAGTTGATGACGGTTCCGAAAATCGCGAGGCTTTGCGACCTGTGCACGAGGCCTTCGCACGAGACCCCAGATTCAATATTCTCCTGCTTCCCCAGAATGTCGGTAAACGGAAGGCACAGATCGCCGCGATACGCCGCTCTGCTGGAGATATGGTGTTAAACGTCGACTCCGACACGATCCTTGCATCTGACGTCATCAGGAAGCTCGTGCCTAAAATGCAAGATCCGGCTGTCGGCGCGGCCATGGGACAGTTGACGGCCCGCAACCGAAACGATAGTTGGCTGACCCGTTTGATCGATATGGAGTACTGGCTGGCTTGCAACGAGGAGCGTGCGGCACAAGCTCGCTTCGGAGCCGTTATGTGCTGCTGCGGTCCATGTGCTATCTACCGTCGCTCTGCGCTCGCTTCGCTGCTTGACCAGTACGAATCACAGTATTTTCGGGGAAAGCCAAGCGATTTCGGTGAGGATCGGCATCTCACCATTCTCATGCTGAAGGCAGGCTTTCGAACGGAGTACGTGCCGAGCGCCATCGCAGCGACAGTCGTTCCGAACAAGCTAGGACCGTATCTGCGCCAACAACTACGCTGGGCGCGGAGCACGTACCGGGACACGTTGCTTGGGCTGCGCCTGCTGCCCAACCTCAATCGCTTCCTTACGCTCGACGTTGTCGGACAGAACCTCGGACCGCTGCTTCTGGCACTATCAGTGCTGACGGGGCTCGCACAGCTTGCATTGACGGGCACCGTGCCTTGGTTGGCAGCCCTGATGATTGTGGCCATGACGATGATCCACTGCAGCGTTGTCGCGCTTCGGGCCCGCCAACTACGGTTCCTCGGGTTCTCTCTGCATGCATTCATCAATATTTTTCTGCTACTTCCCTTGAAAGCCTACGCGCTGTGCACGCTGAGCAATAGCGACTGGCTGTCGCGCAGCTCGGCTGGTAACTCGAATCAACATCCGGCGACTGATGCGCGCACTACAGAATGTTCTGGACATGCGACAGCGCCTCGAAGGCTCAACCCCGCCCGCGATCCTGCCGCGCGAACGACGTCTGACTGCATGTGCAGCGACGAGTAAGATCTATTTACCGAGGTGAACGAGTTGACACAAAGCGACAATTATCAATTGCTGGATCGGGAACTGGCTGCACCCGATCCATGGGGACTCGACGCCAATCCATTCGAGCGTGAGCGTCACACGCAAATGCTCCGCTTGGCGCTTGCCCAGGGATCCATCTCAAATGCGCTCGAAGTGGGATGCGCTGCCGGCGCATTTACGGTGCAGCTAGCCCCCCACTGCAAACGGCTCACCGTGATCGATGTTGTGCCTCACGCTATAGAAAGATCGCGTCGACGCATGAGGGATTCTCCGCACATCAGCTGGATAGTCTCTGATGTTCAACAGTTTTCACCTGACGAGAGGTTTGATTTGATCGTTGTGGCGGAAGTGCTCTACTACATTGGAGGAATAGCCGAGATGAGAGGGGCTGTTCAGAATTTAGTGCGGATGCTTGCGCCAGATGGATATCTGGTTTTCGGATCGGCGCGCGACGCCAATTGTCGTCGCTGGGGCCACGTTGCTGGTGCTGAGACGGTCCTCGGCATGCTGAACGAAACTTTGCTCGAGGTAGAGCGGCTTGAGTGTCGGGGTGAGTCGGTCAACGAAGATTGCTTACTCGCCTGTTTCCGAAATCCGGCCTCCTAACGGCCCCAACCCTCGACGTTCAGACATGGAGACACTATGCGCGTCTGTGGTATTAAATTGACCCGTGTCGGAGCGGACGCGCTTGTCGAGGGTGGGTGGCTCGCCTTCTGCGTCGAGCAGGAGAAGCGGGGCAACAACCCGCGATATGAAACTGTCGACAATTTCGACGCGATTGGCGCCGCTTTGGCGCAACACGGTCCGGATCCACGCGTTATTGATCAAATCATCATCGATGGCTGGGGTGCAATGCTGAAAGTTCTCTCGAATCCGTCGAGGGCTCCGGTCTCGTTCCAATGACAGGGCATTTCCTTACAAGACCTATCCTCGTGATACGTGCCGCACGGCCTCCGCAGCCCGTGGCTCCGATCTGCCTGGAGGACCGCGCGCCTTATATAGTCAGCCCTCGAACACCGGATTGCGATATGTTGTTTAAGCATCAGACGCGGATGGGACGCCAGGAGAGAATTCCGGCTGTTGTCAATCTCGATGAATCTGCACGATTGCAGACCATTCCAGGCACTCTCTCCACGAAGTTGCCGAGGTACTCTTCGAATATAAAAAGCTCAGGGACATTCGGCTGCTCTGCAACACGATTGCTAATTACCACGGACGAGGCGTTTTCCCGGATGCTGCTGCAGCCCTTTAATGAGGACGCAATGAACACATACGGTGCGATAGACCAGGAGGAACCCAGCCAACGGAAGAAATGCCAGTCAACGGCGCCCGACGGTCAGATGAGGGCATGTTCATGCCCGCAATAGATTTTTCCGACGTAAGCAAGACATATGGCGACAAGGCCGTGGTCAACGCGCTATCGTTCCGTGTTTCCCCGGGGGAATGCTTCGGGCTGCTTGGACCGAACGGCGCGGGCAAGAGCACGATCGCACGTATGATCCTTGGCATGACATCCCCTGATGCGGGGAAGATTACTGTGCTCGGCGTGCCGGTACCTGCCCAGGCTCGTTTGGCGCGCAAGGGTATCGGCGTGGTGCCGCAATTCGACAACCTTGAGCCCGAATTCACTGTGCGCGAGAATCTGCTGGTCTACGGCCGCTACTTCGGCATGAATACACGCAGAGTTGAAGCGGTCATGCCGTCGCTCCTTGAGTTTGCACGCCTAGAGAGCAAGGTGAATGCGCGTGTGTCTGAACTTTCAGGCGGCATGAAGCGGCGCCTGACGCTAGCGCGTGCGTTGATCAATGACCCGCAGCTACTTGTCATGGACGAGCCGACCACCGGTCTCGACCCACACGCGCGCCACCTGATCTGGGAGCGCCTGCGTTCCCTGCTTACGCGCGGCAAAACGATCATCTTGACCACCCATTTCATGGAAGAGGCTGAACGGTTATGCGATCGACTCTGCGTACTCGAAAGAGGTCGCAGCATTGCCGAAGGGCGTCCGCATGACCTGATCGATGAACTGATCGGGTGCGAAGTCATTGAGATCTACGGCGGCGATCCGCATGAACTGGAATCGCTGGTCGGGCCATATGCCGGTCGCATCGAAGTTAGCGGCGAGACCCTATTTTGCTATGTGTCCGACCCGGAGCAGGTGCGTGTGCGGTTACGGGAGCGCGCGGGCTTGCGTATTCTGCAGCGTCCGCCGAATCTTGAGGATGTGTTTTTGCGGTTGACCGGGCGCGAGATGGAGAAGTGAACGATGGGTGAAGGTTGTGCCGCGGCTCTGCCCGCCAACGCTTTTAACTGGATTGCGATATGGCGACGCAACTATCTGGCATGGAAGAAAGTAGCACTTGCGTCAATTGTTGGAAGTCTGGCCGATCCTATGATCTACCTGTTTGGCCTCGGCCTTGGCCTCGGAATTATTGTGGGTCGCGTTGACGGCACAACCTACGTTGCGTTCTTGGCCGGCGGCATGGTGGCGACAAGCGCGATGACGTCTGCGACGTTCGAGACGATTTACGCGGCTTTTACGCGAATGCACGCCCAACGCACCTGGGAAGCCATGCTCTACACACAAATGACACTAGGGGACATCATCCTGGGTGAGTTGGCATGGGCAGCGAGCAAGGCATTTCTTGCCGGTACGGGAATCATAATTGTCGCTACCGTGCTAGGCTATGCGACGTGGCCGTCAGTCCTCTATGTGTTGCCAGTTATCATGCTCACTGGATTTGCATTCGCGAGCCTGGCGATGGTAGTCACGGCGCTTGCGCCCAGTTACGAGTATTTCATTTTTTACCAGACGCTCGTCCTCACACCAATGCTGTTCTTGTGCGGCGCGGTGTTTCCAATCACGCAACTGCCCCAGACCTTTCAGCAGGTAGCGCAGTTCTTGCCTCTAGCGCATGCGATCGACCTCATACGCCCGGCAATGCTTGGGCGCCCCGCGGGCAGCATGGGCCTGCATATAGGCGCGCTTTGCATCTACGCGATTTTGCCGTTCTTCCTGTCGGCAGCGCTGTTGCGTCGGCGCCTGATGTCTTGACGCTACTCGCCACCACGCCAGGAGGGGTACTGCGATGCAGTGTCTTGAAAAGACCGCAGAGCTCTGAAGATAACCATCATAGTCTGGGAACAAATGAACCTGTGTCGGCGCCGGTGAGACGATGCAGGTCGCTCTGCAACTGGCCGAACTCGGTAGCAGCTTCAGGAAGATCCGGCGTGCATCAGGAGAAAAGCAAATGAAGATCATCTCAATCGCCACGGCGCTCTTTGCTCTGGCGTGTCCCGCGAACGCGCTCGAAAACAAAGCGGTCGCGGCTACGCTTATCTTAAGGACCGATCGTACGATTGCCGGTCAGCCCATCATCGTTCCACGGAAGGACGTCGAGGTCATCGCTTCGATTTATGAGATTGCGCCCGGTGCGACGTTGCCAATTCATCAGCATCGCGATCAGCGCTATGGCTATGTGCTTTCCGGGGAGATCACGGTCATCAATACAGAATCTGGGAAAGAAAGCATTTTCACGGCAGGGGATTTTATCGTCGAGTCCCGGGGGATATGGCATAAAGGGGCGAACAACGGCACCGAGCCGGTAAAGCTGCTCGTGATCGATCAGGTGGAAAAGGGCAGCGAGAATGTTCTGCAGCAAAAATAAAGACGTCGAGGTATCACCGGAGGGCAATCTGGCGCCACGGCTCGGATGTGGTGAACCCGTCCCATATTAGGGGTTGGTTTGCCGCTCCTTGCTAATGTCGATTGGAACTGCGTGAACCTTCGACTTGCGTCGTCGACAAAACTGTCGAGGAGGTTGTTTCATTGGTCGGTTGAACGGCGGGGGTAGTAGAGCATCTGTCTAGTTCCTCCATGCTTGGTCGTCAGTCAGCGCGGCTGTTGGGCCAGCGGCGACACGATCGATCATCCTTGAGACTGTAGCGGCGGCGTCTCAAAGAGGCTCCTCATTCCGACGCCATGAATCACGCCGAACGACAAAACCACGAAAGAATGCTAGGAAATCCTGAGACGTCTCATTACCTCATTCGGCGAGGGCATGCGGGATGCTTCCTGACATAGCACGTCCCGCATCCAGAGGCTTGCCTGATCACTATTGTGAAGGGCGGGCCATTGGAGGGCCTGTGTGAACGCGGGCAACGGTAGCGGAAGGTCAGCGATCCGCAGGGGTATTGTCTTTTCGAGCTGCTTGACCAGGCGTAAGGGCATTGTCGCTATGCGCTCGGTCCCTGAAAGCATGAACGGAATCATGCTGAAGCCCTGCACGACTACTTCGACATGTCTCTTAAGCCCGTGCTCAAGCAAACACCATTCCTCGATGGAAGCCGTCCGGGCGTTCCCAAACTTCACCACAACGTGTCCCATCGACATATACCTCTCGAGTGTAAGTTGCTCCGAGAGTAGTTTGTTCGAGCGGCAGCCCACGCACACGAGGGTCTCTTCGAATAGCGTCACCTTAGGATGTGCGCGCGACATCAGCAATTCCGGAAAGATGAGAAAATCGGCGTCGCCGCGCCGCAGGTAATCATCGTAGTTATCGGCGATAGGCAGCAACTCGAAGCAGACGGCGGGCGCTTCTCGGGCGACACGCCTCACGACCTTCTCAAAAAAAACGAGTGCGGCGTAATCGGAAAGGATGACTCTGAAGCAGCGATCCGATTGAGCCGGGCTAAACGGATCCCAGGATATGATCGAGACCTGGATGTGAAGCAGAGCCTCGCGGACCGAAGGCGCGAGCCGCTCCGCACGCGGGGTTGGAACGAGTTCGCGACCGACCATGGTAAAAAGGTCGTCATTGAAATAGGTGCGTAACCTGCCGACGGCCGCGCTCATGGCCGGCTGGCTCAGGTTGATGCTGCGCGCCGCCGCCGTGAGATTACGCTCGGTCATCAGGGCGTCGAGTGCGACGAGGAGATTCAGATCAAGGCCCTTGAACCGCATGTCTTCATCCGTAGCGAGGTGGGGAGAGAAAAGGTGAAAAGGCTCGGTCTCGCGGTGCGGCGCCGAGAGAGATCAGCAAGCAAAGGGTCGCCTAAAATTGGGAAAGTATCGACATTCCAGCCGCCGTGGCTTCAATGGTCTTACTGCTATCTTCAACCGACAAGATTCAGTGGCGCCTGATCATTCTGGCGAGTAGCAGTGATTTCCGCGGATATAGGTTGCGGTCTGCGACGTCGATGACTTCGGCGTCTTGAATATGTACTTCGGGGGGTAAGACGCACTCGTAGCATTCACCTTCTTCGGCAGGTGCATCTTGGCAATTGCAGTCTTGAGTGTGCTCTGCTGAATGGGTTTTGTCGGCACCGGTCTGGTTTGCGCGGAGGTCACTTATCGCCGGGCCGGAATCTTGGTCACGATCATCTGCTGCAAACGACGGCCCGGCCTGCAATGTCAATGCGAGCAACGCGGCGACGATGACGTGGTAGTAGCCAATAACCTTCATGGGACGTTTCCTTTCGTTGGCTAAGGCCAGGCGACACCAAGTAGGATTGATGCCATTCCCGCCGCCGGTACTTCGGGGCTACGGGTGTTGTTGGATTGGTCGAGAGCCTTTCAACGGATCATACCCGGTGGAGTGGAGATGGCCGTCTATGGAGCATCCGCGAAAATTGGTGAAATCTATTGTTTAAATGCGAGTCATCCATTTGATGCATGTAGACGACGTCTTGCCAGCCCGAACCATCAAGTGTCCGCCAAACCCACTGTTTTCGGCGGTGCTTTTTCACCCAATCGCGACTTCTATCCTCGGTGGTCTTGCGCATGTCGTTGCCGCAATCCCCCTTCATCCCGGATGGCAAAGGGCGCCGCATGCACCGGAGTGACACCGAGGAATCCCTCATCGATCTCCTAAAGATCTGCCGGTGTCATACACGGTCCAGTGATACTGTGATGATAGCCCGCTATCATCCCAGAGGACTCGGTTGGATTTCGCCTCATCGGACTCTACGATGTAGCCCAGCGGCAAAGGTCGAAGGAGGATTGGTTCACTTTGCTAACCGGCGGCGGAAATGAATTGCAAAAAAGGAGATCGAAACGGCTATAGGCTCGTGTTTCTGAGCAACACGCCACCCTCCACTCCTCGGGGATACTCAACTACCATCTGGAAGGAAGGTAAGAGCTCAAGAATGGCGCGCAGGGGAGCTGGCCTTCATAGAGCTCCTGATCACTATACTCAGTATATATGTAGCGCGTTCTGCTCAGGATCTGATTGCCCCCGGCAATAACGTCGGCCTCGGCTCCTTGCACATCCATCCAGATGACATCGATGTTCTCTGGGCCAGCTTCGCCGCACCAGTCATCCAGCCTTCTCGTCTCAACGGAAATCGGACGGTCAAACCGAACCAACGCATACTCAGAAAGGTGGTTCTTGGGACGGCGTATCGAGCCCGAGAGATCCCATTCCTTAGCGCTGCCATTTCCATTGCTGGGGTGAAACTCGATCATTCCGTTTCGGTCGCTGATCGCAACTTCGGATAGCCTCATCCGATCCCGATGGTAAAGGGTGCAACGGCTCTGGGGTCTGGCTCAAAGCACTAGAGCTGGGCGCCCGGAAGAAGGCGCAGAAAGCGTTGAGCATCGCTTCCGTCATTGCACCCGATGTCAAAGATTACAGGGTCAGGCTTATCCAGAAGCGAAACGATCTGTCGATGTACGTTTAAGTCACACACCGGATCCATCAGAGTCTCCTTAAGTTTTCGACGTGCCCCTGCTGAACGAGGTCGGGCAGGATATCGCTGACATATGGAGCTATGTCCATTTGGCACTTCCTTTCGACGTAGTTGTTGATGCTTCGCCGTGCGATTAGGCGGCGCATTATCGGTCTCAGGCGTTGTTATTTCCACTGAGCCCTAGACACAGCATGTTGCTCTCCAGTTCGTTTCGAAAGGTAGGTCGCTCTGGCCTGGCCACCGGCTTTCGTAGTTTCATAGGGTGGTGCTTGACATTGCAGCTAGATGCTCACGGGCCGAAGCCGAAATCAGATCGTGACCGGATCGGTGAGATTGCGGACAATCGGCGCTATCAGAAACCCAGACCGAAGCATTTGCGGCAGTAACGCCGCGTTACGTATCCACATTACCCAGTCCTTCATCTTTCCGCCCCACAGCCACAAGGGAAAATCAACGACGTTTGGTCGTCGCTGCAAAGGTCGTAGACCGTGTCCTTGCAACGGCTAGTGCGCCTGCGTTGGCTCCGAGGCATAGCAAACAGAGTTCCGCCGCCGGTCTCCATCACCCGCATATGCGCCAGTACCGAACTCAGCTCCCTGGCGGTGGGACCGCCATTGATAATCACGTTGAACGGCGGCCACGGTGTGAGAACCAATCTGCGCTCAATGTGCAAAACGCGTGTTCCTTTAAGGGAAACAGTAGAAAGATGACCAGCGCGCGCGGTGAAACTCGACGAATAGGAGGCGGCATCGACCGGGGCAAAAGTGCGTCCCTTGAGAGCCCGCTGAAACGTCGAGAAGCAACGACCAAGATTCTGCCGATCACGTCGAGTGCAAGATAACGATCGAGACCAGGCAGCAGACGGACTGCCCCAGGCCGTTTTCCCAGCACAGTCTGCACGGCACCCGAGGACCCATTTTAAGAACTCCGAATTATCGCTTTACAAAGCGCTTCTTCAGCGTCTTCTAATGGCAACCGTTTCGATCAGTAAAATCGATTGTTTGGATGGAATGCATCCATAAAAAAGATGGCGTGACTCAGCAGTGAAGCGGGCGGCGCCCCCATCCTTCTCTCAATGGCGGCCGTGTTCAACGCAGATCCCTGCGACATTCGACCGACGAACTCCTCGTGTCTAGTCGTATAAGCAACACTCCTTCGCTAACCTTGTTCAGCCGACAAAGCCAAGCCGCGTGTTCTCTCGGCACGTCGATGAGCGTGATAGCCGCGCCTGCTGCAAGGAAACGGCGTTCGGTCTTGGTGAGCACTGCCGCAGCGAGTGCCGCGAAACGTAGGCCAAGCGCTTCATCATTTTCCCGAGCGTAAGTGCGCAGCATCTGGTCGTTGAAGCGCGAGCCGAAGGAGAAGTTTGGGTTGGTGCGCCGCTCCTTCACCACTTCAGGGATCGGGCTCTGAGTATCGATATCGGTCAGGACTTCGATATAGTCGGAATTTGCGACTAAGAGGTTTGCGGCCGGCCTGACGCTGCCGTTTGCAATATAGAGGCGGTCTTCGCCGCTGACCCCAGTCCGATTTCCCTCCCAACAAATCGCTTTCGCCCAGATGTCGCCGGATGAGGCTTTCCCACTGTACCGCCTCGAATTGCATGGAGTGCGACGAGTTCAAGAGTTGCTTCGGACCAGAGGAAGTCTGACCGGCCCCGCATGGGCACTCCTTCGATCGACATTGAAGCCGTACGTTACATCGCGGCGGTGTTGCACGGAGGAGGGCAGACACTGCCACGGCTGAAGCCGAGAAGCTTCGCCTGGCGCACGACGGATAGCTTATGCTCGCGGTCGATCATTTCTTTCCGCCCAGCAATCCCGCCTTGCCGAGCGCACCGGCTAAAAAATCGTTCTCCAGTGTCAGCTCGCCGATCTTGGCGTGCAGTGTTTTGACATCGACGGTTGGACCCGCCGGTTCCGCCTTTGCTTCATCGCCGAAAACGCCTGTCGCCCCTCAAGGAGCTGGTCTTTCCACTGTTTGATCTGGTTGGCGTGCACGTCAAACTGCTGGGACAATTCCACCAGCGTCTGCTCGCCCCTGATGGCGGCAAGCGCCACCTTTGCCTTGAAAGCCGGGCTGTGGTTCCGGCGCGGTCGTCTCGTCATGGTCTCTCCTGTTCCCGGCATCTAAGCCGAAGTCAGGCAGAAATTCCACTTATCCTAGCTGTGCAGATTTCCCCGAGCCAGGTCTGGCTGTCCATTGCCTCCCTATGCTTTGTGACAGTGCGGCGCGCAATGCTGATGCCGGTTTCCTTCAGCCAAGCGACGATTTCATCGTCGGAAAGTACTTCCGAGGCCTCTGCGGCGATACTTGCCTTGATGCGGTGGCGGATGCGCGAGCGCTTCCCCGGGGGCGACGATAAATCGGCAGAGGCGCGGTAACTTCAAAAAAATAACGCGGGGCTAAAAAATTGGCCGCAGGCTAGTCCGTGGGTATGGACTGGAAGTCCGGTAGGCGCTATTCGTGCCGTTCCAGCATAACATCAGCCACCCCGTGGATTCTCCAAGGCCTCTTATATTGAAAAAAGTGCAACGCAGTTTTGCCGTCGAGTACAAGAACGGCAGGCGAAAACTCGATACCAGATCGAACTCGATCTGGGGCAATGTGGATCTAAAGTCAGTCGCGCGCGATCTAGAGGAAGAGGCATTGCCTGCTCTGTCAGGTAGCTCTCAGAGTGGCAAACCCGACAGCGAAATGTCTTTGCCGGAACAAGATCAGGCCGAGCAGTTGTTGACAGCGCCTCTCGGCCCGTCGACAACTGCATCAGATACACAGGAGATGAGCATGGCCGACGAGACTAATACGACAACCAATGTCGATGGACAGACCGTTGTCGAAACGCCTAATGCGCCGAAGAAACAGCGCAAACCGCGCGCCAAAAAAGCCGCGGCACTCGAGACCGCGTCCGCTGACGCTACGGCAGAGCCAGCAGCTGCTCTGGCCGGGGCCGGTGGTGTAAAGAGGAGAGGGCGCAAGACAAAGGCGATCGAAGCCACGGCGAGCGCCAAACGTGCACCTATGCGCCGCGCTCCAAAAGCTGAGCAGACAGCGCCGGCCGCCCCGATGACGGCGATCGATGAGATGGCAGACCTTTTGCAGTTGGAAGAAGAAAATCAGCGACTGCGCAAGCTTCTTGCTGAAAAACTTCGCGCTGAAAATGAAGATCTGCGCAAACGGCTCAAGCTCGATTGATATAAGCAGCCGGTCAATTAGCCGGCCGTATCTACACTCTTATCGAGACAAACAATTCGGCAACGGTAAATGCTGTTGCCGGACCTAAAACTCACTGCCTGCTTGCGGGATAAAACGCGAGGTCAGATAGATGGCGTCTCCCTGGAAACTTCTTGCCCGACTGATCTCACCGGGCCGCGAACAAAAGCGAGAAAACGGCTCGGACCAAAAAGTTACGCCGGACCCGTTGGCTATTGCCGGTCCGACCGAAACGCCTGCCGAGAAGAGCCTGATTAGCGCCGTTCGACCGGCAAGCGAGGGGCTTCCCCGTCACGGCCATTCTCCTGCAATTTCCACCGAGTTTGTTGTTTCCAAAGAAGTCGGAATCGGTATCGGCATGAACGAGACTGAGGAGGCCATCTCTCGTCGCAGCCACGATCAGGTCGACGGCCAAGACGCCAAAATCGTTGAGGCGGCTGATCCACCTCCATTCGGCGAGCTTGGTACCGACATCGTCGCTGGGCATGATGCTACAAAGCTCGTGCGAACTCTCGAGGTCGCCCCGCGTAAGAAGGCATCAGCCGCGATTGCAAACGCGGCCCCGGCAATTCACACTGCGGACCAGATGAGCCTCGACGAAGACATCAGGGTGCTCAGGGGGCAGCTAGCCAGAAAGCTAAGGCTGCAAAACGCGCAGTTGAGAACAATGCTGGAGCGGTTTGAACGGTGACCTGTCGCAGTGCAACACGTTGAGCCCCGTTTATTGCAAGTGACGGCATTGAAAGCGTTCTCCTAGGCCACGTCGAAGGATCATTGTTCAGCGTCAGGCAACCTGTCGCCCTGGGCATGTTGATGGGTCTTGCCGCCGGTGCTTCGCGGAGCCAGCGGCAGCATCACCTGTGTACGGCTAGGACAAATAACTGGGTCCAAGCACGGTCCCATTTCGCCGAGATCGACGACAAGCGTGTTTAGGCCATGTTCTAGGCATTTAACCGCGCTCGATCGCCACCGTGGACATCGAGCCTGCCGCAGGTTTTTTGATGCGCGTCTCCGCCGCTTGCGCAATCGAAGCCGCATTGGTGACGTCAAGCTGAACTGTCCGGGCGTCTGGTCCGGCGCTTTGAACAAAGTGTCGCCTGCTTCAAGTTGGCGCGCGCAACCGAGCCGGTGAAGCCGTTCTGCGCCAGACCTTTCACGATCTGACGGCGGATTTCTTTGCCAGTGGCGAGAGCTGACCTGTGACGCGATCGAGACCGACACATGCCATGGACTTCGAATTCAGCGATCGATTTAAATCGAGCAATTGGGGGCTTGCCTCCTGCCTAACATCTCGACGAACTCGAGCTCGATTATGTGATCACTCTAAGGCCCTCCGTTTGCCAGTCTAGATGGGCTGGCGGCCAAGATAAGCATCGAACGCGGCAGCGACATGGCGAAGGGCAGAGCGACATTCGTGCCGCACACGGACTAAACCGTTGTCAAACTCAACGATCCCGTCCTCAGCCAGAATCTCTAGCTGCTTAGCTGAACTCACTAGATGGGTCTGATCAAATCCCTGGGCCGTACAGATTGCTGATATGTCCGCCTCCAAGTAGCACATGAGCTGTTCGATGATTGCAGCTCTTACGCGATCCTCGGTAGTTAAACGGTAGCCCCTTGAGATCGCCAAGCGGCCGGATGCTATGTGTCGGTTATAACAGCTTTGCGTGAGATCGTTTTGAACGTAACCGTCGCCGCAACGACCGATGGCGGACGCGCCCAAACCGATGACAGTTGGGCAGGTTTCGGCAGAGTAACCAAGCGAATTGCGGCGCAGACGACCAGCTCTCTGTGCTATTGCAAGCTCGTCATCCGGCAAAGCAAAATGGTCGAGACCGATTTGCAGATAGCCTGCTGCAACTAACGTATCGGCCATGGCTGAGGCCTGCTCAGCTCGCGCGGCTATATCGGGCAGTGCTGCGGTGTCAATCAAGCGCTGATTTTTTCGAAAAGATGGAACGTGGGAATAACCGAAAACCGCGAGGCGGTCGGGACGCATCGCAATAGCTAACATTGCGCTCTCTAGACAGGACTGGACGGTTTGGTTCGGCAAACCGAACATCAGGTCGAAATTGATACGCCTGACCCCATACAGGCGGAGGTTTTCGACGGCGGTCATCACTTGCGCCTCGCTCTGAATCCGGTTGATCGCTTTTTGTACGACGGGATCGAAGCTCTGCACACCGACGCTTGCGCGATTCACACCGGCTCTTCCTAGGGCTTCGGCCATATCGGTGGTGAACGTGCGCGGGTCGACCTCAATGGCAATGGTTGCACCTCGCTCAAGCGCAAAACGGCCGCGCAGGAGTTCCATTAGCGACAGGAAGTCTGCCGATGGCATAATGGTCGGGGATCCGCCGCCAAAGTGCACGTCACCCACGGAGAGTGCCTGCGGCACTTGCTCGGCGACCAGGCGGATTTCCTCGCGCAGCATTGCTAGATAATCGGTTATCAAAGTATCCCGACGAGTGATGCTAGTCGGAAAACCACAATACCAGCACATCGAGCGGCAGAATGGAATGTGGAGATAGAGCGAGACAGCGTCATCAGTTCCCTGGCTTCTCAGCCATTGCTCATAAGTGTGGGCGCCGATTTCTGGAGAAAACTCCTGTATTGTTGGGTAGATAGTATACCAAGGCAACTGCGCCCCGCTATTTGTGTTCGGAACGAAAATCGACGACGGTGCGCGCACAGACTTTCGCCTGCAGTCCGTGTCACGTTCACATTCAATATTTGACACGTTTTTTTCCCTCGAAAGCTGGGTCCTATTGGGCACGTGCCACGCCCGGAATGGACTTGATGTTTGATTTGACGTCGCATTCGGAAAGCGCCTTCGGCTCATCGCCAGGCTCGTCGCCGCTCGTTGCGACGCTGAGGTGCTTCTTGCGGCGCTTTGCCGCCTTGTCTGGATATTGCGCTAACACTTCCGCAATGAGCTTTTCATGCAAAACGCTGTCATTCTCGTAATCAAGGCTCATGGGCCCCTGCCCCTTTCAAGGTTCGGGTTATGTCGTCGTCGACGAAGCGTCTTTCGTGGAAGGACGCGCTGGCTCAAGGGCCAGCGCGTCCTGTCGACAGCGGCAGTTATTGAGCCGCAGCCACCGCTGACTCCTTGGCCTGTAGTTCGGCCAGCATCTGCTCGTCGCTCTTCATGATGCCGAAGTCGAGCAGCATGTCTTCGAGCTCTTCCATGGTAATCGGGGTCGGAATGGTCCCTTGGCCCGAATTGGCATGGATCTTCTCGGCTAGCGCCCGATATTCCCCGGCCTGCTTGGAGTCCGGCGCGTACTGGATCACCGTCATCTTCCTGAGCTCGGCGTGCTGGACGATGTTGTCACGCGGCACAAAGTGGATGAGCTTGGAATTGAGCCTGGCAGCCAGCGCCTCGGAGAGGTCGAGCTCGCGGTCCGTCTGGCGCTCGTTACAGATCAGGCCGCCGAGCCGCACGCCGCCGGAATGGGCATATTTCAGGATGCCCTTGGCGATGTTGTTGGCGGCATAGAGCGCCATCATCTCGCCGGACATCACGATGTAGATCTCCTGGGCCTTGTTCTCACGGATCGGCATCGCGAAGCCACCGCACACCACATCGCCGAGCACGTCATAGGAGACGTAGTCGACATCGTCATAAGCGCCGTTCTCCTCGAGGAAATTGATCGAGGTGATGACGCCGCGCCCGGCGCAGCCGACGCCCGGTTCCGGACCGCCGGACTCCACACACTTGATGCCCTTGTAGCCGGCCTTGAGCACGTCCTCGAGCTCAAGATCTTCCACCGAACCTTCCTGTGCTGCCAGATGCAGAACCGTGTCCTGTGCTTTGGCGTTCAGGATCAGCCGGGTGGAGTCGGCTTTCGGGTCGCATCCGACGATCAGGATCTTCTGCCCGAGGTCGACAAGCGCTGCGAGCGTATTTTGGGAGGTGGTGGACTTGCCGATCCCCCCTTTGCCGTAAAATGCGATTTGACGCAAATCTGACATATCGCCTTCCTTCTTTCGTTCCATCCATCGCTGAGTAAAAGGCCGGCAGCTCGCGCCGCCTCCCATGGCAGTCTTCAAAACCCGTGCCATGTGGGCAGCAGCATATAAAACAGTTGGTTTGCTGATCTTCAGCTATTTCATTCCAAACTTTCGAAGGAGGGTTCGACAAACTCTTGTCCCGAAGCCGCCAAACTGGACGAAGCGGCTGTGAGGTTTTGTCGGTTGGAAATCGCTAGCGTCAAAGATCAACAAATGTCGTCCGTATCCCTACATCCCAAGCGAAGGGACAGAAGTAGTGTGGCAAGTCGTAGAGCCAAACAGATCGATACCGTCTTGATGGCCGATCGGCTTCGCACCACGCGTCGGATTAAGGCCGGATGATCAGCAGAACGCAGATGAAGGCACAGTAGAGATTGTCGCTTACAACAAACTCGCTGTTATGCTGTCTCCATGAACACATAGGAGGAATGCCGCCAGCTTGGCAGCTGCAGTCTTGCGGCCGGATTGTTTCGCCATAGGCTGAGATTGACAACAGAGCCGGCTTCGACCGTCAGCGGGTCAGATTCGGAGGAAATGCTCGAAGGCTACAGCAAAGATCGTGAGCAAGGTATCAAGTAAAAGCGCTAGTCGCAGATGCTTTTTTCCAGGCGCACGCTCAGCTCCGACAAATTGTGGATCGCGTAGTCGAATACGGCGAAGAGCTTATGGCAATTTTAGTAGGTGCTATCAAAATCGCCCGATGATCACCATCCGACGACGACATCACCGCTCATCTTTAAGGAAGTGGCATTTGCGCGTGCCGCACAGTCGCAAATATCGGGAGCAAGGATCCCCGTTCTCGGTTCAACGTCGCCGGACAAGCCCGCTAGGTTGCATCTGGAGCCTTCACGTTTTCAAGATCTGGCGCCCGACGAACTCTGCCGCTCCAGAAAGACTTCCGCTTTCCTCAGGCAGAAAGCATTCATTAAAATCGCCGCATTCCTTGCAGCTGGGAGCGCTACAAAGGGAAAAGCCTTCAGCTTCGCAAATCTTGCGGTAAAAATACTTCTTCCACCTCATGTTGTTGGTGTTGCCTGCCGCCAGCGCCGGAAAATGCGCGAACAGCAATCTGCCAAGTTCGGTCTTGTCAAGCAAGCCGAGATCCCGCCAGAGGTGGTCTTCACGCATGGAACGTCGCGCAATGATCTTAGCGAAACGCACGCCCTCAGGGTCGCCTGGCCGGACATGCGCTAGGAGCATGTCGCGCAACAGTTGCTCCTCCGCATCAGGCACGCAATCACTCGCCTCTTGCAGGGCAAAGGCGCGGATGAGCCTTGCCGGGAAACTGCGGGTTGGAATATCCCGCAGCTCCCTAAGCGAAAGGCCGATTGCCTCGGTCGCGGTGGCAATCCCCATCTCGATTTCTTCAAGTGCGCGCGAAAAAACGCGGAAGAGCACATAGTCATCAAAATATAACCTAAGACCCATCTGGCATGGTCGGCTGACATAGAGTGTTTGGCAATCGTCGCAGTGGTCGACGGCTATGCTGGTTTGACGTGCTGCGTCCGCTACCGTCGAGACCCCGATGTGATGCACATTTGGCATGCGCTTCGTCGCTTTCTCCAATAATCGAATTCAGTTGGCTTTGGCCCTCGCAAGGCGAACAATCAAAGATTGTGCCAGCTTGAGCAAGCGACACTTGAAGCCTCGATCGCCCGTGCAGCGCGGAGGCGATCCCGCCTCCAGTGGTCGCCAAACGGACAAACGCAGGCTTTCAATCTGCGGCGCCGATCGAGCAGTCTGAATGCAGCAATCCGAGCGAAGATCAAAGATCAACGCCTGCGCAAAGACGCGTTAGCCGATAGAGTTATCCATATGTCTCTTCTTATAGTCCTCAGAGTAGTTGGAGACCGGGCCTGTTCGCCGCGCTCCGAAGGCCGCCGCCATAGCGAGCAACAAGGCGGCGCCAGTTATCCGGGATACGCAATAAAATCTGCCGCTTCCTATCTTATTGCATTTTTGTACGCTCTCCGCTGCGGTCGCGATCGGCTTCCTTGGTTAGACACCTCCGTCATGCACCAAGGTCGCCAATCAGGAAAAATAGATTGATTGGATGTCATCATTTGCGTTTTGAATAACACTCAAAACGCGGCACCAAAAACGCCTGGGGACCGAGGGCGAATTCGCGACCGCGGCACTCAGCACACTTGAGTAAGCCAACAGTGAGCGCGGCTGTTGCCCCGGTTGCGCTAGCCAAATGTCGTGATGCTCGGATGGAACTCGCCGATTGCAAATTTTCTTTCTGCTTTCAACGTCGTGAGGAGTGCCTTGATAGAAGCTCCACTCGTCAGCTTCGAGTTCAGGCTCTCGCGTCTGCAGCGGTGGGAGATGATTTCTAATTCTGCCGGGTATTCGTACAACGTACAGATCTCGTCAAATCTGGAACACGCACTCGTTTGCATAATCTGCCCAAGGTCGGGATTCCGTTCCGCAAAAGTGGGACAAATGTCGAGCCATACGAGCGGCGACGCCGATGGCCGCCACGTTCGATTGCTGAACCCGCCCTGGTCGACTGCGCGGCCGCCGGTATGGTTTAACATCGTCGCGTACATTTTTGGCGCGAATTCTGTGTAGGGGCGTGCCGGAATAAAAACATGCCAATCAGAATATCACATTAAATACAACATGATGATCGCTATCGGAGCGCCGCGTCCGGAGCCAAGCTTGGTTTAAGCCGAACCGAATTGGCGCAGGACCATTTACACAGCACACTGAAATCTGCATATTGCCGCGCGTTGTCGCTATCCCGAGTTGATGGACAAGTCGCTTTCGCTCCAGCCAAAAGCAGCTGGGCACGGGCTCTTTTCAAGAAATTAGAAGGCAAGGATATGGAAAATTTTGTGTATCTGTTGGAGCCGGAAAGTGCGATCTTTCGCGCCGCTGAGCTCCCTGATCGCAACAGCATTGCATCGATCTCCGGTTTAATTGGCAGTGATCTTATTCAGATGATCCGCTTCGACGACATGCACTCGCTATTTGTTGGGGAAGAAGCTTTGCGAGCTGGGTTAACCGCCTTTACGATCTTTGACGGGTACCCGATCCCTCTTGCCGGGAAAATAGCGCTTTTGGGAGGCGATGGTAGTAAACCTTATCGTTCGCCGTCAATAATGATGACGGAAGCCGCGCGACGTTTTGAATGTTGCCGGCCGGTGCTTGATCCTGTGTTTGTTCCGATGGACCGAGTGGTGAACAAGGGCCTCATCGTTGCGGGCGCACTGGAAAGCTTGCAAGTGCGTATTGATCGCCGCTCCCCGGTGCTCCTATGAGCGCAATGACGAATGATAGGATCCGCGAGAATGAACTCTATCGCGCCGGTTCGCTCAGAGTCCGCGAGCGTGGCGCCATGGGCACGAGAAACGGAAAGCTGACGCCTCAAAATTGCGGCGTTTGCTACGTTGCCGAAGGCCTCCCGTTTCACTGGACAAGGTCAACACTGAAGGGCGGAAGACATTCATTGCATTTGCCGAGTTGGAAGCCGCGAAGGAAGAAGTCGCCACTTTGGCGTATTCGCGCTTACCCGGCTTTTGGCAACCTATGGCACCAGCTGAATGCCGAAGTATTTGATCGCTGTCGACGGCGCAGCCCGCATTGATTGCAGACGCTGTTTCAACGCCTGCTTACGGCGAAGTCATGCACGTTCATAGGGTGGACGAATCGGGCGAAATCGTCGGCGTTGACGCAGTTGAAACATTGGACGAACGAACGGGGAGCAAGACCTTGCCCTTTAGAACCTTTTTTTGCATCCTGCTGCTGGTCACGTGCACCAGTGCTGTTTCGGCTTACGCTGCCTCGCTTTCCATCTTCAAAGCGTTCGCCGTAACCTTAGCGGCTTCGTTTTTCCTTCAGGTCATCTATTTCTTGAGCCTGCTATTTATGTCCTTCCGGCCCACGCGCGAGAGCGACAGGTCGATACATTCAGGAACTCGGCAGGCAGACCAGCCACAAAAACGTGATCGCGATGAAACTGAGCAGTCCAACGTCCCCCAGCTTGACCCAAGGCGTAAACGGCGCACCCCTTAAGGCAATTTCGGCGGAGGACGGATTATCAAATATACCGGGCATTGCCACTTGGTGTATTCTGCGTGCTTCGCGGTTATACGATCCTATTTGCTGTATCAATACTTATGCCATCGGATACGACCAAGTCCAATACCGAAGAAAGGATCGCTTAACCGCCCGAATCATTTCAAAAAATATTATAGATAGTGGAGGAAGCCCGTGGGCTTACGTGTAATCGCGTGTTCTGCCCCCCAGTTTTCTCACGGCGAGGCGGGCGAAATGGCATTATCAAGCGCCGATCCGGCAAGCCTCTACAATGCCTGCAGATATGCTGCGTCACTGGCATCCAAGGCGGAAGGTGCATGGGGCGAAAGCAATTGGCGCGGCACCAGGAGTGACAGGCGACAATCAACGCTTCTGCTATCTGACATGGACGATGTGCAGCGAAGGCTAACGCCGCTATTAGTCCGGGTCCGGCCCAATTTGGTTCTCATAGGAGCGATGTCGATATGCTTCCGTGGTGCGATTGAGACAGCGAAATACATCAGAGAGTTTCTAGGCGATGACGTTTGTATCGTTCTTGGCGGTCGCCACGCCACCGAAACAATATATCGGGATGACGAAAATCGTGTAAGACATCATCTAGCATCCCCTCTGCGACTAATTGCTGACGGAAAAGTTTCCAACTGTTTCGACATCGTGCTCTCCGGAGATGGTGAACACTTTATCGCGGAAATTGGGTGCGTCGTAGCTTCCTTGGAAGCAAGAGGTTTTTCGCCAAGGGAGGCGAAATTCTCATTGGGCCACCTGACGACCACCCCGGGGCACTGGATCGCCGGCACAATCATGGACGATCAGGTCCACACTGTGTGCTCTTCGGGCATGCCGCTCGATTATAATGGGATGCCATCCCCAGCCGAAATGTTCGGACTTACAACTAGCTTTGACGTGTTTGGTGGCGCGCCTACCGCGCACGTCTTCAGCGACATCGGGCGTGGATGTATCTATGATTGTATCTTCTGCAGTGAGAGGATCAGCGTTGTCGGGCCTCCTCGACAGTTCAAGACAAGCCCCCACCGGTTATGCGGCCAGCTCGCAGCAGCCCACCGCGTAGTCAAGGCAGATTACGGCGAAAACTTTCCTGTCTCGGCGTTCATTGAAGACTCAACTCTTCTTGGATGGAATTCGGCCCTCGTAGCTCAGTTTGAAAAGGTATTCGACCCACTCGAAAATCCTGTGCGGCTTGGCGGACAAGCGACCATTGACCAAATCATTAATAACCCAGCCCTTGCACGAAGACTAGGCCGCATGGGCCTGGAATATCTTTTCATCGGGGTCGAGACACCGCGCCCAGAACTTGTTGGAGGTCTTCACAAGAACATCGCCACCAAGAAGGGTTCGTGGATGGAACGCGCGGACAAAGCAGTTGAAATCTTGTCCGAAGCCGGAATCAAGGTTGGGGTATCCCTCCTATTTGGCATGGGCGAGGGAGCTGCTGAAAGGCAGCAATTGTTTTCGGCCTTAGAAAGCTGGCGGAAAACGGGCTCTCTGATCACAATCAGCATGAACTGGGCCGTCCAACACCCTTTGAGAAACACGGTTCAGGGGAATGAATATACCTATTTGGATTGGGCGGTGGAGCCCGGTCCCATGCTGTCGTTGTTAAGGAATTTTGGCGAAGCCTCTGAGATCTATCCAATTGCCGGCGGTACAAACCCAGACGAAGCCTCGGTAAAGGATATTCTTCAAGCCACCACGGAGATCATGGCTATGCCGCCTGCACACCCAATGCAAAAGCAAGAAGCGGAGCATATATATGCTGAACGGAGCGCCTAAAGGCGGAATAAATTACCCTAGCTCAGACCGAGTATGCGCCGGAACCCATCTCTTTATCGATATGTGGGACGCAGAAAATACGGGAAATGCTGAAGCGATTGAGGCGGCGGTAGCGCAAGCCGTTCATGACTGCCGCGCAACGATGTTGGAATCGAGTTATAGAAAATATAGCGAAGATGGGGGCGTCACGGGCTTCGCAATTCTCGCTGAATCGCACATTTGCGTAAATACCTGGCACGAAGAACGCATGGTCGCGATAGACGTATTTTTTTGTGGTTCGCTAGACCCGTACGCGAGTATCACCGCGTTGCGCGACGTATTTCGCCCATCTCGGATCGATATTATCGAGCACAAGCGTCTTCTTGGAACAAGAATAACGCATCCTAATATTGTGGAAGCGCTTCAACCGAAAGTATTCTCCGAAATCGAGGTGGAACATGTTTTAGAGCCCGATTTAAAAGAAGTTGAGCGATAACAGGCAGTTGTGATTCCCTATTGGTGCTAAATCAAATGGGGTTTCGATGAGCTGGACTGCTATCGCTCGCCGTGAGCATAACCGAGACGTGCTTCGTTTTCCAAGTGATTTGAAGGACCGGGAATGGCGTTGATCAAACCGCTGATCCCGCCAGCGCGTCGTGGCGGGCGGCGTCGGACGACGAATATGCGCTCGGTCGTGGAGGCGATCCTCTATATCGCCTCGAGCGGCTGCCAATGGCGCATGCTGCCGGGCGATTTTCCGCCGGTTTCGACGATGCGCGGTTATTTTTATGCTTGGCGCGCGATCGGACTGTGGCAGAGCATCAACCAGCTTCTGGTGATGGCGGCGCGGGAAATCGAGGGACGGGAGGCGCAACCGACGGCAGGGATTATCGACAGCCAAAGCGTCAAGACCACGGAAAGCGGCGGAATATCCGGCTATGATGCAGGCAAGAAGATTAAGGGCCGCAAGCGTCAGATTGTCACCGATACGCTTGGATTTCTGATCTTCGTGTTCATCCATGCTGCCGACATACAGGATCGCGACGGCGCACCCCATGTCCTCAAGGCGATCCGCCGCCGTTTTCCGTGGCTGCGCCACATCTTCGCCGATGGTGGCTACGCCGGAGCCAAGTTGAGGCGAGCAATGTGCGGCCATGGTGACTGGACGATCGAAATCGTCAAGCGTTCGGATCACGCCAAGGGCTTCGTCGTCCTGCCCAAGAGATGGGTGGTGGAAAGGACTTTCGCCTGGCTTGGACGCTGCCGCCGTCTCGCCAAGGATTGGGAGAAATCGATCGAAAGCGCAACCGCATGGGCGCAAATCGCTTCAATCAGAATGCTCACAAGGCGCATCGCAAGATATTGGATATACGAATGAACTTTTGAATCGGGCTCTTAGAGCCTGGCCGAAAAAGAGTTGAGTGAAATCAGCCAGTTGTGATTCTGTTTTTTTGCTTAGGACGAACGGAGACCACAATGGGCTGGACTTTTCACCCGTCGGCAATATGCCCGACACGCAATGCGGTATGCAAGCGATCTGACGGAACGGGAATGGGGATCGATCTCGCCTTGTCTACCTGGACCGAGGCGATTGGGCAGGCCGCGCAGCACCGATCGTCGCAAGGTCGTGAATGCGTTGCTTTACATTGCTACGACGGGCAGTGGCGGATGATGCCCAGGGATTTTCCGTCTTTTACAACTGTGCAGTCCTATTTCTACGAATGGCGAGCGACAGGGTTATGGGGTCGGATCAACCATCATCTTGTGATGGAGGCGCCTGAATTGGAAGGCCGGGAAGCCTCGCCGTCTGCAGGCGTAATCGAAGTCAAAGCGTGAAAACCACGGAAAGCGGGGGAATTTCCGGCTATGACGCGGGCAAGAAGATCAAGGGACGCAAGCGTCATCGATGGTCGGCCTCATCGTTCACAGCGCCGATATTCAGGATCGCGACGGCGCGCCTGCCGTCTTCAAAACCATTCTCAGGCGCTGGCCGTGGCTGAGACATATCTTCGCCGACGGTGGTTATGCCGGACCGAAGCTGAAGGGCACACTGCAAAAGATCGCTGCGTTCACGCTCCAGATCGTCAAGCGGACCGATAAGGCCAAGGGCTTCGAGGTTCTGCCGCGTCGCTGGGTCGTGGAGAGCACCTTCGCATCGCTTGGCAAATGCCGACGGTTGGCGAAGGATTGGGAAAAGTCCGTCGCACCAGCCGAGGCCGGGATCACTATCGCCCACATCCGGCTCCTGACACGACGCTTGGCAAGGTACGGATATTGTTGAAACCTTTTCGAGTCAGGCGTAAGCGGCAAGGAGACCCCGTCTGGCGTAGAGGGTTAGCGGTCGGATATCGGTAGCGCACGTTGTGAGCCAAAGTGAGCTTCTATGTCTGCGCCTAGTTCTGGAACTAGAACCTTCCATATGATCGAAGCGGTCGCCGAGCGACTTGAGGGTGCTCCACGGCAATTGCGCCGGCGCTGGTCGGATGAGTTCAAAGCGCAGGCGGTGGCCGAGGCGCTGGAGCCGGGCGCGAGCGTATCGGCGATCGCCCATCGGATCGGCATTCATCCGTCGCAGCTCTTCGCCTGGCGTCGTGACGCTCTGGACCATGCCGCCTCGCGTTCGGCTGGCGAAGTCGCCTCGGCGCGCCCGGCTGCCCCGGTGATCGAGGTTGTCATTGGCGACATTGTTGTGCGCGCCGGCGCAGATGTTGACGAGGCGCACTTGCAGCGGGTGATCCGCGCGGCGCGTTCGGCATGATCCCCTCCGGCGTAAAGGTGTTCCTGGCCAGTCATCCGGTCGACTTCCGCAAGGGCCCGGACAGCTTGCTGTCGCTGGTGCGGGATGCCGGCAATGATCCGTTCAACGGTGCACTTTACGTCTTCCGGGCCAAACGAGCGGATAGAGTGAAGATCGTCTGGTGGGACGGCTCCGGCGTCTGCCTTTATGCCAAGCGGCTGGAAAAATCGCAGTTCTGCTGGCCCCGCATCGGTCATAACCGGGTTCAGCTCAACCATGCCCAGCTTCTGGCGCTCATCGATGGCATGGACTGGAAGCGGGTTCGATCCGTGCCGGTCAAGCCGCCGGAGATTGTTGGGTAAAGCCCTGCGGCGAAGTGAATCAGCGGCCTGAAAGGGCAGGAAAACCGGAGCAAAATGTGCTCTGGTCGGGTCGATGACGCCGCCCGATCTCAAACTCCCGGATGATGTAGAAGCGCTAAAAGCCATGGTGCTTGCCATGGCCGAAAAGGCGGCGCGGGCCGACGCCCTTGAGAGCGAGGTCGCAGATCTCAAGGCGCGCAACGCCGATGCCGATGAGCGCATCGAGCGGCTGACGCAGATCCTGAAGGCCTTCGATCGCGCCCGCTTCGGGCGGCGATCGGAAAAGCTCGGCTCTCCCACCATTGACGACGAGCAGCAGGCCTTTGTCTTTGAGGAGATTGAGACCGGCATCGCCGCGATCAAGGCACAGGTCAACAAGGGCCGCGAGCGCCCAGAAGGCAAACGTCCGCCGCGACCGCGCAAGGGCTTCGCACCCCACCTGGAGCGGGTCGAAGTCGTGATAGAGCCGGAGGAGCGGCCGGAGCATGCCGGCAAGCAGAAGGTGCTGATCGGCGAGGACGTCTCGGAGCGGCTGGATGTGGTGCCGGCGAAGTTCCGCGTCATCGTCACCCGCCGCCCGAAGTATGCCTTCAAAAATGAGGACGGCGTCGTCCAGGCACCGGCGCCGGCACACATCATCGAAGCCGGCATTCCGACGGAAGCACTTCTCGCCCAGATTGCCGTCTCCAAATATGCCGATGGCCTGCCGCTCTACCGGCAGGAGGCGATTTACGCCCGCGACAAGGTCGAGCTCGACCGCAAACTGATGGCGCAATGGATGGGCAAGCTCGGCTTTGAGCTGGAGATCCTGGCCGACTACCTCTTTGATGAGATCAAGAAAGCCGAACGGATCTTCGCCGACGAAACCACCTTGCCGACGCTCGCTCCCGGGTCCGGATCGACGAAGACAGCCTATCTATGGGCCTACGCCAGGGATGACCGACCATTTGGCGGCAGCGGTCCGCCCATGGTCGTCTATCGCTTTGAGGACAGTCGGGCCGGCGAGTGCGTCGCCCGTCATCTCAAGGGCTACCGCGGCATCCTGCAAGTCGACGGATATGCCGCCTATAACAAGCTGGTCCGCTCCGATGGCGGCAATGACGGCGTCACATTGGCTGGCTGCTGGTCGCATAGTCGGCGCAAGTTCTATGAGCTGCATGTCGGCAAAAGCTCCGAGATTGCAACGGCGACGGTCGAGCGGATGGCGAAGCTCTGGCAGATTGAGGAGACCATCCGCGGCAAAAGCCCTGAGGTCCGTGTCGCGGCGCGTCAGCAAACCTCTGCGGCGGTCGTCGCCGACCTCTTTGCCCTCTGGCAAAAGACCCTGCCGCGGGTCTCCGGCAAATCGAAGCTCGCCGAGGCGCTCCGCTATGCCATCTCGCGCCGCGCCATCTTCGAGCGCTTCCTGATCGACGGCCGCATCGAGCTCGACTCCAACATCGTCGAGCGCGCGATCCGGCCCCAGGCCATTACGAGAAAGAACTCACTCTTCGCCGGCAGCGACGGCGGCGGAAGGACCTGGGCGACCATCGCGACACTGCTGCAGACGGCAAAACTGAACAACGTCGATCCGCTCGCCTGGCTCACCCAAACGCTCGAGCGCATGGCCAATGGCTGGCCGAGCAGCGAAATCGACGCACTTATGCCGTGGAACTACGCCGGCTGAACGGCCTCGGCTTGCCGCTTACAGTCAGGCTCTTAGCGGTGTAGGTATTGACCCAATTCATCAGGCTTAAGCTCAATTCGATGTCATGGAACTAGTCAACAACCTCCAGCAACCGAGGACCGCTTTCTTCACCACGGTGCGGCGGTCCATGAGATGCTGCATTGGTCTCTCGATTGCTTCATCTTCGGCAGGAGGCTTCTGGGGGGCATCGTCTGGTTTAGAAAGCACCTCCGACTAAGGCGACTGTTGCCGACCGCCGCTTCTGATTAGATGACATGTTTCCGGAAGAGAACATGCCTCGAAAATTTAAGCGTTTCCCGTTGCCTTTTGGACCTACGCCGATCGAGAAGCTCGACCGTCTCGGTAAGCGCGGGGGTGGAAACATTGAGAACAACGTCAAACGAGATGACTGCAAGTTCGCAACTTGCATTTGGCGGAAATAAGCTCCGCAAACTTTATTGCAGTGTTCCGGACGGTGAGTCGAGGCGGGTCCAGTGAGATTTGCCCAGGGCCGGCGCTTTTAACGCGGCGGCCTCGGCGCAGTCGACGACGTTCCCGCCCATCGGACGAAAACTGGCGGGGCAACTTCGACGTCGAAGGTGGCGCGGATTGTTGCACGAAAGCCCGCCGCGGGGACATCCCAATGCAGGTCGCCGACTATCGGACGCAGACCGGCGTTAGAGCAGGCTTTTGTCAGACATGTACTCAGCGGTTGTCGGCATTGAGACTGAATGGCGGGAGCTTGACACTACGCGCTGCTACGAAATGCCTGCTGAGCCCACGAATTCACCTCGGCACGCAATTTGCTCTGGTCACGGTATGTCGCCAATCGCAGCGCGATGGTCTTCGGGCGGTGCGTCGCTGTTCGCGTCTGGTGAGGTCCCCATGGTTTGCTGTGGCAATGATAGTGGCTCCGTTGTGACCGGGAAAATCTCAGGAGTGTTGGATGCGATCTAGAGTTCTTCATTTGCGAGCCACAACGATCGCCCACGTCGCGGGCGGTACAGCCAAAGCGGCAGACCTTGAGCCAGGAGGGAGGCCGGGGGTGTGGGACTGGTCTGGAAGTTATGTTTGCGGACGGGTCGGTAGGTGGGTGCGGTCGAACCTGCTGCGCCAATTCCTACGGTCGGGCGACCTATGGCGATACCGACATGTTCGATTTCAACCGGCTGCACAACCCGCACCTGCCGCTCGGCTAAGGGCTGTATCTGTGCCTGGGCGCTGCGCTGGCGCGCCCGGAATTGGGAAGTGCCTTCCCCCCGCCGTTCGTGCGGTCGGAGGATCTGGCGCTGGTAATCGCCGCAGAGGACGTCGTCTACGCGCTGTCTTAACTCATGTGCTGCCCGCAGTCTGCCCATCATCTTCCGCCCCTTCCAGGCTCAGAGAGTAAATCGTCACCATGTCCGAACAATCCTTGCCGGCGCTGCCGATGTGGCGGGTCGATCACATCGAGCCCTCGCCCGAGATGTTGGCGCTACGTGCCAAAGGTCCGATCCACCGCGTGCGCCTTCCGTCCGGGCACGAATGCTGGTGGGTGACAGGCTATGACGAGGCCAAGGCGGTGCTGTCTGACGCGGCATTCCGGCCCGCGGGAATGCCTCCGGCGGATTTCACCCCGGATTCGGTCATTCTCGGTTCGCCGGGATGGCTGGTCTCGCACGAAGGGGACGAGCATGCTCGGTTACGCACGATCGTGGCGCCGGCCTTCAGCAACAGCAGGGTGAAGCTGCTTACGCAGCAGGTCGAGGCGATCACCGTGCAGTTGTTCGATACGCTGGCGGTTCAGCCCCAGCCCGCAGACTTGCGACGCCATGTCTCCTTTCCGCTTCCGGCCAAGGTAATCAGCGCGCTGATGGGCGTGCCCTTCGAGGAACACGCCTTTTTCGCAGGACTCTCCGACGAGGTGATGACGCACCAGCATGAAAGCGGCCCGCGCAGGGCGTCGGGCCTGGCCTGGGAAGAGCTCCGCGCCTACATTCACGGCAAAATACGGGGCAAGCGACAGGATCCGGGCGATAACCTGCTGACGGATCTGCTCGCCGCGGTCGACCAGGGCAAAGCGACCGAGGAAGAGGCGATCGGCCTCGCGGCGGGCGTGCTGGTGGCGGGGCACGAGAGCACCGTCGCGCAGATCGAATTCGGCCTGCTGGCCATGTTTCGCCATCCGCAACAGCGCGAACGCCTGGTCCGCGATCCGTCCCTGGTGGACAAGGCGGTGGAGGAAATACTGCGCATGTATTCGCCTGGTGCGGGCTGGGACGGCATCATGCGCTATCCCCGGACCGACGTGACCATCGCAGGCGTGCATATACCCGCGGAGAGCAAAGTACTGGTCGGCCTGCCGGCGACCTCGTTTGATCCGCGCCATTTCAAAGACCCGGAAGTCTTCGACATCGGACGCGACGCAAATCCCCACCTGGCGTTCTCCTACGGGCAGCACAATTGCATCGGGGCGGCGCTGGCCAGGCTGGAACTGAAGGCCGTATTCGGTTCGATCTTCCAGCGCTTTCCCGCGTTGCGCCTGGCCGTGGCGCCCGACGAACTGAAGTTGCGCAAGGAGATCATCACCGGCGGGTTCGAGGAGATGCCGGTGATCTGGTGCGGACGCCGCCCGGTATCGCAATTTTCTCATTTGACGGCGCCTGGCGCGCGCCGGTCAGATCAGCCACCCGACAGGTAACCAAGATGGACGTGCAAGAAACCAAGGCAGCATGCCACGACGCCTTCGCCGAGCTGGCGTCGCCAGCATGCATCCAAGACCCGTACCCGTTCATGCGGTGGTTGCAAGAGCACGATCCGGTGCACCGCGCGGCGTCGGGCATCTTTCTGTTGAGCCGCCACGCCGACATCTACTGGGCGTTCAAGGCCACGGGCGATGCGTTTCGGGGACCGGCGCCATCCGAACTGGCGCGCTATTTCCCGCGTGCGGCGAGCAGCCTGTCGCTCAATCTGCTGGCGTCCACGCTAGCCATGAAGGAACCACCGACGCATACGCGTCTGCGCCGGCTGATTTCGCGCGATTTCAC
This sequence comes from Rhizobium acidisoli, assembly GCF_002531755.2. Lineage (NCBI taxonomy): Bacteria > Pseudomonadati > Pseudomonadota > Alphaproteobacteria > Hyphomicrobiales > Rhizobiaceae > Rhizobium > Rhizobium acidisoli. Next base: position 605,674 of record NZ_CP034999.1, on the reverse strand, counting down.
CGTGGGTCATATCGACAACCTGCGGCCGAGCATCGCGCGCATCGTCGCAGCCCGCCTGGATGGCATGGCGCCCGCACTGGAGCGAGGAGAGGCGGTGGACCTGCATCGGGAATTCGCACTGGCCTTGCCCATGCTTGTCTTCGCTGAATTGTTCGGCATGCCCCAAGACGACATTTTCGAGCTCTCAGCGATCGTCAGCGCCATTCTAGAAGGCCTGAGCCCGCACGCCAGCGATCCACAGCTCGCCGCGGCGGACGTGGCCAGCGCCAGGGTGAAGGCCTATTTCGGCGACCTCATATTGCGCAAGCGCGCCGATCCCTGCCGCGACATCGTGTCGACACTGGTCGGCGCACACAGCGACGATGCCGACACGCTTTCGGACGCGGAGTTGATCAGCATGCTGTGGGGCATGTTGCTGGGCGGCTTCGCCACCACTGCTGCGACTATCGACCATGCGGTGCTGGCGATGCTGGCCTACCCCGAGGAGCGGCACTGGCTCCAGGGAGACGCCGCAGGGGTGGAGGCATTCGTGGAAGAAGTACTGCGCTGCGAGGCGCCCGCCATGTTCAGCTCCATTCCGCGTATCGCCCAGCGCGACATCGAATTGCGTGGCGTGGTGATCCCGAAGGACGCGGACGTGCGCGTGCTGATCGCGGCCGGCAATCGCGACCCGGACGCTTTCGCTGATCCCGACCGATTCGATCCGGTGCGGTTCTACGGCACCAGGCCTGGCATGTCGAACGACGGAAAGATTATGCTGAGCTTCGGCCACGGCATCCACTTCTGCCTAGGTGCGCAACTCGCCAGGGTGCAGCTGGCCGAGAGCCTGCCGCAGATCCAGGCGCGCTTTCCCACGTTGGCCTTGGCCGAGCAGCCGACCCGGGAGCCCTCAGCGTTCCTTAGGACGTTCCGCGCGCTGCCGGTGCGGCTGCACGCGCAGGCGGCGGCTGAGGTTCGCGTCGTGGTCGACCAGGACCTGTGCGGAACCACTGGTCAGTGCGTGTTGACGCTGCCGGGCGCCTTTCGTCAGCGCGAACCGGACGGCGTGGCCGAAGTGTGCATGGCGACGGTCCCGCAGGCGCTGCACGCCGCCGTGCGGCTAGCAGAAAGCCAGTGCCCGGTCGCGGCTATTCGGGTGATCGAAAGCGAAGCCGGCGATAACCACTGCACCAACCCCGGCCCTACGCCCTCTCAGGCAGACGCTGAGCGACATGCAGCGAAAGACCTACGCAATCCAGGAGAACATGATGGAACGATTTAAAGGCAAGGTGGCCGTGGTGACCGGCGCCGGCGCCGGGATCGGCAAGGCATGCGCCCTCGCCATCGCACGCGAGGGCGGAAGAGTGGTGGTGGCCGACATTGATGGCCCCGCTGCCATCGCCTGCACCGCACAGATCGCAGCCGAAGCGGGCCAAGCGCTGGCCGTGGCCATGGACATCGCAGATGCGCAGGCGGTGGCAGAGCTTTTCCAAACGGCGAAGCGGCGCTTCGGTGGGGTAGACGTGCTTGTGAACAATGCGAGCGCCATGCATTTGACCCCGCACGACCGCGCGATCCTCGACCTGGACGTGGCGGTCTGGGACAAGACCATGGCGACCAATTTGCGCGGCACGCTCCTCTGCTGCCGGCAGGCCATCCCACAAATGATCACCCGCGGTGGTGGCGCGATCGTGAACATGTCATCGTGCCAAGGGCTCAGCGGCGACACCGCACTGACGTCCTACGCCGCGTCGAAGGCCGCAATGAACATGCTGTCGGCCTCGCTTGCCACCCAGTACGGACACGCGAAGATCCGCTGCAACGCGGTTGCGCCAGGCCTTATCATGACGGAACGCCTCTTCGCCAAGCTGGACGAGTGCATGCAACGGCATCTACACCGGCACCAGCTCCTGCCGCACGTCGGCCGCCCCGAGGACGTAGCCGCGCTGGTCGCATTCCTGCTCTCCGACGAGGCTGCGTTCATCACCGGCCAGGTGTTGTGTATCGACGGCGGCATGTTGTCGCATGTTCCAACCTACGCCGACGGTGGCAACAGCGCGGCTCTGCCGGCCGGTGACGCCGCCGAAGCAGCCGCAACGTCGCACTGGTGATGGACATGCTGCTCAACCCGCTGAACCGCTGGCACCGGCTACGGGACGACATCCCGGTCATGCCTGGCGCTTTCCCCCTGGTCGGGCATCTTCCCGCCATCGTCTGCGATCTGCCGCGCCTGCTGCGGCGCGCCGAAAGGACGCTAGGCAGCCACTTCTGGCTGGATTTCGGCCCGGCCGGACACCTGATGACATGCCTGGATCCGGATGCGCTCGCATTGCTCCGGCACAAGGAAGTGTCCTCGGCACTGATCGAAGAGATGGCGCCCGACATCCTTGGCGGAACGTTGGTCACTTTGGACGGCAGCGCGCACCGGCAGGCGCGCGATGGGATAAAGGCGGCGTTTCTGCCCAGGGGTCTGACTGAGGCCGGCATTGGCGAGCTGTTCGAACCAATTATTCGGGCTCAGGTCAGGGCGTGGCGCGACCGCGGTGAAGTCGCTATCCTGCCAGACACCCGCAACCTGATGCTTAAACTCACCTTCAGTCTCATGGGCATCCCCGCCCAAGACCTGTCGGAGTGGCATCGCAAGTACCGGCAACTGCTACACTTGATGGTCGCGCCCCCGATCGACCTGCCGGGGATGCCATTGCGGCGCGGCCGCGCCGCCCGCGATTGGATCGACGCGCAGTCGCGCCAGTTCATCCGGGACGCGCGCGCGCGCGCCGCGCGCACCGGGTTGATCAACGACATGGTGAGCGCCTTCGATCGCAGCGACGGCGCACTCTCCGATGACGTCCTGGTCGCCAATATCCGCTTGCTGCTGCTTGCCGGCCACGAGACCTCCGCCTCAACGATGGCCTGGATGGTGATCGAGCTGGCGCAGCAGCCAGAGCTGTGGGACGCCCTGGTCGAAGAGGCGCAACGCGTGGGCGCGGTGCCGACCGGGCACGAGGACCTGGCGCAATGTCCGGTCGCAGAGGCACTGTTTCGGGAGACGCTACGAATGCATCCGGCTTCCTCGCTCGTACCGCGTCGCGCGATGCAGGAATTACAACTCGGCCAGCGGCGCATTCCTGCGGGCACTCATTTGTGCATCCCACTGCTGCATTTCTCGACCTCGGCGCTGCTGCACGAAGCGCCTGATCAGTTCCGTCTGGGACGGTGGCTGCAACGCACGGAGCCGATCCGGCCGGTGGACATGCTGCAGTTCGGTGCCGGCCCACACGTCTGCATGGGCTATCATCTAGTATGGCTGGAGCTGGTGCAGTTCAGCATCGCCTTGGCATTGACCATGCAGGAGGCCGGGGTGCGGCCGCGGTTGATGAGCGGCGTCGATAATGGCCGGCGCTATTACCCGACCGCACATCCGTCCATGACAATCCGCATCGGATTCTCATGAGCTGGGATCGTCTGCCCCGTGTCAGGAGGCAGCGGCGCCGGCGATGGGCGGCATTGCTGCACTCGGCGCGCGCGCCCGGTGCGACGCCGGCAACACCGCGGCTCGCCGCTCGCCGCGGCATTCTCTGTCACGTACGAGGAGATGAACAACATGCAGACGGGTTCCATGCTAAACGACGACCGAACTGGCGTTTCCCCGTTCGGCGGATTGGGCGCGCAGGCGTGCGGCGGAGTGCCGGTGCGCGCGTCCGTACGCATGGTCGCGCTATGCGCCGTCGCGGAGGATGCCGCGCGTTACGCTGTTCCGCGCGCTGGATCGCTATCGCGCCTGTTTCGGATCGTAGGTGGTCGAGGATGACACGCCAGCGGATGACACGACGCTGGGCAAGCCCCCGGCAAGCATGTGGCGGAGAAGAATGCAACCGGCGTGCCGATCACGGAGCTGCATGCAGCGCGCCAGTCAGTGCCGGGCCTATGGCCCGAGGCCGAGGAAGCCATCACCCCACTGCGGCCGCGTGCGGAGCGGTTGGCGCAGGCCGTGCAGCGGGCCAAAAGGGTATCCGTTCAAGCACGCGCCGTGCGCAAGGGCGCCGGTCGGCACGGAGGCGCCGCCGTAACGCTGCGATCCGCCGGCGGCAGCGCTAGATGCTACATTGTGTCCGATTCCGCGGCGCAGATCGCAGCGGTTGCCCACCGCGGTCCGCCGCGCTGTCCGGCGGACCGCCGCCAGCATGGGTGCGCTTCGCCGCGACGGGCCCGCGGCGGTGCCCGACGTCCGCCCCATCCTGCTTCTCGTCAACTGCCTGCAGAGGGAACATCCCGCATGAATGCGCTGTCCGAACAGATCCTTTCTGAATTGCGCCACCTGCTGAACGAGACGCGCGATGGCGGCAGCGTCAGTCCCTCCGTTTACGACACGGCGCGCGTTTTGCACTTCCGCGGCAACGTCACCGGTCGGCAGAACGCATACGCGTGGCTCATGGCGCAGCAACAGGCTGATGGCGGGTGGGGAAGTGCTGACTTCCCACTGTTCCGCCATGCACCCACGTGGGCGGCGTTGCTTGCATTGCAGCGTGCCGATCCTCTTCCCGGCGCTGCGGACGCAGTTCAGGCTGCAACGCGGTTCCTCGAGCGCCAGCCGGATCCCTACGCAGATGCGGTGCCGGAAGACGCGCCGGTAGGCGCGGAGCTGATCCTGCCGCAGATCTCCGGCGAGGCCGCATCCTTGGTGGACGACGTGGTGTTTCCGCGCTACCCGGCGCTGTTGCCGTTGCGGCAGGCGTGCCTGGCCAAGTTGGGGACGGTGGGACCGCTGCCGAGCGGCCATCCGTTGTTGCACTCCTGGGAAGCCTGGGGCACGTCGCCGACCACGGCATGCCTGGACGACGACGGCAGCATCGGCATCAGCCCGGCGGCAACCGCCGCGTGGCGTGCGCACGCCCTCACACAGGCGAGCGCGCCACAGGTCGGGCGTGCCGACAGGTATCTTCAGGCCGCATCGCGCGCGGCACGTAGCGGCATTGAAGGTGTCGTTCCTAGCGTCTGGCCGATCAACGTATTCGAGCCATGCTGGTCGCTGTACACCCTGCACCTGGCCGGGTTGTTTTCGCATCCCGCGCTCGCCGAGGCGGTAGGCGTGATCGTCGCGCAGCTCGATGCCTGTCTGGGCGTGCGCGGTCTGGGTCCGGCCTTGCACTTCGCGGCCGATGCGGACGACACCGCCGTTGCGTTGTGCATCCTGCGCCTAGCAGGACGCAACCCGGCTGCCGACGCGTTGCGCCATTTCGAAATCGGCGGGCTGTTCGTTACCTTCCCCGGCGAGCGCAATGCCTCGGTCTCGACCAACATCCACGCCCTGCATGCGTTCAGACTGTTGGGAAAGCCCACCGCCGGCACCAGCGCTTACCTTGAGGCCAATCGCAACCCGGACGGTCTATGGGACAATGAAAAATGGCACGTTTCGTGGCTGTATCCCACCGCGCATGCAATTGCTGCGCTCGCGCAAGGCGTGCCCCAGTGGCGCGACGAGCGCGCGCTGGCGGCGCTGTTGCAGGCGCAGTGCGACGACGGCGGCTGGGGCGCCGGTCGCGCGTCAACATTTGAAGAAACCGCCTATGCGCTGTTCGCCTTGCACGTGATGGATGGGCGCGAAGAGCCGACAGGGCGCGCCCGCATCGCGCTGGCGGTCGCGCACGCGTTGGAGTGGATGCTCGCTCGCCATGAGGCGCATGAATTGCCGCAGACGCCGCTGTGGATCGGCAAGGAATTGTATTGCCCGACCCGGGTCGTGCGCGTGATCGAACTCGCCGGCTTGTGGCTGGCTCTTCGTTGGGGGCGGCGCATCCCGGCCGAGGGAGCAGGAGGAATAGCGCAATGATCCCGACCGAAAGCGCGCTGCAGCAAGTACTGGAGTGGGGGCGTTCTCTAACCGGATTCGCCGACGAGCATGCCGTGGAAGCAGTTAGGGGCGGACAGTACATCCTGCAGCGTATCCAACCGAGCCTGCACGATACCAGCGCCCGCACCGGCCGGGATCCGCAGGACGAAAAGCTGATCGTGGCGTTTTATCGCGAGTTGGCGCTACTGTTTTGGCTCGACGATTGCAACGACCTTGGCCTGATCGCGCCAGAGCAGCTGGCCGCGGTGGAGCAGGCGCTGGGGCAGGGCGGCCCATGCGCGATCCCCGGGTTCGAGGGCTGCGCTGTGCTGCGCGCTTCCCTGGCCGCGCTCGCCTACGATAGGCGCGACTATACTCAGCTTCTTAACGATACCCAGTGCTACTGCGCGGCGCTTCGCGCCGAACACGCGCAGGCGGCGGGGGCGCAACGCTGGTCTTACGCCGAATACTTGCACAATTCCATCGATTCGATCGCCTACGCGAACGTGTTCTGTTGCCTGTCGTTGCTTTGGGGGCTGGACATGGCGACCCTGCGCGCGCGTCCGGCGTTTCGCCAGGTACTGCGGCTCATCTCCACGATAGGGCGCCTGCAGAACGATCTGCATGGACGCGCCAAGGATAGGTCGGCGGGAGAGGCCGACAACGCTGCCATCCTGCTCCTGCAGCGTTATCCGGCTATGCCTGTGGAGGATTTCCTCAACGACGAGCTGGCCGGCCATGAGCGCATGCTGCACCGAGTGATGGTGGAGGAACGCTTTCCTGCGCCATGGGGACCGTTAATCGAGGCCATGGCGGCGATTCGCGCGAAGTACTACGAGACCTCGATCAGCCGCTACGGCAACCATGCTGCGGGGGGAGGCCAGCGTGCGCCGGCGTGAACGCGCGGGAGGCGGCGGCGTGCGCGTAGCGCCCTCGGTCCGATCCGACGCAACGCCAACGCCCAATACGGCGGATAGAGCGAGCATGTGCGACGACGCCCTGACCCGGCGCAAGGACGACCATCTGGACCTCGTGCTTAATCGGCGAACGGCGCCAGCCACGGTCGCCGCCGGCTGGGAGCAAATCCGGTTCGAACACTGCGCACTACCCGAGCTGGACCTGACGCAGATCGGACTGCGCACCTCGCTGTTAGGCAAGCCCATGCGTGCGCCGCTGCTGATCAGTTCCATGACCGGCGGAATGCCACGCGCCGAGGCCATCAATCGGCATCTGAGCGAGGCGGCGCAAGCCTTGGGGATCGCCATGTGCGTCGGTTCGCAGCGCGTGAGCCTGCAATCGCGCAATTCCCAGGGACTGACGCGCGCGCTTCGCCGCCTGGCGCCTGACATTCCCTTGCTGGCCAATATCGGCGCCGCGCAACTGCGTGAGGCCGACGGCCTTGATCTGGCGCGCCGGGCTGTCGATGCGCTGGAGGCTGATGGGCTGATCGTCCATCTCAATCCGCTGCAGGAAGCGCTACAGCCGGATGGCGACCGCGACTGGCGCGGCGTCCTGGCGCAAATGGCTCGCGCCGCGCGTAGCGTGGGCGTGCCGATCGTGGCCAAAGAAGTGGGGTCGGGCCTGTCCGCCTCGGTGGCCTGCGCGCTCGTCGAGGCGGGTGTTGCGGTGATTGATGTCGCCGGAGCGGGCGGCACCAGTTGGGCCGCGGTGGAGGGCGAGCGCGCCCGCGATGCCGCCGGCCGTGCAGTGGCGATGGCGTTCGCCGATTGGGGGATCCCGACACCGGCCAGTTTGCAGGCGGTACGTCGGGCGCTGCCAACGGTGAAGCTTATCGCGTCCGGCGGGATCCGCGATGGCGTCGACGTGGCCAAGGCCATTCGCCTGGGCGCGGACATCGCCGGGCAGGCAGCCGGCGTGCTGCCAGCGGCTACGGTATCGACCGAAGCGGTCGTCGCGCATTTCGAGGTCGTCATCCGCCAGTTGGCCGTCGCCTGCTTTTGCACCGGCTCACCTGATCTGGCGACGTTGCGCCAGGCGCGCTTGTTGCCCTCCGCGCATCCGCCAGCTGGATGATGCCGGCGTCGCTCGCTCGTGTCGGCCGGCGCCTAGCTGGTTGCAAAAACCGTTAACGCTAAAGCTAGACCTCTAATCCACCTGGCCCACGGGTTCGATACAGGGAACGAAGTGTTCATGAGGCAGCTGTTGACGATGAAGCGGTAATGATGCCGCCGGTTAGCTAGGTTATGCGTAACGGAATTCGGAGCTCATAAAGGTGCGCAATCCAGCGCCGCTTGTTGAATTAGCCCGGCTTTTCCCGGTCCCGCCACGCCTTTGCAAAGTGCATGATTCAGCCAGTTAACGAAGGACCGTTTGTGAGGGCTGGCAGGAACGGTGTCACCTATCTGTTCGAGATACGCGTAAAATCTGGCGGCTGCGCTATCCAATCCTTCGCCGCGAACGATACTGGGCCGCTTCAGCTGCGTGTCCACGGCAGGCAATTTGCCAAGCACTTCGGCGCGACCGACTGTATCTGCGATGTCGTCGGCGATCTGATACGCATGCCCGAGCAATTCCCCCACCTTAGACCATGGGGCCGGATCAACATCACTTGCCAGGGCACCGCACGTGGCCGCTGCGACAAAGAGGGAGCCGGTCTTGTAATGGTGATAGCGGTCGATTGGGACGTGCGTCATTGCCTCCATCGACTGTCCGGCGATCAGTCCGTGACTGGGGCCGACCGCCTCCGCAACCACCTCGATCATGCGCGCGCCCAACTCAGGTGTTAGCGCAGCCTGCAAGCTGAGGTATTTGAAAGCCATCACAATCAAGGCATCGCCAGCCAAAACGGCGATAGGCTCTCCGAAAAGCCGGTGCACTGTCGGTCTGCCGCGGCGTAGCGCGGCGTTATCGAAGCAAGGCAAGTCGTCATGCACCAACGAGGCACAGTGTAGCAATTCAATTGCTGCCGCGGCTCTTGTCGCCAGCTCAGGATGTCTTTCGCCGCACACATAGGAGACTTTCAAGCAGAGCTTGGGGCGCATTCGGGAGCCACCTGGAAACACTGCCGCGTCTAGCGCTCCACGCAGGTGAGCCGGCGCAGCCGGACTTAGAGCAGTATCCATGGCAGCTCGCAGCGCATGCTCGATGAGCTTGTCGCTATCGCCAACGACGTCGGCTTGGTGATTCGAAATCATATCGCGTCTCCACTTTTGAGACGAAAACGAACATCGGGCCTAGTCCAACCGGTGCCAAACAAAAGGCCAATTTCGCTGTGTCTCTTCAGGTTCCAGGGCGCCGTTAAGTTTAGCGGGTTGCGGCGGCCAACATGCGGCACCGGCGTCACCAATGAACCCGCGTGCCAGTGGGAGCCCTAACTCGGCAAGGCGATCTCCCGCTGGAATCCCTCGAAGCAGTCCCATTCGCGGCGACATGACATCTCGACGAATTCGGTTATTTCGATCGCGTGCGAAAAACATTGGCTCTGGCGGCGCTGTCGGCCAGAATGGCATTGCTCTAGACGTCTTGATCCAAAGCCGAAGAGGCTCCCGCGCTGAGCAGTGGCTCGTGACAAAGCTCTTTGGATCGGCTGCACGCCGCCGCGCGTGATGATCGCTGACGATCTCCGTTCGTAGGGTACGACATGGGCGAAGATGGGCCTTACATCTAAAAGTGTTGGTCATCGTCGATAGTAACCACTGGAGCTTGGACCGGAACCATTGCCGGCAGAGATCTGGGCTCTTACAAGCAATTGGTGTGCCACCAGAGCATTGTTAGTGAATGTTTCAATGGCGACAGAAGGCGCCTTCCGGTGCTCACCGTGTGTCGGGAGTCGTAGATTGTGCCACTCCGCCTAGTATGTGAACGCCGTCAACCTTGCGAGCGATCCGTCCGAAGGCCGACCCAGCATTGGGAGTGAATTGGGTCGAGCTCACAATGCACGTCGGCACTTGCATCATGCCAACCTGTCAATGTGCGCGATCGCACGCGACTGTTATCTTTGCGTCAATTGCGATCGAACCAATGCTTTTGACGCTTCACGAGGTTACGCTGCCGATAGACCCAGCGTGAGAAGAGGACTGAGCCCTTCCTGTTGCTCTTCGGCGCGATGTTGCCGAAGCCTTAGACTCGACCGGCTTGGCGAGGATTTCGGCGCTGCCGTAGCCCTAGTCGGCCGGCAGGAAACCGCTTCGAGAAGTCGGTCCCCGACCGCCTTTTGCTAGCGGACTAAAAGGTCGGAGCAGGTGGATCTATGCAGCGCTCTCTTTCGATAGCTTGGTTGAAGGAGGCGGAATTTCGAACCTACACGCTTGCGGGAGAGGTAACCGATATGGGTTCTTGGCTGGGTGATCTCCAGCACGGCGGAGCTTTCCCAGCTAGCCAAATGGGATATCGTGGGACGGGGAAATGGATCGGTTTTCGAGGTTTACTTTTCTCGTCCTCACCGATGACGGCTTAGAAGATGTTGAGCATTGAATGTGAATTTGCGCTCAAATTCAACGCTAACCTAGATGATTCAGTGGCGAGGTGCGGCCATAGCCGACAGATCTTTCACGGAACTGGGCGACCGGTCTCAGCGGCTGTTTTGCATGCAATCCTGAAGCAATTTGGCTAAACCCTCAAATATTTGCTATAACGCAAAAAATGCCCAAAATGGGTATTTAAACGGTTGTAGTGTGGCGATGATAAGTGGTTCAAATCCGTTCAGTTGGGGCACGCCTACAACGAGTGGCAGGAAAACAGGGACGTGCGGTGACGGAAGATCTAGCAAGCTACAGAAGTTCGAGAGGCCTCGTCAGCACCGCCGATCCGGAGGTTGACAAGCCGATCTATCGAAAGCCAGGTTTCGACGGCAAAATTACATCCCTGGGACACATGGAGGAATTGATCAGCGCGTTCCTGAAAAAGACACGCGAAGCGCAAGGCCTGTCTCGTGCGGACGTTGCTCCAATGCTTGGTCTGTCCATCCCTGTATACGGACGCTACGAGCGGGCATTTTCCAAAATGACTGTTACCCGGATGATCCATCTGTGTGAGATTCTTGGCTTTATGCCTATCGATATGATCTTTGAAGCTGCGCCACATCTTTGGGGCCGCACATCGGAGGAGGCCGAGGATTGTCTCACACTGGCTCGGGTTCTCAGGAGACTTCCGAACGGCACGACGCGCGATCTTATTCGGCTCCTGCAGCGAATGATCCCCGATGACGACGATAGCGACAGGGGTATCAGTGATGTAGCGGAGACCGTGAAGTGAGCCGGGTTTGTCTGTGACGCCCCTGACCAGTAGCAGTATCGGTGATAGCCGGGTGTCGCAGCCGACGCGCTGTCGTCGGTGTGTAGACACCCGCAATCTCACAACTTAGTTTTTCACATTTCCGTCTGAACACAATACGTGCCGATTGCGCAATATTCGATCGTTGGTTGGCGTCGATCTTGCTCGATGCTCAAGCGATTCGTCGACGAGCGACGCCAAGTCTATTTGCATGCGCTTTGCTTCGACAGTAGGGTCTGTGATTAACTCCCACATTGGGTTCTCCTGCTCAATGCCATGTGGGTATTCGAGCTGCCGGCGCGCATGCTTTTTTAATTACTAAATCGAAGCCTGTCCTCTCCGCGCCTCTGTTCCATCGCGCCGATCCCTTTGTGCCATTCGGCTCGGAAATAGCCTTTCGACATCACGGATCAGGTTCCGCGAAAAGGGGTCGAGTCGCGGAGACGGGAAACGCAGCTAGACAAACCTCGCTGTTCATGGCTGCCGCCCTTCAGAGGTACTATGAGGGCATCGCCTAGGGCAGCCAACACGCGCAGCCGTGATTGGTTGGCCGTGAGCCGAGAGTCTCCACGTGCAGGACAAAAGACCACCATGCCCGCACACGACGTCCCGGAAGGTGTTCATAGCCAATTTGGCGCAATTGGATAATCCTTGCGTGAAGCGATTTCGGTGTTGGCTAGATCTATGTACTTGCGCTCACTGATATATTTGAGTGAACGATAGCTATCGGGTGAGGTTCGCGTGGACAAAAATGCGCCAAATGAGACCGAAATCGAAACATTGGTGGTTCCAAGCACATCACTTTCCGGGTAAAGAGCTCTGGCGCATTTACCTCAGTCGGAGCAATGTCAGGACCATCATTGAAGCAATGGATTAATGAACTCGGTTTGCAACAAGTCGATGATCCAGGCATAGACAAGCCGGTCTATCGAAAACCTTTTGACGGACGGATTGCACTTAGCGCCGAACTCGAAAACTTGATCAGCATCAGCCTTCGCGAAGCCCGCGATAAGCGAAAACTCCCGCGCTCGAAACTGGCGCCCTTGCTTGGCATCACTAAGCAGGTCTACGGCCGGTACGAAAATGGAGTATCCCGCTTGACCGTGAGCCGACTGATTCATCTGTGTGAGGTTTTGGATGCAACTCCGGAAGAGATTATCGCCCCGGCGGCACCTTATCTTTGGGGCGAAACTGAAACCAAAGCGGTTCTGCTGTTGGCTACTATCGTGAAGTTGCGGACTTTCGATGAAGAGATTTTGCAAGATATTTACAGCTTACTAAGCCGCATAGACGAGACCGGTAGCGACAGCGGCGATGGTGCTGTGAAAGTCGCGTCTACCAGCGCCACTGCAGACGATCGCGAATAGGACGTAGATCGCTCGCGTCAAGAAACAGAACGTGCGTCCGTCCCTGATGAAGTTCTATCAGAAGCCGCGACCAAACGCTCGCGCCGTTGCTGGTTGCCGAAGCGAGCTTTGCGCAGGCGGTTAGGACTAGCTGCCGACCATTCATCGCCACAGCTCTGCGGGGCATAGGTGGGTAACGGGGAGGCGCATGTTGGGTCAACTGGTCCAACTCATCCCTGCTCTCGGCCGCTGAAGGGGTTGCGCGGTCGTCTTACGCGGCAAGCAGGAAGGTCACGTCAAAGCCTAAGAGCCCGATTCAAAAGTTCATTCGTATATCCAATATCTTGCGATGCGCCTTGTGAGCATTCGGATTGAAGCGATTTGCGCCCACGCGGTTGCGCTTTCGATCGATTTCTCCCAATCCTTGGCGAGACGGCGGCAGCGTCCAAGCCAGGCGAAAGTCCTTTCCACCACCCATCTCTTGGGCAGGACGACGAAGCCCTTGGCTTGATCCGAACGCTTGATGATTTCGATCGTCCAGTCACCATGGCCGCACATTGCTTGCCTCAACTTGCTGCCGGCGTAGCCACCATCGGCAAAGATGTGGCGCAGCCAGGGAAAACGGCGGCGGATCGCCTTGAGAACATGGGGAGCGCCGTCACGATCCTGTATGTCAGCAGCATGGATGAACACGAAGATCAGAAATCCAAGCGTATCGGTGACAATGTGACGCTTGCGGCCTTTAATCTTCTTGCCTGCATCATAGCCGGATATTCCGCCACTTTCCGTGGTCTTGACGCTTTGGCTGTCGATGATCCCTGCCGTGGGGTGCGCCTCGCGTCCCTCGATTTCCCGCGCCGCCATCACCAGAAGCTGGTTGATGCTCTGCCACAGTCCGATCGCGCGCCAAGCATAAAAATAACCGCGCACCGTCGAAACCGGCGGAAAATCGCCCGGCAGCATGCGCCATTGGCAGCCGCTCGAGGCGATATAGAGGATCGCCTCCACGACCGAGCGCATATTCGTCGTCCGACGCCGCCCGCCACGACGCGCTGGCGGGATCAGCGGTTTGATCAACGCCCATTCCCGGTCCTTCAAATCACTTGGAAAACGAAGCGCGTCTCGGTTATGCTCACGGCGAGCGATAGCAGTCCAGCTCATCGAAACCCCATTTGATTTAGCACCAATAGGGAATCACAACTGCCTGTTATCGCTCAACTTCTTTTAAATCGGGCTCTAAGAAACCCGTATATTCATCATCCAAAGCATCGATGATTTCATTGATACAATTAATTTTACCAATCTCCCATGATGATGCATTAGGAATTTTGATCTCAGACGCGAGTGACGCCGAAACCTTCGACGGTCCGGACTGGCTATAGCGCGAACCCGAGCAACGGAGCCGACATGCAGCGGAGTGACCGCTGCTTCAATCAAACAATGCGTGCTTCAAAATAGCAGCAAGAAATACCAAAGGAGGTCTTTGCATGCGTTCTGAGCTGCGGTGGAAGCTGTGCTGGGAAAACGAGCTGGACATCATCGACCATGTCGATCCTCCCGAGTTCTTTCGCAAAGCCTATGGGCCGACCGGGGTCTTCAATACAAAGCTTTTCAGCGGTAGCCAAAGCTGGGCAAGGCGCGCCGACAACGTGCATTGGCAGGCGACCGGCTTTGACAAGGGCGCGCGCGCGGCGATGAAGAGCCAGCGGCCAGCCGTCCTGTGGTTCACCGGACTTTCCGGCTCCGGCAAGTCCACAATCGCCAATGCGCTCGACCGGTTGCTGCATGCCCGCGGTAAGCACACCTACATCCTCGACGGCGACAACGTGCGCCACGGGCTCAATCGCGACCTAGGCTTCAACCAGTCTGATCGTGTCGAGAACATCCGCCGCGTCGCCGAGGTCGCTAAGCTGATGGCCGATGCCGGGTTGATCGTGCTCGTGTCCTTGATCTCGCCGTTCCGCGGCGAACGCCGGATGGCTCGCGAACTGATGGAGGAGGGGGAGTTCATCGAAATTTTCGTCGACACGCCGCTCGAGGAATGCGCGCGGCGCGATCCGAAGGGGCTTTATCGGAAGGCGTTCGCTGGCAAAATAGCCAATTTCACCGGCGTTTCCTCGCCGTACGAGATCCCTGAGAGCCCTGAGTTGCAGCTCGAAACGGTTGGCCACGACCCTGCGGCGTTGGCGTTTGAGATCGAACAGTTCCTCGAAAGGCGAATGGAGCAAAGTGACGCATGATTGTGAGAGTGCGGAGGCTTAAGCATTGGCGGCTTGAGGCGGCCGCGGCGGTCCTTGGCTATTAACTACGCGGTGGTCGTTGCAGCCCCAGGCGGGCCGCGCCAACGTCCGATGCTATTGTTGGCTTCAGCATGAGACATGCCGATTACGCGCTCACGGATCGGCTTACTGAAACGGAGAAAAGATATGTCTGATGCAAAGCTGCAGGGCGTGCTTTCGGCTCTTTCGCCGCTGGCGAGAGAGCTAAATGCGCTACCCTCCAATCAACCGAGCCGAGATGCAAACTGCGTTAAACTAAACACGAATGAGAATCCATTTCCGTTGCCGATGATGGTGATGCAAAGTGCGCTGGCGGCCCTCGAACGGCATTATCTGTATCCCGAAGATGACAATCTGAGTTTGCGCGACGCAGCCGCCAATGCGTATGGCCTCTCCCAGGATCAGGTGATCGCCGGGAACGGCTCGTCTGAGCTGCTCGGGCTCATCTACAGAGCATTCCTAGACCCGGGAGATAGCGTGGCGATGATATCGCCAGGTTTTTCCTTTAACCGCAAACTTGCCATGTTGCAGGGCGCTCGATTTCTCGAAATCGAATGGGGCGAGTCTTATTCTCTGCCGATCGAGCAGCTGCTTCTTGGTCCAGCAAGAGATGCAAAATTCATACTGCTGGCCAATCCGAACAATCCGACCGGAACATTCGTTCCCGTGGACGAAATCGACCGCCTCGTCGCGCAATCGGACCAATTGATAGTGGTGGACGAAGCGTATGTCGACTTTGCGCCCGATGATGCCCTGCGCCTCGTCGATCGCCATTCAAACCTTCTGATATTGAGAACATTTTCGAAAGGCTTTGCAGCCGCTGGAATACGTGTTGGTTTCGGCTTTGGTCATCCTGAGCTTATTGAGAGGCTCCGCAACCTCCAAAATGTCTTCAATATGAACGTAATCGGCCATGCGGTGGGCATTAGTATCCTTTCGCACCGCGCCGACTACCACGAGAACCACAAATATATTAAACATGAAAGACACAGAACGACGACTGCCTTGTCTCAATTGGGCTTTTCTGTGATCCCCTCCCACACAAACTTTTTGCTTGCTCGGGTGCCACCCGCACAAGATGGCAAGTGGTGGCAAGCGTCTTTGGCTAGGCAGAACGTACTTGTAGCCGTCTTTCCCGATGCCGGATTGGAAAATTATATTCGCGTCAGCATCGGCACCAGAACCCAAATGGATGCGTTCCTTTCAGCCGCCAGGGACATCATGTCTGAAAGCATGAAGACGCAGAGCTAGCCGGTTCGAACTATTGCTCACTGCTTGTCACGTGGAAATAAGATCACAAATAGGCGCAACACAGTAAGGCATGCGCCGTCACGATTCCCTTGATTACGCGTGTTGTTAGCGCACGAGTGGAGCACCCGGTCACAGACGACATGGCCAATTGGACGGCTCTATATAGATAAGACCACGGCTCCAGTGTTTGGATCCGGGGCGCGGCAGGACGAAAATAGCTATCTCTGGGGCTGCGACCGCGGCTGGAACGGATCTTTGCCGTCCGGCGGGGTGCTCGGCCTGGGCGCAACGGCGAATATGCTGCCGAAATTAAGACGGATTCAACGGCGCGATCCAAGTCGATGCCTATGGCGGCTACTCTCACCTGGTTACGCCAGACCGCATGCGCGGTAATCCGCTGAGGCTCGCCTTCTGGTGGGCTCATGGCGGCAGAAAGCTGATCAAGGCAAAGCCGAAGAAGGGCTCGCCTATCGTCGACGAGGCGTTGCTGCGTATCGCGCTCTTTACAGGATCGAAGATGGCATCCGCGGTTCTGATCCCAAAATCGTAAGCGTACTCGGAAATGAGCACGTGGGGATACGTCACCACCATCCCCTTGCGTGGATGGCTGGAGAGGCGATGGGCCAAACATGGTTGTTAGTGATGGGCCGCTCAATGGCTATTTTTGTCGGGTTTCATCGACTTACGACAAAACTTGGTATGTCCAGCCGTGCACCGAAGCGGTCGAATCGTTGATTAACATCGGCAATTGCTCCCAGATCTGAATTGGCACAGCTCTTGATACTCCTCGAATCAAGTCCAAGAGCAACACACGTGGTCAGAGCAAGTTGTGTAGCCCTTCCGGCAGCAACGCCGGAGTTTCTGCATCGAAAACTCTGTAACGACGGTGACGATGTTTGGAGGCAAAGGATGCGGCGGCAGAGCTACAGAACTTGGGTGAATGCATTCTGTCGAGGCCGCGGAGCCGACAGGTACCTATCCTTTCAGCTTTCTTTTGGTTCCGCTCATGCAATTCCCTAAATCAATCGAAGAAGCGCATGCAGCTGAATTTTACCAATTCCTCGAAAAAACTCAGGGCATAATTCGATCCCCGAAGCTTTTCGAATTGTTGTGTTCATTTGCTCGGATTCTCGAATTCCCATGGGTCGCCTATCATCGTCAATCGGGCGGTGAAATCCTAAAGATGGTCCGCTGCAATCCGCCTGTCGTCAGCTATCCTGATGAGTGGCAGGACCATTATGCCAAGATGGGCTATGACAGAATTGATCCCATCATCAAAAAGAGCCGAAAGCAGGCGGATGCTTTTCGTTGGAGTGAAGCGCACAATGACATGAGCAAAACGGAACTGGAACGGCGATTTTTCGAGGAGGCTGCAGCGTTCGGTTTGAGGTCAGGGGTCAGTGTTCCATTGCACGGACCCGGAGGTAGTTTTGCGATTATGAGCTTTGCTCGGCCCTCGTCCTGCGAGCCCGAGAATAAAATGGTTACATATCTGAAATTTGCGGCTGTGCACTTCCATCTGAGTGTCGCGGATTTTGCGAAACAGCGGGTTGCGGGAAAATACCCCGAACTTACTCCAAGAGAAAGAGAGTGTATTCTCTGGGTAGCAAGGGGGAAGTCTTCATGGGATATAGGGCGGATACTTGGTATTTCTGATAATACCGTAAATTTTCACATAAAAAATATAACGCGGAAGTTGGATGTCAGTAGCCGAACGGTCGCGGCTTTGAAAGCAGCAAGCCTTGGAATTATCGAATTGTAGGACCAACTCGGGGTGTGGTCCTGCGTCCGGCCGTTGCGGGGCGGCCATCGGAACCTGTCTTCGGTCATATCGCAACTGCTGATGTTGGACTGGGCACAACGCTGCCGTCCGGCAGTAACGGCAATTCTCCAAACGTGTATCCGGCACGCGCTGAGCCTGTTACCAAGAAACGGTCTATGACGATACTCCCTTTGCAGGTAGGTGCAATGGGTCGCCGTTGTCGGCTAGGATGCCAGCCTCCAATTGTAAAGGGTTAGTGAAGGCAGACCGGGAGCGGTTCGACTAGTTCACGACCAGATGAGACTCTGCAAGTTTCTTATGGAGGAAGATCATGCCTCAAGAGAGTAGTTCTAACTCGCTACTGGAATTTGAAACCCTCGAGTCAAATGTGAGGTCATATTCACGATCCTTCCCTGTGGTGTTCAGAAAGGCGGCAGGAGCCATCCTCGAAGACGAGAATGGTTGTGAGTTCATTGATTTTCTTTCCGGCGCGAGTGCCCTTAACTACGGTCACAACGACCCCCACATCCGAAATGCTGCAGTGGAATACCTGCAATCGAATCGGATTGTCCACGCGTTAGACATGGCAACATCAGCGAAACGAGAATTTATCAAAAATTTTGACCATATAATTTTGCGCCCGCGCGGGCTGGCGTACAAATTTCAGTTTACCGGCCCCACGGGTGCCAACGCTGTTGAAGCTGCTTTGAAACTCGCACGTAAGGCAACCGGCCGGCACAACGTAATCTCGTTCACAAACGGCTATCACGGAGGGAGTTTGGGGGCCCTTGCCGTAACCGGCAATCGATATTTCCGAAATGCAGCAGGTCTTACCCCTGCCGGCGCAGTTTTCATGCCCTACGACGGCTACTGGGGAGCCGACAACGATACGTCCGACTACTTGGATAAGGTGCTTGCTGATAGTAGTAGCGGAGTCGACTTGCCGGCAGCTATTATTCTGGAAACTGTTCAAGGCGAGGGAGGTATCAACCCTGCAAGCACAGACTGGCTGCAGTCACTTGAGCGGCTCTGCAGAAAGAACGACGTCCTACTGATTGTTGACGACATTCAGGCTGGCTGCGGCCGAACTGGCGAATTTTTCAGTTTTGAGTCTGCGGGTATATCCCCAGACATCGTGCTTTTATCCAAATCCCTCAGCGGTTATGGGTTACCTCTATCGCTTCTGCTGCTCAAATCCGAATTGGACGTTTGGCAGCCAGGTGAACACACTGGGACTTTCAGAGGCAATAACCTTGCACTCGTGACGGCAAGTGCTGCTTTGCAAAAATACTGGACAAATGAAAACTTATCTAAGGGCGTTATCGAAACAGGACGCCAGCTCATGGAGCGCCTTCGGGAAGTTGCTCAAAGCAACCAACGTTCTGAACTTGCCGTGCGGGGAAGAGGCATGATGTTGGGGCTCGACTGCCGTACGGGGAAACTAGCGGAGAAAATCGTCCGCCAAGCCTTCGAACAAGGGCTGGTGGTAGAGCGATGCGGCGCGGAAGACCAGGTAATCAAGCTTCTTCCTCCCTTGACTATCGACAGTCAAACTGCCCAACGCGGTTTGGACATACTGGAGAAGTCGGTGCGGGTGAGGGTTTAAAGACAAACCTTGGTCTCTCGTTTCGGCCGATCAGCGTACAACTTGATTATGGTGGCCGATGCGAGGGCTTATCTTTGGCGATTCCGGCCGCGGTTCTGCCGCGTAGTGGGAATTGTTTAGGTTTTTTTTGATAACCATCGGTCCTCCGCATGGCATTGAGCGAACAGTAAATCTGCGGTCGTCCCCGATCTTGCCGTCGATCACCTGCGACAGAGCCTCGATCCGCTGCAGAGATCACGCGCGCTCATCGCCACCACGTCAGCAAACCTGGGCAGTATGACATTCGAACTTAGCAGAAACAGAGCACTTTCTATCTGCGGCTACACCCTAGCCGCTACGGAAATTCGAACCGGAAGCCGTGTGGCCTTCCTCACCATCCGTCTTAATGCCAAATGGGACAAGCAGCGCCGTGGCTTCGCCGGTCGGCAGGTCGACAACCGTGATTGCGCTCGCTGCAAGGAAACGCTGCTCGTTTTTGGTAAGGCCTTCCGCATCAAGTACTGCAAAGTGGGGGCCGTGGGAGCGCTTGATGATCTGTCGAGCGTAGATCCGGAGCATTTGATCGTTGAAGCGGCAGCCAATGAAAAGAAAACCGCGATCTGTACGCCGTTCTTTCACCATTTCAGGTATTGGCGTCTGGATATCAATTTCGGTTAGGACTTCCACGTAATCGGAATCGGACACTAGAAAGTTCGAGGCTGGCATAACACTGCCGTGCGGCGCATAGAGGACCGTCTTTGGCGCTGAGACGCGTTCGACGTCTCTCCCGGAGAGATCGTAGGTTTTTGTCCAAATGTCGCCGCCGCCGTTCGCACGCGTGACGCCTTGCATCTCGACGACATCCGTTCGACCGGTCTTCGCGAAAGCCGCACGCATTGTCCCGTCGTACCAGCCGTCGACGATAAGGGAGATCGGCAACGTCGCGAGCCAGTCGTGGAGGGCCGTCGGCGCCACGGGTGCTCCAAATATTTCTGCCATCCAGGTCTGAAGCGTCCGGCGATGCCGTCGCTGTTCAATGAACTCCGCGACTGACCACATATTGCTGCGTATCCTGGAGGGAGCAAGTGTGCGTTTGTTGAGTGCCGCGGAGACGGCTTCCGGGGTGTCCGGTACAGGTGGTTCCGTGGATTGCAGCCGAAGGAGATCCGGACCGAGATAGGGAACGATCCGATCCGCAGCGAGCGCTTCCTGAAGCAGCTTAAGTCTTTTTTCCGCGTCACCGTTGCGAACGATTAGGAGACGGTCCGAGGTCAAGATTGTGTTCATGCTGGTTTCTCTTGTCTGTCGTTGCAGCATCAGTCCTCGTCAGGAATCTTCCTTGCTTGGACGGTGATCGGCAGAGGCGTATCCCGCGATAGCTTGGGCAGGACGAGCCTCCAGCCGTTCCTGAGTGTGACCGTGCCGCCCCACAAGTCTTCAGTCTCGACGTCTACGATCGGCTCTTCGAGATCTTTCTTTGGTACGTAAGCCGACAAGCCGGCGCTCGTTCTGCGAATCATTATCTTCATGTCGCTATTCCTTCGTTGGGGGCCCCGCGATTTCAGCAGCGCCGCAAGCAGCGGCGTTGTCCAGGCTCGTCAGTTCACGCGCACGCATGCCGACGATAGTGCCATGTTCGACCCATTCGACCGCATAGATGTAAAACTGCTGGAGAAAGGTGCCGATGTCGCGCACATAGCCTTCGTCGCCCTTCCGCACCAAATTTTCGCCGATGTTTTTGCCAGCATAGGTGCCGTCATTCTTTACGTGAAGTCTGGCCCTCACCCGCTCGCCGGGTATAAATCGTGGAGGCTTGTGGATTTCGACCTCCTGTTCACGTCCAAGGCCCATCGGCGTTCCTCCTTCTGGGAGCTGCAGGATGTCATTGAAGGCGGCTTTCTCCGCAGGAGCCCCGACCATGCTGAAGGTCAAATCGCAGGTGCGGCGGCGACGCAGGTCTTCGGCACGGGACAAACCTCCGCGCATTGCTGCGTTTCAAAGGTGCCCTTGCATTCGGTGCATTTTTCCGCGTCGATAACGTAGATCTCTCCTTTGAACCTGATCGCGCCGGAGGGGCATTCGAACTCGCAGGCACCGCACTGGGTGCATTGGGACGCTATGATCCTGAAGGCCATTTTAAAACTCCTGAAGATGTTGGATTAAGAGCGCTCACGCCGTCGCCGCTTGTGGTTCGACGCCAAACTTGGCGGCGTAAAGGGTGCCGATGGCGGTCTCGATGTAGTCATAGCAATAAGCATCCGTTGCCCGAACCCCGGCCTCGATGAGCCGATTCTTAGGGCACTCCCCGATCTTGGCGCATAGCACGACGTCAATGCCCTCCAGCGCAGTTATGATGGCGTCGAGGGTGGCTTCCTCGCCCATGCCTCCGAGGCAATACTGTTCAATCCTGCGATGCCCGACGTAGGTGATGCCTCTCGACGAAGCTTCGTATACTTGGAATTCCTTCGCATGGCCGAAGTGCTCGTTGATGCGACCGCCACCCTTTGTCGCGACCGCGACGTGGAGGGACCCGTCGCCGGCTGCTTTGACTGTCTCGATTGCCTCGCTCTTGGCGGTCGCGTGATCGCCGCGTTCGCGCGCGACCACTTCCCGATAGGCCTCGCGCTTATGGGCGTCATAGGTGATCTCTCCGGGAATCTGGTCGAGTGCGAACTCCTGGCCGCGATCATCCCCAAGCAGGCCGACGGCGTCGGCCCTGCACTGCCGACAATGGCGCATCAGCTTTGCGCCGCCTTCGAGACGATCCTGGAGCGCCTTCAATTCGAGCGCCCGCGGGCCGCGCTGTCCGGTCAAGCCGTAGTAGGTGCCATGGGCGGGATCCGAAATAAGCGGCATGACGTTGTGCAGGAACGCCCCCCGCTCCTTGACCCATTTGTTTACCTCGACCAGGTGTTCGTCGTTGACGCCAGGGATCATCACCGAATTGACCTTAGTAAGGATGCCGCGCGCGGTCAGCATCTCCAGGCCCAACATCTGCCGCTCGTGCAGGATTCTGGCGCCTTCGATGCCGGTGTAACGACGGTTGTGGTAAAAGATCCAGGGATAGATCTTTGCGCCGATTTCAGGGTCAACCATGTTGATCGTGATTGTCACATGATCGACATTCATGTCGACAAGTTCGACGACGTGATCCGGCAGCGCAAGCCCGTTGGTGGAAATGCACAGCTTGATGTCGTGGATCTCGCCCGCGACTCGTTCGAACGTTTCCTTTGTCTTCTTCCAGTCGTAACAGGCATCGCCCGGTCCGGCGACACCCAGCACGGAAAGCTGCGGCACTTCGTTGGCGACGGCAATGACCTTGCGCCGCGCTTGGTCTGGCGTCAACTTTTCCGAGACTACCCCAGGCCGGCTTTCGTTGGCGCAGTCATATTTACGGTTGCAATAGTTGCACTGGATATTGCAGGCTGGTGCGACCGCGACATGCATGCGCGCGAAATAATGGTGAGCTTCTTCTGAATAGCAGGGGTGGTTTTTGATCTTCGCCCAGATAGCCTGGTCCATGTCGGCCGGCTTTGTGGACACGCCACATGACGAGGATGTGCAGCCACTCGGTTTCGCGGTCACCAGCAATTGATCCGAGGATGTCGTGGTGGTCACACTCTCAAGCGAAATCATCGGTGCGGACATTGAATGCTCCGTTGCTAGTTGACGTCGCGTTTCAAAACGCAAAAGCCATGCCATCCCAAGCATTGGATTCGCTTCAATAATTTGCTTATTGTTGTTCGATTCCGACCGTGTTCTGACACAGATTTGTCGAGCTTTCGACAGTCGACAAAGGAGTTGGCCGAAGCCACCAAACCAGGCATTGAAAATGCGAGAAGGTCCAAACGTCACTTGGACGCTTAAAGCTTTTTCACCTCGATGCGATGCTGGCGTAAAGCATAGCCGACCTGACGTGGCGTAAGGCCGAGGATACGAGCCGCCTTGGCCTGAACCCACCCGGCCTTCTCCATCGCCTCGATCAGCCGGTCCCGTTGTGTGAGGCGCGACTCCATTGCGGGACAACCGGAACCGTTCGGATCACAGGCCTTGACGGAAGACACCTCGTCCGACGCACCGACGTTCCCGCTCGAGCGCGGCGATGCAGCCGGCATCACATTGCTCCGGGCACGCCCATCGATGGTATTGCCGCTGGGCGACCCGTCGGTTCCTTTCCAGAGGAGCGACGAAAGGCACTGACTGTTCTTGCAGGCAAAATCAGACGAAACGATCGAGCTTGAACGCGCAAGGGTAGCAGTCCTTCGCACGCAATTTTCGAGTTCCCGGACGTTGCCTGGGAAATAGCATTGCGACATCACCTCGATCGCCGACGGCGAAAACGTAAGCTCGCTTTGGTTCTCCTTGTTGAATCGGTCAAGAAGAGCTTTCGCAAGGCGTGGAATATCACCGGGTCGCTCTCGAAGCGGCGGCAGGACAATTGGAACTACGCTGATGCGGTAATACAGGTCGGCCCTGAATTCGGCGTTTGCAACAGCCATTTCGAGGTTTTTATTCGTGGCGCATATGAGCCGGACGTCGACCGCAAGCGTCTTGGTCCCGCCCACTCGCTCCAGTTCGCCTTCCTGCAGGACGCGCAGCAGCTTGGCTTGAAAGGCGGGCGAAATCTCGCCAATCTCGTCAAGCAGAAGCGTTCCGCCATTTGCCAGTTCGAAGCGTCCGGCACGCTGCGCGATGGCCCCGGTGAAAGCGCCCTTTTCATGCCCAAACAACTCCGATTCCAGGACGCCTTCAGGCAGCGCGGCGCAGTTCAATTTGACGAACGGCTTGTTTCTACGAGGGGAAAGCTCATGGATCGCCTGAGCAAAAAATTCCTTGCCGGTGCCGCTTTCGCCCCGCAGAAGCACGGTGGAATTCGTCCTTGCCACCACCGAGACGGTTTCAACCACCTGCTGGAGAGCCGGGCTATCCCCGACAATCCCGTCGATTTTGACGGGTGGATGTCGGCCCGGGGCGCCCCTTTGCGTGTTGATCGGCTTCTCCGGTCTCTCTTGTTCGCCGATAAGTCGCCGACTCTCCAGGTTCAGGAAGCGATGAAGCCGGATCGTCCGGCTGACCAGATTGGCGACCATGGTCAGAAAGCGAACGTCCTCGTCGGCGGGGAAGGGGGCGGCGTCGTTCCTGACGCGATCGACCGATATTGTGCCAATTATTTTGTTATCGGCTTTTACCGGAACGCCAACAAAAGAAATCGGGACGGTGCCGCTGCTCCAAGGCGGTTGCGGATCAGCCTGAAACAATTCGGACTTGCCAACATCCTTTACGATAAAGGGCATACCGGTTGTCACGATATGGTCGATTACGGCCTTCGGTATAACGCCTCGAGCGGCTGATTGAGAGGATGGGGGGATGTCGCCAGTTGCGGCAATCTCGGGATGACCTCCAGCGTCCAGAACAACGATTGCTCCCTGTCGAATCTGCAGAAAGGAAGAGAGGATGTTCACGACGTTGGCAAGCGTGATCTCTAGCCGGGCGGGGGCAGTTAGAACCTTTGATATCTCGTAGATTCCGCTGCCCGCTTGGCGCATGGGTTCAGCAGGTAGCGCAGATAGGGGCTCCACTCCATCGACCGATCGCGCGGGCATGTGGGTCATTATATGGCCTTGGGTTGTCTAACGTTTCTTATAACCCCTGCTTGCATGTATTTATAGTAATTTCTAATGCCAATCCGCAACGCGCACCTCTGCAAGTTTCCGATGCGCCTGTCTGCAAACCCAAGTTGGTTCTGAGTCGTTGAGTTGCAAACCTTTATCCGAACTTGAAGAGAACGCCGAAACCGCCTCTCGGATAGTTCCACTCGATATCTCCACTTGCCTCACAGAGTACGCGGCACGTGCCGCACTCCATGCACCCGTCGGCGATAACCTCCACTTGGCCCTGGTCATTCAATTCGTAGCACTTGGCCGGACAGACACCTGTCAGGGCATACAGATTTACGCTCGGCCACTCGTGTGGACGCACCCTAATATGCGGACGTCCGGCATCGACCACATATCGATTTTGGTAAAGCTTGTCCTCTACGCGTATGTTCGTCACTGCAACCGTCATCTCATCTTTCCTTTATCGCCACGCGCGCGCCAAGCGGACCGCATCACCAAACAGCCCCCAGCGCGAGCGTGCCTTGATGAAGGTGGCCGTGGTCGCCCGTTCCTTGTCGATCTTCGGGGTGCCGTCCACTCGCACAAAGTTCTGTGCGGCCTGCGACAGCAATTTTGGATAAGTCGTGAAGAAATTGCGGGAATTGGTGTGCAGCAGGGCAGGCATGTCCTTGTACTTCCGCAAGTCTTTGATGACGAATGAATTTTCAAGCATCGACTTGTAAAGGGAGAGGTGCTCCTTGACCATCGGTTTCTTGCGATTCCTGATCTGGACGATTGCTTCGCCGGCGATGCGCCCCGACGTCATGGCGAGGTTGGACCCCTCGCGGTGCACCGCATTATTAAGCTGTGCCGCGTCGCCGACGACGACCCAGCCGTCACCAAAAAGCTGCGGAATTGCCTTGTAACCACCTTCTGGAATGAGATGAGCCGCATATTCCTTGACTTCCGATCCTGCGATCAGCGGCTTGACCGAGGGATGGGTTTTGAATTTTTCGAGCAGGCCATAAGGACTTTCCATTGTTGCCGCGAGTTCGGAGACAAGGCAGCCAATCCCGATCGAGATCGATTCTTTGTTGGTGTAGAGGAAGGCAAGCCCGGCCATGTTGCGAGAGATCGTGCCAACTGCCTCGATGACGCAGCCTTCATTGGCCTTGAGGCCGAACCGCTGGTCAATCACCTCTTCGGCCAGGAAATGCATTTCCTTGACGGCGAGCGCGACAGTTTCCGGCTTTGGCGTGTCACGCAATCCAGCCCGCGTGCCGAGCAGTCCATTGACGCCCTCTGCGAGAACGACCACGTCAGCAAGGATCACGTCGCCGGCGCGGTCGGTGCGAACGCCAGTCACCCTGCCCTTTGGATCACGAACGAGTTCCGTCACGGTCGTCTCGCATAGAAGAGTAGCTCCGGCCTCGCGCACCTTGCGTGAAAACCATTTGTCGAATTGGGCGCGAATGACCGTGTAGCGATTGGGTCTTGACTCGTTGAAGTCGTCCGACCGGTATTGCATACCGATGTGGGATGAGTCGTCCATCATCCAGAAGCGCTGCTCGACCAAGTGCCGCTCCAGTGGCGCATCATCCCGGAAGTCCGGCAGGATTTTCTCCAGCATGTCCGCGTACATGATGGCGCCCTGCACATTCTTGGAGCCCGGATACTCGCCACGCTCCAATTGCAGCACCTTCATGCCGCGGCTCGACATCGTGTAAGCAGCTGCGTTTCCGGCCATGCCGGCCCCGATAACTATGGCGTCGAAGTTTTCCTCGGTCATGGGGCGCCCTCAGTTTGCAAGCTTATCGCGACTGTGCGGCGACAGTCGATGGGTGAATAGTTCCGTCAATGACGGCAGTAAACGGATCGCATCGGTGACCACGCCAAGGTGAGCGAAATCAAAAATCGGCGCGTTAGGATCGGTGTTAATGGCTAAAATAAGATCAGCTCCCTCGACGCCAACGCGATGCTGGATGGCGCCGGAAATGCCGGCCGCTATGTAGAGCTTCGGCCGGATGGTTTTGCCAGTTTGGCCGATCTGCCGATCAGCAGGCATCCAGCCCTTTTGGACGAGGGGGCGCGAACAGCCATAATCGGCCCCGATCGTCCGCGCGAGTTTCTTCATAAGCTTCACGTTCTCCACCGCGCCGAGACCGAGGCCTCCAGCAACCACGACATCCGCATAGGCGAGATTCGCCGTCTCCGACTGACCATCAGACAAGAAACCGAGGACCTTAGTGACGATCTCTTCCTCGATCATCGACACTTTGTGTCGAATGACGCGTCCGATCTTATTATTCCCGCGCGGCGGCATGGCCATGACCCTCGGCCGAACCGTTGCCATCTGCGGCCGGCAGTTGAGCGTGTAGATCGTGCACAGCAAGGAGCCGCCGAAAGTCGGCCGGGTCGCCGCAAGCGAGCCGTCCGCATCCACATCAAGTTCGGTGCAATCCGCCGTGAGCCCTGTCAACAAGGTCGTCGCCACGGAACCGGCAAGGTCGCGCCCGAGCGTCGTTGCCCCTAAAAGAAGGATTTCCGGTTTGTAGTTAGTAACCAGATCCGTCAATGCTTTGGTGAAGGGCTCGTTTCGATAGTCGGCGAGCAGTGGGGCCTCGATGAGGTAGGCAAGGTCGGCGCCATATGCAAAAGCCTCGGCGACGGCAAACCACGTGGCCTCTTCCGGCGGTCCGAGAACGACGCCGGCAAGCTGGACGCCCAGCTTGTCGGCGAGCTTGCGGCCTTCGCCGAGCAGCTCGAAGGAGACGGGATGGACCTGGTCGCGCTCCAGCTCGATGAAGACCCAAACGTGCCGATGGTCCTTAAACTGATCGGGCAGCTCTTTCTTCATGGCGGCACGGCCAACGGCTGGAGGAGGGCTCTCTCGATTGGTGCTTAACATCGTCGCTCCTTGCCTTTACGCTTCGCCGTCAAAGGCGAGTTCGCTTTCGAGCGCCGGCTGGCGCAAAAAGATCCCAGCGATCAACTCCTCCGCGAGATCGCGCGGCGTTTTTTCCGCGGTATCGATCTGCTCCGCCTTTTCCGGCCGCTCAGGAGGGGCAAAGACCCTCTTAACGACGGTTGGCGAGCCACGCAGGCCGCACTTGGTGAGGTCCTCTATGCCAGCGTCGGCCGCATTCCACTTCACGATCTGGCTGCGCGCGGCCCGTAGCGCGTCATCGAGCGAGCCGCGGCGGATTTCGTTTGTGCCTTCGAGCATTGTAATCAGGCAAGGGAGCTTGCTCAACAGCGTCTGCGTGCCCCCTTCCGAGCGGCGCTCCACCGTAATCTCGCGCCCATTGATGTCGACAGAGACGATTTTCGCCACGTAGGTGAGCTGCAGGAGGTCCAGGCGCTTGGCGATGCCAGGCCCAACCTGGGCGGTATCGCCGTCGATGGTCTGTTTGCCCGTAAAGACGATATCGGGCGTACCGAAGGCCTCTCCGATCTTCGCGATGGCTTGCGAAAGAGCAAACGAGGTTGCCAGAGTGTCGGAGCCGGCAAAATGACGGTCGGTCAAGAGTACGGCGCGGTCGGCGCCGTAAGTGAGCGCCTTGCGCAACGCGTCCTCTGCCATGGGCGGCCCCATGGTGAGCACGGTCACCTCGCCGCCATGGCGGTCGCGCAACTGGAGTGCCTCCTCAAGGGCGAACAGATCATAGGGGTTGATGATGGTTGGCACCCCCTGACGCATGATTGTGTTCGTCACCGGATGCACTCGTATTTGTGCGGAGTCCGGTACCTGTTTGATACAGATAACTATGTGCATGGCGGTTTCTTACTCCCTCCCTCTATGGGTGGCCGGTTTGTCAGTACATATGCTTGCGTGCATCATTCGTGCCAACCGTTTGGCATCCGCTATCCCCTTGAAACGGCTGTAATTCCGGCGTTGCTAGCATATGACTGAATTGTAGGCTTCCCGACATTGTCGTGTCGCAACCGTGCTCATTCCTTTTCGAACGGCTTCAGGAAGGAGTCCAATGGGATAATGGTGCGGCCGGGTGTGACAGGTCTGTCCGGATTGTGGTCCCTGAGCACCTTGAAGACCCGGTGCGTGAGCGGCGCGGAGGTGGCGAAATCACAGTAGGCCCTTTCCAGTATGGCACGGGCACGAGCAGCGATTACCTGGTCAGGGAGATGGGAGAAGTCCTCTGCCGCGAGGTATTGGCCCATACGCTTCATGATATGGAGTCGTGAGACATCGAGAACCTTCGGGTCATAGCGGACCCCTAGGGCTGCGAAGAACTCCTCCGCAGCTGAGAGACATTTCAGCCGATTGAGGATATCCTCGACATTGATGGGACTGCTGTCAGCGGGGCAACGGCACATAAGATTTCCCTTTGTCGTGAGCGGTGATCTCGAGACCGTTCTCCCGTAGCTCAAACTGCAACATACGGAATTCGCGGTTCGACGCGGTTTCCCGCAAGGCAGTCGCGTTGCTACTGGAATCGGCATAGGCTGGTGGTCGAAATCGATCCGCCGATGGTGTCGAGAGATCCAATAAGATGATGTGGCGCGGGACGCCCTCATGAACACGCATTGGCGGTGAACTGGCGATCTGTGTGACTGAACGAGCCCCAGCTTTTCTCTGATCGTTCATACGATGCCGGTGAAGGTTCGCCGTAATGCAGGTCGTATCGGTGAGAAGGAATTGCCGTTTCATGAGCGTGCCTGCTACTACTCCCCTGAACGAACACGGCTGCTCGTGTCGGCCACGTGGCCGCAACGGGATTGGCTCCGCAGCTTCTCAACGATGCCAGGTAAAACTTCGAGCACCCGGTCGACATCCTCCTCACAGTTATCGCGCGAGAACGAGAAGCGGATTGTTCCGTGCGCCACGGCATGAGGGATGTCCATTGCCCTCAAGACATGGCTCGGCTCCAGCGAACCGGAGGAGCAGGCAGACCCGGAAGAGCAGGCGATGCCATAGCGATTGAGAAGAAGGAGCATACTGTCGCCTTCGACACGTTGAAAGGCGATGTTCGCCGTGTTCGGCAACCTCTTAAGCCGATCGCCGGTTACGAAGGCGCCTGGAACACGCTGGACGATGCCGTTCTCCAATCGATCTCGGAGCGACCTTAATCGGGTCGTCTCGTCGTCCATTGATTTCAAGGCGAGTTCGGCAGCCTTGCCTAAACCTACAATCCCGGCCGTATTTTCTGTCCCTGCGCGTCGGTCGCGCTCCTGATGACCTCCCTTGACCAGTGAGGAGAAAGATACGCCCCGTCTAAGATAGAGTGCGCCGATTCCTTTTGGTCCATGGAATTTGTGTCCGGTCAACGACAGCATGTCGATTGCAGTAGGTTGGAGGTTCATTGGAACCTTACCGACCGCCTGGACCGCGTCCGTGTGGAAAAGTGCACCGATCCTCTTGGCCATGTCGGCAAGCTTAGCGACCGGAAAAATGGTTCCCGTCTCGTTGTTCGCCCACATGATCGAAACAATCGCTACGCGATGAGTGAGGGCGTTCTCGTAGGCGTCAAGATCGAGACGTCCATGCCGATCCACTGGGATCCTGTGTACCTTCACGCCGCGCGTCTTCTCCAGATGGCCGCAGAGTGTCAGCACCGCTGAATGCTCGACTGCGGAGGTCACGATCTCTGTGCGCTCAGGCATCACCTCCAGCGCCGAAAGGATCGCTGTATTGTCGCTTTCCGTCCCCCCCGAGGTGAACACGATCTCATGATCGAACTCGGCGCCGATCAGCGCTTGCAATTGCCGGCGCGCCTTCCTCACCGCCTCCCGGATGGAGGAGCCAAAAGCGTGCGCCGACGAAGGGTTTCCAAACTGATCCGCAAAGAACGGCAGCATGGCTTCAACCACTTCAGGATCGACCCTGGTTGTTGCATTATTGTCGAGATAGATCGCTCTCATGGGTCAATCTCGGCTGAGGGGACGCGGTGATAATGCATCAGCGTCTTGTACATGCTGTTGTTTGCTGGCCTCGGGCGGCCAGCGCGGGCTGGAGTCGTGCGATGGCGCGTCGCGCGATCTTGTTGGCGTCGATAATGTCGCATCGCCGCCATCAGCAGAAAGGAAGGAACGCTTTGCGCTCGCGCCGTTTCCAATGGCTGGATTCGCCGCGGCGGCTTAACTAGGTGGGTCGTCAGCCTAGCTTGTCGCTGAGAACTGAACTGTTGCAGGCGGCGGCGATTTTTTGACCCTGCCCGACGCGATTGTCGGCTACAACATCGAGTTCGACCCTGCCAACTTCTTAAGGCCTCAGATTTCTGTTGTGGCGGTCTGATGGTCCTCTTCTGCCGGAACGAGGCTTTCGACGACCAGTACTGTATAAACCCCTGACACGTCTTCGACGGCTTAGACGAGTGTCGTCCGGCTACAGCCAGACCTAGCGAAGTGAGCGACTTGGTGATGAAATCGAGCTTCTTGACACGCACGCTTCTTCGCTCACCCTTCATCGGCACGGAACTGTTTGAAGATGGGGCGTCACCTTCGTGATCCTTGCCCGGATGTCCGCCACGAAATTTTGCTGCCTCAGGATAATCCGTGGATGAGCAGACGTTTTTCTCCGGCAGCAAACAGTCTAAAAAGCCTGCTGTCTCCTGACGGACGGTCCGAGGCGCTTTATCAGCGGGCTTTCGGGTTATGAGTTCGGCCAGCGCTGACGAGGAGGCGGTCGCTGGGTTGCCACGCAAGGACGACGGTGTCACCGGAAACGCTTCCACCTTTGGGTCGACTCCGATGATCAATTCAGGCCCTCTACCATCGGCTGCCCCGGTCTCAATGACGGGATTTTCCTGCATGCCGTCGTTCTTCTGATTGAACAAGGAAATCATGACCGTTTCGCTATAATTCCACATGGGCTATCTCCCTTTCCCGGTGATCAGCCGAAAGATTTGCCGCAAGTGCACTTCTGTTGCGCATTGGGATTGTCGAAGACAAAACCGGAGGATTCGGGCGCCGTCACAAAGTCGATCGTCATGCCGTTGATGTGTGCTTGGGAGCCGGCGTCAACGAACACCTTGACCCCATCTGTTTCGATCACCGCGTCGCCCTGGCCCTGGACGCTCTCCAGCCCCACCAGGTATTTGTAGCCGGCGCACCCACCTGCCTCGACCGCGATGCGAAAGCCTTCCGCCTGCTCGGCTCGGGAAAGCGCGACGTTCATGATGGCAGCGGCATTCTCTGTGAGCTTGATCATGGGATGATTCCTTTCTGTTCGATGGCGCATTTCGGATTACCGTGCATGCACCGTGCCAAGCGGTGAGGAGACCAAGAGCTCCACCGGCCCGTGTGTTGTATTCCTGCGTCGTCGAACATCGGGCATCCCGAAAACGCGTCAACTCCAGAACGTCTGCCCGCGTCGCTCCGTTTGTCATTCCGGTTGGGGCTCTCGTTGCCGCCGCACCGAATTCCTAGCGGTTCGGCGAAAAATGAATGGGAGCCGACAACTACTTTCAGATTTGTCGATTGCGCGACATCAAAAATCGGCACGAGCCTCGTGATTAACCGCTTAGCCGCCAAAGCGCTTGAGCTATGGAACAGACATCTAATCTTTTCTAGAACTTCTTAAGCAGCCGGCACAACTTTTGAAGCTCCCCGTGACGAGGCTGCGGTCGCCAGCCCATATCAAATCGATCTATGGAGAAGGACCAAAGCATGATGTCACAGGTGTGTCAGGTTTGCGGATTGTGGGAAGGGCATGACCCATGGTACGAAGGCCATTATCCCTCAGCGGCCGCCAGTACAAACCGTTTCTCCCGCCGGCGTTGCGCGGACGAGGGGATGTTCATCGCCTCGCGATATTTGGCGACTGTGCGGCGAGCAATGTCGACGCCAGTTTCCTTGAGCCTCGCAACGATGCCATCGTCGGACAGCACATCATCGAGCGTTTCTGCGGCAATAATTGCCCTAATCTGATGGCGCACAGCTTCGGCCGAGTGCGCGTCACCGCCTTGTGACGAGGGGATCGCAACTGTGAAAAAATACTTGAGTTCGAACACGCCGCGGGGCGTGAGAATATATTTGTTCGACGTCACCCGACTTACAGTGGACTCGTGCATGTCGATCGCGTCAGCGATGGTCTTAAGATTGAGAGGCCGAAGATGGGCAATGCCATCTTCCAGAAAGACATCCTGGTGGCGCACGATTTCGGTCGCCACCTTGAGGATTGTCGTAGCGCGCTGATCGAGACTCCGAACCAACCAGCTCGCGTTCTGGAAGCATTCGTTGAGGAACGACTGATCTTTCGAACTTTGGGCGGTTAGGCGAGTAACTTGCGCAAAATAGGTTTGGTTGATCAGTACCTTGGGCAGAACCTCCCGATTAAGTTCGACTTGCCATCCGCCTCCCGGCGAGGGCAGGACGAAGACGTCGGGTATGATGGATTCCGACCCTGCGGACTGGAACTGGTTCCCAGGCTTTGGGTCAAGGGCACGGATTTCGTTCAACATATCGAGAAGATCGTCTTCATCGACCCGGCAACGTCGCTTCAGTGCTCGAAAATCGCGTCGCGCAAGCAACTCGAGATTTGCGACCAGAGCTGCCATGGCCGGGTCGAACCGGTCTCGCTGGCGCAGCTGAATCTCGAGGCATTCGGTCAGACTTCGCGCAAAAATGCCCGGTGGGTCAAATAGCTGCAAAGCCTCAAGAACCAGTTTCACTCTAGCCTCAGGGCTATTTAGCCTCTCTGCTAGCTCCAGAAGGTTCACTTGCAGATACCCAGTGTCATCCAGATGATCGGCAAGCGCGCCAGCAATCAGCCGCTCCTGGGGTGTGAAGGCGGTGAGGGCGATCTGATGGGCGACATGTTCGTGCAATGTCTCAGTCGAGGCGGCGAACTCATCCAGAGAAGGCCTTTCCCCCGGCGAAAGGTTGCCTGTGTCGCGGATTGATTTCCAGGGACTCGACAGCTCAGGCATGTCCGTCCTGGCCGGCCCATCAACGTGGTCTTCGCGCGCGCTAATGTTTTGATTATCCGCCACAGTCGGCGATACGTCGCCAGAAGCCCCGCTGTCATTCGACGCCAGGTCGAGAAATGGGTTCTTCTCGATTTCCTGTTCCACGAATTGATTCAGTTCGGTGTGCGCCAGCTGCAGCATGCGAATAGACTCGATGAGCTGGGGTGTAATAACCAGCGATTGCTGCTGACGCTGATGAAGGCTTGTAAAGGACTTCATGGTTCGAGCAAACTCCTATCGTTCGGCGCAGGTGTGCGCGACAAGTGGTAGCTGCTGGTCGTTGGCTTCTCTGCTCATGCGAAGGCTGGGGTCTTGAGGCATTTCAAAATGTTTTGCGGTGAAGAGACGCCATACGGATCGGTTGCGCAGTTGTCGCCAAAGCCTTCCTCCTCGAACCACTCCTCCACGACGCCATTATTGATCACGGCAGCGTAGCGCCAGGAGCGCAGACCGAATCCGAGATTGTCCTTGGCGACGAGCATACCCATTTTGCGAGTGAATTCTCCCGAGCCGTCCGGGATAAGCTTGACATTTTTCAGCCCCTGGGCCTTGCCCCAAGCATTCATGACGAAGGCATCGTTGACGGAGAGACAGTAGATTTCGTCAATGCCCTTCTTCTTAAACTCGACATAAAGACTCTCGAAATCGGGCAGTTGGAAAGTGGAGCAGGTGGGGGTGAAGGCGCCTGGCAGGGAAAAAAGGATTACCCGCTTACCGCTGAAATAGTCGTCGGTTGTCTTGTCTTCCCAGCGGTAGGGGTTGGGACCGGATATAGACTCGTCGCGAACCCGCGTGCGAAAGGTGACAATAGGGACCTGCTTTTCCATGGTCATCAATGAAGCTCCTCTAGGAAGATTTATGTGCGGCCTCTCGGTCACGAAACAAATCCGACCTCGGCCCACACGCCGGGGGAGCAAGCGTCATGCCATTTGACCTGAAGGAACTGGACTTGCGGTCAGCACAGAGCCTTCGTCGCCGTATTCGAGCGCTTGCCTATGCGGGCAAGGTGAATTGTGAAGCCTTTGTCCCGCGCTGGCGGCAGGGCGCTGTGTTGGCTACTTCCGACCGCATCTCGATCAGGGTCTCTGCCGCCTACCAGAACTTTAGCATGCTGCCCGCCGATCCGGTCGCGGCGGGAAACGAAGCCGGCGCGGGTCACGGTGTTTGAGGTTCTGCTCGTGCGTATGTCTACCCGCGCACCTTTTCTTGTCTGAAACTGGACAAGAATGTTTGAGGCCCGACAAAAAGGGGTCGCCAGGCTCGGACCGTGCATCGAAAATGGTGAAACGCAAACGGTGCGCGAATAGGCACGCGACTTGCTCCGATGATTTCGTCACGCAGACGGCGATGGCCAATATCGCAGGGCGCGGCGTGAAGAGCTCGCAGCCGCCAATATCGATCGGCTGATGCCGATCGGCACCCGGGTCGCCGTGGCGCGCGATGTAGTCTTTGGCCTACGAGCATATGTTGCTCGGCTGGCGGCGCCGCGGGGCTGAGATTTTGCTCCTCTCACCGCTCGCTGGCGACGCCGGCCGCCGATGGCGATGCCATCTACCTGCCCGGCGGCTATCCCGAACTGCAAGCCGGCGGCTCCGGGGCTAAAAGTTTTGTGCCGGAATGCTCGATGTTGCGGCGCGCGGCACGTCCGTCTGCATCCCGACAATGCGGCCCAGTGCCTTACACTGGCGCGCCAAGCCGGCCTTGCCAATATGCGGGTGGTAATTACCCGCTGATTTTCTTTGCGAGCGCATCCATGTCGGGCACGGTGATATGCCGGATGTTCTCGATGCGGATGACGCCACTTTTGCGCAGCCGGGTCAACTGGCGGCTGACGGTTTCGATCGTCAGCCCGAGGAAATCGGCGATTTCGGCGCGCGATAGCGACAGGTCGAAGGCGGTGCTCGTCGCCGTCGCCGTCTCGGCGTGGGCGGCAATGAGGTGGAGCAGGCTTGCGACCTTCTCCTCGGCGGTCCGCCGGCCGAGCGTCAGCATCCATTCGCGCGCGGCATCCAGCTCGATCAGCGCCTGAGCGTGCAGGCTACGCTGCAATTCCCTGGTCTCCAATATCATGCGTTCGAGCAAATTGCGGGGGAACACGCAGATCTCCGCGTCGGTCGCGGCCTCGGCCGACAGCGTGCTTTCACGCACGAAGGGCCGGCCGACGAAATCGGGGGCGAATTGCAGGCCAACGATCTGCTGGCGCCCGTCCGGCATCACCTTGCAGAGCTTCACCACGCCGCGCATGATGTTCGAATAGAAAGAGTTTTCCGACCCTTGTGCGATGATCTCGCAGCCCGCATCGACCTTGCGGTGCAGCGAGTGGCGGCCGAGTTCGCTAAGCTGGCCAGCCGACAAGGCGCCGCAAACGACGCCGTGCCGCGCCTGGCAGGAACGGCAAGCGACGGGAGTGCCAATCTCGAGAACCTCACTGCGTGCGACGTCCATGTCCTGATCCCTTCGAAAACCGCATATGCCGGGCATGCCGAGACGACTAGGCGGTCGTTGCGACTTCGGCTATCCCGATTTCTTCCAGCGCGTCTTTGATGCCTATCAATTTCATTGGGATTGCGATTTGATCCAGATCAAGTCTTCATACCTACTCTCTTGCCGTGCGAGGCAGGGCCGTTTGTGGATTTTATTCGGACGGCATCTTCGCCCCGCCGGCTGAGCGGGCTTTCTGCGGCCATCGCCTCACGTTTCGGCTGACGGCAAAGGCCACCATTCCATTGCTGTTGGGCAACACCCAATCGGCAAATTGCCGTCGCGATGTCCTCTCAGGGTGGCGTCGCCGGGGCTGGTAGAACTGACATCCGAGGACAGAGGAGTTGCACGCGTCGAGCTGTTCCCCGGAATCGGCCGCTTAGCTCGATGCCGCAATTCAAAGCTACCACAGCCTCAAGCTATCCCACTGCATCGCTGTACATCAGCGCATCGTTATGCGTCGCGCTGCAGGTCTCTGGCTACCGGCTGTGGTGGCTGGAAAAACGAGTCGCACCTGAATAAATGGCATCCGACACCTGATGTCGGGTTTTGTTAAATACGCGACACGGGCCTGAGCAGCCAATCTTTGTTCTGGCTCAAGCTAAATAGCTGGGAAAGCAATCAAAAAGTTTTTGCCGGCCATATCAATCAAATTGGCACGAACTTTGGAAGTTCTTCTTGAGGGGCGGCAAGAGCTGTCGGCTCCGTGTGGCAACGAAAGATATCAATTTCGAAGGCGCGCCGATCCGTAAGGGGGACTTCGTTTCCTGCGCCACAATGATTGCCAATCGTGATCCGGCGGAATTCGAGCATCCGAACACGATCGATTTGGCACGAGAAGACAATCGCCACACCGCTTTTGCGTACGGTCCCCATCGTTGTCTTGGATCACACTGCCCGGCAGGAGATCGTCATCACCCTGGAGGAGTGGCTGTCCCGCATTCCTGACTTCCTTATCAAGGATGGTACCGCGCCCATCACCTATGGTGGCCACGTGTTTGGAATGGAGAATCTGATCCTGGACTGGTCCTGATAAGTGAGAGGAGGAAAGACATGGAGTACCGCATGCGCATCATAGTACACACTGCCAAATGCCAAGGTCATGCAAGATGTTGGGCCCAAGCGCCCGA
Organism: Rhizobium acidisoli; assembly: GCF_002531755.2. NCBI lineage: Bacteria > Pseudomonadati > Pseudomonadota > Alphaproteobacteria > Hyphomicrobiales > Rhizobiaceae > Rhizobium > Rhizobium acidisoli. The sequence goes on along the minus strand of NZ_CP034999.1, from coordinate 568,275 downwards.
AATATTCAATCTTGACGACGAGGGATACATACTCCCCGGTGCAATCGATGTTGAGGAGAAGGACGAATTGTTCGCATCGCGAGGCGCTCGATCCTGCCCCGAACGTGCGCTGGAGATAGATTGCACTTCCGATGCGTTGCTTGATCGCCTTTTGTTCAACCAACATTGTGGGGGTTGAAACGCAACGTAACTGGTGCATGACGGCGCCGTCGCTGTCCAAACACCTTACCCGCAGCTCTCCCAGGGGTGTCTACTTCTAGGGCAGTTGTTTACATGCATGCCTAAGCAGAGAGAGGGTTTTTCCTTACGTCAGCCGAGCAGTTGAAAGCTGGCTGCGTCACTGGTTGGGTAAGCGCCCCCGATATCAGATGTGCGATAAGCGATGAAACACAAAAAGAAAATTACCGAATTGCTCGACCGCGAGGCGATCCGCGACTGCCTCTATCGGTATTGCCGCGGGATAGACCGCGCCGATGAAGGGGCGCTGCGCAGTTCCTACTGGCCCGATGCACGTGACAATCACGGGGCCTATTCCGGTTCGGCCGAGGGTTTCATCGAGTTCGCCCTCGGTGTCTTCAAGACGGGACCGCGCAACATCCATCAAATCACGAACATTCTGATTGAGTTCAGCAGCCCGGAAAAAGCCGCCGTCGAAAGTTACTTCGCCGCACTGCAACGCGCACCCGACAAGGCCGGAACGCTAAGTCAGGCCCTGATCTGCGGCCGCTATTGCGATCTGTTCCTGAAAAAGGGAGGGGATTGGAGAATTGCCGAACGGACGGTGGTCTATGATCTGGTTGAGGAGCAGATCTTGGCCGCGGCATCCGAGACTGAGCAGTTCGGCCGCCGGCAGCCGATCGGAGCATCATGTCCCGATGACCCCGTCTACGCAATTAGGAAGACTGCATTCCTTCAAGAAGATGAAAGTGAGGCTTGATCGATTAGGATTCACAACGTTGGTCAGGGAACTTTTATCTCATGAAACAAGCCGGACGTATCGTCATCATCACAGGCGCTGCAGGCGGGATAGGCCATGCCCTGGTGGACACTCTTGCCGCAGGCGGGGATACTGTCGTCGCCGTGGACCTGCCTGGCAGCGGCGTGCTTGAACTGGCCCGTGGTCTCGGGCCTGCCCATCTTGGGCTAGAGTTCGATGTCTCGCGAGAGGAGGATATCCCTGCGCTTTATGATCGGATCGAACGACAATTCGGGCAAATCGGTGTGCTCGTCAACAACGCGGCCATCGGCCCTACTATGGCTGCGACCGTTAATACGACTATCGACGGCTTCCGACGCATCTTGGCAGTAAATCTGATTGGGCCCATTGCAACGGCCCGCGAAGCAGCGCGACGGATGAGCTCAGGCGCTGTCATCGTCAATGTCGCCTCGCTGGCCGGCGTGCTCGGCAATCCCAAACGCAACGCCTACGCTGCCTCGAAGGCGGGCCTGATCTCGTTCACGAAATCGCTGGCATGGCAGTTTGCGTCGTGCGGCATTCGCGTTACGGCGGTAGCACCCGGGTACGTACGCACGCCGATGGTTTCGGAACTTGAACGCGCGGGCAAGATAGACCTCGCCGCGGTGCGCAGCCGGGTGCCAATGGGTCGCGTGGCGCGTCCAGACGAAATTGCCCGAGCGGTGCGCTTTCTCGCCAGCGCGCAAGCCAGTTACGTCACCGGGTCTGTGCTGACCGTCGACGGTGGCTGGAGATCTTTCAATCAACCGGGCGAGGCGCACCCGCCAGTGCCCGGGACGCCACGAGCCGAACTCTTCCCTCCTGCCGAGGACTCCACCGCGCGAATTGCGCTTGTCATGGGCGGGGCGGACTGCATAGGCGCTGCCGTTGTGCGCCGCTTTGCGGAAAACGGCGACGCGCTTGTAATTGCCGACAAAGATGGCGCTGCAGCGGCAGAGCTTGCCGGTTTCCTCGGTGGCAAGCATATCGCGAGGTCCGTTGACATCGCCGTCGAAAGTGACGTGGTGGCGCTGTTCGAGGAATTGCGAAGGCACTTCGGCCGGCTAGGCGTCCTCGTCAATAATGCGGCCAACAATCATGTGTCAGAGGTCGAACAAATGCCGACAGAGATCAAGCCCGTACTCGATGTGAATCTCACCGGCGCCTTCACCTGCGCGCGAGGCGATCAAGGTAATGCGTCCGGGAAGCCTTATCTTAAATCTGGGACCGAACAACACATTACTGCCCTTTGCACCGCGCCACGCCTACGATGCTTCCGGAGCGGGCGTGGAAATCCTGACGCGATGCATGGCGGCCGAACTTGGTCCGGTTGGCATTCGCACAGCCACCGTCGCTCCGGGCTACATACACACGCCTGCCGTCGCGAACATGCAAAAGCTCGGCCACGTCGATCCGAAAGCAATCAGGCGGCGCATCCCGATGGGAAGGATGGGACGGCCGGAAGACGTCGCTGACGCAGCGTTCTTCCTTGCATCGTCTGACGCATCGTACGTGACCGGCTCTACCCTTTACGTTGACGGCGGGTGGACCTCGGCCGGGGATGCGGCATTTGCCGGCGAACTTCATCATTTAGCGGAGGCTGCACAATGATCGTCGACTATCCACAAACAGCCGGCTGCGGCCCATCGGAGCCGACAATGTCGTAGGAGAGCAACTCCAGTGCACGATGCTCCCAGAGCGCTTCCGATCGAGGCACTGCATTCATCGAGAAGCGAAACAGACGGACGCGTTCGAGCTTTCTGAGTTTGCCGTGTCGGCGAGCGGGGTGAGGAGCGGATAACCGACACGCCACTTCTAGTTGGCGAACCCCGGTCGCAAATCTGCCGCAAAAGGAATCATCATGGAATTTGCAACGTTCCTCCTGGCCGCGCGGCGCGGTTATCATCAATCATCCGGAACTCCATCGAACAGGTAGTTCTTTCAGAGCAAGCTGGCTTCCAAACTGCATGGTTTGCCGAGCATCACTTCAACAATTACAGCCTGGTTCCGTCGCCCTTGATGATGGTGGCGCACTGCGCCGCCCTGACGAGCATCATTCGCCTCGGCACCGCCGTCTGTGTGTTACCGCTCTATCAACCGCTTCGCCTGCTCTCCGAGATTGGATTGGCCGATATCGTTTCCAACGGCCGGCTCGAGCTCGGCGTCGGCTGTGGATACCAGCAGTTCGAGTTCGAGCGCTTCGGCGTCAATGTCGAAGAGGTGCCAGCTGTTTTTTCGGAATGTTTGGACATTCTTGTCAAGGGTCTCAATCAGAGGATCTTCGAGCACGACGGACGGTTCGAAAAGATACCTCCGACAGCGATTTCCGTCCGCTCGGTCCAGAGGCCAATGCTGCCAATCTGGATCGCTACGGCGTCCGGAAACAGCATGGGGCGGGCCTATCGTGAGGGACACAATCTGTTGATCACAGCATTCCACGACGGCTTGGACAGTTTGAGCTCGCTGCGCGAACGCATCGAAGAAGCCGCAATTTCTAAAGGGAAGAATGTTTCGGACGCGAAGATATCACTGCTGCGCTGCTGCTATGCCAGCGATGAGGAAGCGGAGATCAACAGCTATCTCGATAATGCCCGCTTCCAACGGCGGCTTTCCGAAGTATTGCTTCTGCGCCGCCAGCAAAGCCTGGATGGCTATCTGCTGCATGAAACACCGACGCGGCAGGACCTCTCCTTCGAGACGATGCGTGAGAACCTGCCGATTGGTAGCGTCAATCGCGTCATCGATCGGCTACTGGAAGAGATAGATATCGTGAAACCAACCCAGATCGCGATCCAGACCCAAATGGGAGATTTCGACCAGAAGACGATGCTGCGGCAAATCGAGCTCTGGGGAGACAAGATCATCCCGGAGGTCAACAAATCGCTCGGGCCTCGGCCTGACGTGGCAGAGTAACTGCTTTTTCGGCGGTGTGATCTGCGATCAAAATTACGAAGGGATAACCGCAATAGATCCCCCCTCGAAGCTAGATGACCCTGAGATCCTTTGTCTTCGACCCGAAGACATCGACCACAAAGGCCCTTTGCCTGGGCGCCCACCGATCGAAGAAACCTCTGGTCGGTCTTCGTGGGCCGGCCTACCGCTGCACCCGCAACACGCTTGGCACTCACTCTCGGCTGGCAGGTGTCCCGATTACCCGCGGCGGTCGACACGTCCACCGTTTCCGGCGAGATGCGCCAAACAGCAGGGGAACAGGACGACGTTGCCTGCTGCCCAACGGCAGGGCCTAGAGGTCGTTCACGGCTTATTCCCGTTGCGGCAAGCCGAGAAGAGGAAATGTTGGACATCGCGTCAATCGAATCGGAGAAATGCGGAAGTGCCGACCTCCGCTCGCGTGTGGCGGCGGACGCGGTCGCGCATTGCAATTCGTTCCTGTAGGCTGCTCCCCCGCCGACGGTGTCATCTCGAGGCTTGGCCAACGCTATCGTTCTGATGTGAACTGACGTCTAATCGATTTCACGTCACGCGCGGCTGCTCATTGTGAATTTCTCCAATGTTATAGACCAATTGCAACAGCGAGGAGCCAGAACCGCCCGTCCAGCTTGCTCCTGCCTCAAGGTGCGCAAGTACCAGAACACCGCCGGAGCTGCTCGGAGTTTTCTCCCTCGTCTGCGGTTGACTGGCGCATGCGGCGCTGCCGATTTGTTGAAACGCGACGCGATATTGTTCGGGCGCTGTTGACGCAGTCGCATCTTAGGCCCTGAACAAATCGGAAATCTTTTTCTGAGGCTCTTTTCGCAGCTGGCACGATTTTTGGATCTCCCACATGCCGAGGGATTGGAGTTTTGTTTGTCAGCAATTGGTCGCCGAGTCGACCGTAATGGTGAAGTGGGGCTTCATACGACCGTATGGGCCTCCCGAAGCCGCCTTAAGGGATACTCTTGACAAGCTGGAAAATCGCCAGCGATGGGTTGGGCCAATGAAAGGCTCGAAGAGGAGGAAAAGAGCATGAACCGCATTATGTTTCGGACCGTCCACCGCGTTCTGCCATTGGCGAAGAAGTCGCCAAACTGCAACAAGGGCGATGGTGTGTCTGTCCCGGCTGCAAATTCAGTTGCGATGTCGCCCCTCGTACCGAGTGAGGTCCCTCGTGCACTACTTTAAGCCGTTATTAAAGCGTTCTCATCAGGTGTTTGTAGCCGAGGACGGGAGTATCTGGATCGGGAAGGAATCCCGGAAATCAAGAAAGATCATCCAATCTCCTCCGCCTTGGGTCGCCGGTTTGGTTTCGAAACTGGACGGCGAGCATACACTACCAAGGATACTGAGCGAGCTTAAAGCAGAACGGTATGACGTCACCAAATGCGACGTTCACGATTTCGTCTCTGCCCTTGCCAGCTGTGGGCTCATTGAAGAGAGCTGAGCGACTTAAGTTGGAGACTGGGGTCAATCGGGCAATGGTTGCCCCATGTCCGGCCGCGGCGTTGGAACTGGCTAAAAGGGTTTTTTCATCAAGGGTGATCACGCAACGAGCGTTCGACGACATGATACTCGTCCTCGAATGCGGCCGTCGTCGGTCAAGCTGGTGACTCGACCGAGCGCCAGAGTGAGCGTCGCAGATTCCTTAGGGCGAACACCAGATTAAGCGGTTCGCAGTCAGTTGATCGAGTCCCTGTGGCCCGGGCGACCAGGCTTTGTTTGCTTCCAACGATTGCAAAGGAGCTGCCGTCGCTGCGGGCCGTGGTGAGCTTGAGCGGCGGTTTTTATTTGAAGAACTTTTGTCCACGCCGGCTGGGCAGCCGCGCAACACTTCCGCGCCATTCCTGAGCGGTTTGGGGCCGAGCAATATTGCGGAAAGTTTGTCGTTCCCTGGCGGGCTTACCGTTCGTGGGCGACCTGGCAGGGGCGGAAACTGCCCGATGATCAAGTCGCGAGGCGTCTTCCACTCAAGAAAGAAGCTCGGGCGCAGGACGGGCCTATTCGAATACTGTTCGCGATTTGATCGCCCTCGACGTTTTGCGGGATCGAAAGCTTCACCATTTTTCGATTGGGAGCTGGGTGCGATTGTCTCCAGTTTTCGGAGCTTCGTTTGATCCTGCTGATAGTCGCGGTCGCCCTGCCGCGCGGTCGCCCTAGCGGTGCAAGTGATGCCCTTACGACACCGTCTGTCGGCTTTGTCTTGTCGGCGACATTAGGGTTGGTTGGCCAGTTTCCTGTGCTGGCTCGGGCTAACTTCCTGAAACCCAACAAAAAGATCTTTCCTTCGGCTCGATCGGCCCACATGGCACGGGTTTTGAAGATTGCCCTGGGAGGCGGCGCGAGCTGCCGGCCTTTTACTCAGCGATGGATGGAACGAAAGAAGGAAGGCGATATGTCAGATTTGCGTCAAATCGCATTTTACGGCAAAGGGGGGATCGGCAAGTCCACCACCTCCCAAAATACGCTCGCAGCGCTTGTCGACCTCGGGCAGAAGATCCTGATCGTCGGATGCGACCCGAAAGCCGACTCCACCCGGCTGATCCTGAACGCCAAAGCACAGGACACGGTTCTGCATCTGGCAGCACAGGAAGGTTCGGTGGAAGATCTTGAGCTCGAGGACGTGCTCAAGGCCGGCTACAAGGGCATCAAGTGTGTGGAGTCCGGCGGTCCGGAACCGGGCGTCGGCTGCGCCGGGCGCGGCGTCATCACCTCGATCAATTTCCTCGAGGAGAACGGCGCTTATGACGATGTCGACTACGTCTCCTATGACGTGCTCGGCGATGTGGTGTGCGGTGGCTTCGCGATGCCGATCCGTGAGAACAAGGCCCAGGAGATCTACATCGTGATGTCCGGCGAGATGATGGCGCTCTATGCCGCCAACAACATCGCCAAGGGCATCCTGAAATATGCCCATTCCGGCGGCGTGCGGCTCGGCGGCCTGATCTGTAACGAGCGCCAGACGGACCGCGAGCTCGACCTCTCCGAGGCGCTGGCTGCCAGGCTCAATTCCAAGCTCATCCACTTTGTGCCGCGTGACAACATCGTCCAGCACGCCGAGCTCAGGAAGATGACGGTGATCCAGTACGCGCCGGACTCCAAGCAGGCCGGGGAATATCGGGCGCTAGCCGAGAAGATCCATGCCAATTCGGGCCAAGGGACCATTCCGACCCCGATTACCATGGAAGAGCTCGAAGACATGCTGCTCGACTTCGGCATCATGAAGAGCGACGAGCAGATGCTGGCCGAACTACAGGCCAAGGAGTCAGCGGTGGCTGCGGCTCAATAACTGCCGCTGTCGACAGGACGCGCTGGCCCTTGAGCCAGCGCGTCCTTCCACGAAAGACGCTTCGTCGACGACGACATAACCCGAACCTTGAAAGGGGCAGGGGCCCATGAGCCTTGATTACGAGAATGACAGCGTTTTGCATGAAAAGCTCATTGCGGAAGTGTTAGCGCAATATCCAGACAAGGCGGCAAAGCGCCGCAAGAAGCACCTCAGCGTCGCAACGAGCGGCGACGAGCCTGGCGATGAGCCGAAGGCGCTTTCCGAATGCGACGTCAAATCAAACATCAAGTCCATTCCGGGCGTGATGACGATCCGCGGCTGCGCCTATGCCGGCTCCAAAGGCGTGGTATGGGGGCCGGTCAAGGACATGGTCCACATCTCGCACGGGCCGGTCGGTTGCGGTCATTATTCCTGGTCGCAACGCCGCAACTACTACGTCGGCCTGACGGGCATCGACACGTTCGTGACGCTGCAGTTCACCTCAGACTTCCAGGAAAAGGACATCGTGTTCGGCGGCGACAAGAAGCTTGAACAGGTCATCGACGAGATCGAGGCGCTTTTCCCCCTCAACAACGGCATCAGCGTGCAGTCGGAATGCCCGATCGGGCTGATTGGCGACGACATTGAAGCGGTGTCGCGCAAGAAGGCCAAGGAGCACGAAAAGACGATCGTGCCGGTGCGCTGCGAGGGCTTCCGCGGCGTCTCGCAATCGCTCGGCCACCACATCGCCAACGACGCCATCCGTGACTGGGTTTTCGACAAGAACGAAGTCGAGTTCGAGACCGGCCCTTATGACGTCAACGTCGTCGGCGACTACAATATCGGTGGCGACGCGTGGGCTACGCGCATTCTATTGGAGGAGGTGGGGCTGCGCGTGGTCGGCAACTGGTCGGGTGATGCCACGCTCGCTGAGGTCGAGCGCGCGCCAAAGGCCAAGCTCAACCTCATCCACTGCTACCGCTCGATGAACTACATCTGTCGGCACATGGAGGAAAAGTACGGCATCCCGTGGATGGAATACAATTTCTTTGGTCCGTCCCAGATCGAAACCTCCCTGCGCGAAATAGCCAAGCACTTCGGTCCGGAAATCGTCGACAAGACCGAGGCTGTCATCACCAAGTACCGGCCCCTGGTCGATGCTGTCGTCGACAAGTACCGGCCGCGCCTCGAAGGCAAGACGGTGATGCTCTATGTCGGCGGCCTGCGTCCTCGCCACGTCATCACGGCCTATGAGGACCTCGGCATGCGGATCGTCGGCACCGGCTACGAGTTCGCCCACAACGACGACTATCAGCGCACCGGCCATTATGTGAACAAGGGTACGCTGATCTATGACGACGTGACCGGTTACGAGCTGGAAAAGTTCATCGAAGGCATCCGCCCCGACCTTGTTGGGTCCGGCATCAAAGAGAAGTATCCGGTGCAGAAGATGGGCATCCCCTTCCGCCAGATGCACTCCTGGGATTATTCGGGCCCCTATCACGGCTATGACGGCTTTGCCATATTCGCCCGCGACATGGATCTGGCCATCAATAATCCGGTGTGGGATCTCTACGACGTCCCCTGGAAAAAAAAGGCCGCGCCAGCTGAGGCGGTTGCGGCCGAATGAGAGCTTGGCCTGTCTTGGGAAGGGGCAGGCCAGGCCCTTCCATCGGCCTTGATCCGCACTCGTGACAGATGACATCCCATTGCCGCCACCGGTGCGGCGCGATGAAAAGAAAGGTGCTTACTATGCCGCAGTCGGCGGAAAAAGTTCTCGATCATGCTCCCCTGTTCCGCGAGCCGGAATACAGGCAGATGCTCGCCGAGAAGAAAGCCAATTTCGAATGCCCCCACCCGGATCAGGTCGTTGCCGATCAAAACGACTTCACGAAGACCTGGGAGTATCGCGAAAAGAACCTGGGCCGCAAAGCCCTGGTCGTGAACCCGGCCAAAGCCTGCCAGCCGCTCGGTGCCGTCTTCGCAGCCGCAGGCTTTGAGCAAACGATGTCCTTCGTCCACGGCAGCCAGGGCTGCGTCGCCTATTACCGTTCGCATCTGTCGCGTCACTTCAAGGAGCCTTCATCGGCGGTCTCGTCCTCGATGACGGAGGACGCGGCGGTGTTCGGCGGGTTGAAGAACATGGTCGACGGGCTCGCCAATACATACAAGCTCTACGATCCGAAGATGATCGCCGTCTCGACCACCTGCATGGCCGAAGTCATTGGAGACGACCTTCACAGCTTCATCGAAAACGCAAAGAACGAAGGGTCGGTCCCGCACGACTTCGATGTTCCTTTCGCTCACACACCTGCCTTCGTCGGCAGCCACGTCGATGGCTATGACGGCATGATCAAGGGCATTCTGGAGAACTTCTGGAAAGGCAACGAGCGGAAGGAGGTTGCCCAAGCCATCAACATCATTCCCGGCTTCGACGGCTTCTGCGTCGGCAACAACCGCGAACTGAAGCGCCTGCTCGACATGATGGGCGTATCCTACATCTTCATCCAGGATGCCTCCGACCAGTTCGACACGCCGTCTGACGGTACGTACCGCATGTATGACGGCGGCACGAAGATCGAAGACGTGAAAACGGCGTTGAACGCCGAAGCGACCCTGTCGCTGCAGCACTATAGCACGCGCAAAACGCTGGAATATTGCAAGGAGGTCGGTCAGGCTACGGCCTCGTTCCATTATCCGCTGGGTGTCCAGGCGACCGACGAATTCCTGATGAAGGTCTCGGAGATTACCGGCAAGGAAATTCCTCCGGCACTCGGCCTGGAGCGCGGCCGTCTCGTCGACGCTATGGCAGATAGCCAGGCCTGGCTGCACGGGAAGAAATACGCGATCTACGGCGATCCTGACTTCGTCTACGCTGTTGCCCGGTTTGTCTTGGAAACCGGCGGTGAGCCGACCCACTGCCTTGCTACCAACGGCACGTCGGCCTGGGAAGCCGAGATGAAGGCGTTGCTCGCATCCTCGCCCTTCGGCAAGGCTTCCCAGGTCTGGGCGGGCAAGGACCTGTGGGCGTTGCGCTCGCTGCTCTTTACCGAGCCGGTAGATCTTATGATCGGCAATTCCTATGGCAAGTATCTTGAGCGCGACACCGGCACCCCATTGATCCGGCTGAGCTTTCCGATATTCGACCGGCACCATCACCACCGTTTCCCGCTCATGGGCTACCAGGGCGGCCTGCGCGTCGTGACGACGATCCTCGACAAGATCTTCGACAAGCTCGATCGCGAGACGAGCGAGCCGGGTGTGACGGACTATTCTTACGACCTGACCCGCTAGGAGCGGCGGCGGTCGGCCTTGCGAGGCCGGCCGCCTTCATCTGAACTTGGAGACCGCAATGCCCTCGCTCAATGCTAAAGTCCAGGATGTCTTCGACGAGCCTGCCTGCGAGAAGAACCGCAGCAAGGATTCCAAGGCGCGTAAGAACGGCTGCTCGAAGCCGCTGATCCCCGGGGCGGCAGCCGGCGGATGCGCTTTCGATGGCGCCAAGATCGTGCTGCAGCCCGTCACCGACGTCGCGCACCTGATCCACGGGCCTCTCGGCTGTGAGGGCAATTCCTGGGACAACCGAGGATCGGCTTCCTCAGGTCCAACGCTCTGGCGAACGAGCTTCACGACCGACCTCACTGAAACCGAAGTGGTGATGGGGCACGGCGAGCGGAAACTTTATAAAGCAATCCGCGAGATCAAGGAGGCCTATGCTCCACCGGCGGTCTTCGTCTATTCGACCTGTGTGACAGCATTGATCGGCGACGACATCGAGGCCGTCTGCAAGCGGGCCGCGGAAAAATTCGGTCTTCCGGTGGTGCCGGTCAACGCACCGGGCTTTGCCGGCTCCAAGAACCTTGGCAACAAGCTCGCCGGTGAAGCGTTGCTCGATCATGTGATCGGTAGCGTAGAGCCGAACGACGTGACCGCCTACGACATCAATATCATTGGTGAGTTCAACCTATCCGGCGAGTTTTGGCTGGTGAAGCCGCTTCTTGACCGGCTGGGGATCAGAGTAAGGGCCTGCATTCCAGGAGACGCTCGATATCTTGACATTGCTTCTGCGCATCGCGCCAAGGCGTCCATGTTGGTGTGCTCGACAGCACTCATCAACCTCGCCCGCAAAATGGAGGAGCTCTGGGATATCCCATTCTTCGAAGGCTCCTTTTACGGAATTACCGACACCTCGGAAGCACTCAGACAGATCGCCAAGCTGCTCGTGACGCAGGGGGCGGATCCCGAAATCCTCGAGCGCACCGAGGCATTGATCGCGGAGGAGGAGGCGATTGCCTGGATGAAACTCGCAGCATATCGACCAAGGCTTGAAGGCAAGCGCGTGTTGCTCAACACCGGCGGCGTCAAGTCCTGGTCGGTTGTCCATGCGCTGATGGAGGTGGGCATCGAGATCGTCGGCACCTCGGTCAAGAAATCCACGCCTGAAGACAAGGAACGTATCAAGCAACTCCTGAAAGACGAAAACCACCTGTTCGAGTCGATGGCGCCGCGCGAGCTTTATAACATGCTCGCCGACGGTAAAGCCGACATCATGTTGTCTGGCGGGCGCACGCAATTCATCGCGCTGAAGGCCAAGACACCTTGGCTCGATATCAACCAGGAACGCCACCACCCCTATGCCGGCTATGACGGCATGGTGGAGCTCGTTCGCCAGATCGATCTTGCTATTCACAATCCGATCTGGATGGAGGTGCGGGAGCCGGCACCGTGGGAATGCCAGCATGCGGTGGAAGAAGAACTGACGAATACCAAGAGCGAGAACGAGACTGGGTACGCCTTGCAAAACTTTGTCGGCGCGGTCGCCGGCAGCTTCGGCAAGCGTTGAGGAAAGCCGATGGTTCAAGTCTTTCCCCAGACCAAATCAGCTGCGGTCAATCCGCTGAAATCGTCGCAGCCGCTCGGCGCCGCGCTCGCCTTTCTTGGCGTCGAGCGTGCAGTGCCGCTGTTCCACGGCAGCCAGGGCTGCACCAGTCTAGCTCTCGTACTTTTAGTCCGGCACTTCAAGGAAGCCATTCCCTTGCAGACAACGGCATTGGACGCAGTGGCGACGATCCTCGGCGGCGCAGGCAATCTGGAAGAGGCGATACTCAATCTCAAGAGGCGCGCAAAACCAAAGTTGATCGGAATCTGCACGACAGCCCTGGTGGAAACCCGCGGCGAAGATTTTGCAGGCGATCTCACCAACATCAGGCGGGATCGTGCCGATGAGCTTGCGGGTACGGAAATCGTGCTGGCGAGCACACCGGATTTCGAGGGAGCGATCGAAGAGGGATGGGCTAAGGCCGTCACCTCTATGATCGAGCGCATCACAACGCAAGGCGAGCAGAGCCGCGACCAAAAGAAGATTGCGATCCTACCAGGATGGCATGTGACAGTCGCCGACATCGAGCTTCTGCGCGAAACGGCCGAAAGCTTCGGTCTGAAGCCGGTAATCCTGCCGGACATTTCCGGCTCGCTCGACGGCACGGTGCCCGACGATCGTTGGGTGCCGACCACCTATGGCGGTACTCCCGTCGCCGAGATCCAAGAGCTTGGCACGGCGACACAATGTATCGCGATCGGCGAGCATATGCGCCGCCCCGCAGAGTTACTGCGGACCCAGACGGGAGTGCCCTACGTATTGTTCCAGTCGCTGACCGGATTGAAAAGAGCCGACCGGTTCGTCTCGTTGCTTTCAAGGATCTCAAGTGCGCCGGTGCCAGCAAACATTCGCCGTCGCCGAGCACAGCTGCAGGACGCCCTGCTCGACGGGCATTTCCATTTCGGTGGCAAGAAGATCGCAATTGCTGCGGAGCCGGACCAGCTCTACCAATTCGCTACCTTCTTCACCGGCATGGGCGCCAAGATTACGGCGGCAGTCACCACGACCGGCACTTCAAAAATAATCCAGGAAATGCCGGTCGAATCGCTCCAGGTGGGTGATGTTGGCGATCTCGAAGAACTTGCCGTCGACGCTGATCTTCTTGTTACGCATTCGCATGGACGACAAGCGGCGGAGCGCCTTGGCATTCCGCTTATGCGGGTGGGCTTCCCGATTTTCGACCGACTCGGCAGCCAGCATAAGATCACAAGTCTCTATCAGGGAACGCGCGACCTGATCTTCGATGTTTCCAACATCTTCCAGGCCAATCAGCGCGCGCCGTGTCCTGGATCGCTTGATCCCTCGCGCAAAGGAGAACTGGCTAGATGACCGCCGCCCGTCGCCTCTCCATTGTCCCTGACGGGGCTCATTCGGCAGCTCCGAAGCGGAAGGCTGGCGCCTTGCGCGTAGCAATCGCCACCCAAGATATGAAATGTCTTGACGCCCATTTCGGATCGGCCAAGCGCTTCGCGGTCTTTGACGTCAGTCCCGACGATTGGAAACTCGTGGAAGTCCTGTGTTTCGAAGACGTTTCCGATGAGAGCGGAATGCATCGGAACGAGGGCGACGATCGCATCGCCCCCAAGGTGAAGGCATTGGAAGGCTGTCACCTCTTGTTCTGTCTGGCGATTGGCGGGCCTTCGGCAGCAAGGGTCGTTTCGGCCAAAATCCACCCGATCAAAGTACCCGATGCTCAATTGATTGAAGACGTACTGTCCCAAACTCGGGCGATGCTCAGGACGACTCCACCGCCCTGGTTGCGCAAGGTGCTAGCCGAAGCAGGCGCCACCGAAAAGAAGCCTTTCGATGAGGAGGACTAGGACATGGGTACATTGACAGGAAGTACGGATGGCCCTGCTATCAACGAGGATGGGGATCTCGCCACCCCTTTTCTCAGATGCCTCATAAGGCTCATCCGCGCTCAGGATGCCCATGGGGCGTGGGAAGGCAAATCGGACGCTGACCTGCTGGCCGACTTCATCCTCACCAAGGAGCAGCGCCGTAAGATCCCGATCATCGGCGATCCCGATCCGGATGTGCTGTGGAGGCTCCAGAATTTTTACAGTTGCGTGGGGCTTGTGATCGAAGAGTGCACAGGCCTGTTGGCGTCGCCGATCATGACGATCGGCCATGAGGGCTTCGGCCGCGTGCTGTTCACAACCGGACGGTTGGTCGTTCTGTCGAAGACCCTGCGCGATGTCCACCGGTTCGGCTTTGAGACGCTTGGCAAACTCGCCGAGGTGGGCACAAAATTGGTCGACGATGCGATCGCAGTCATCGAAGTCTATCCCAATGTGGCGCGGGCATCATGAAATCAGTTTTCGAGGAGAGAGATCATGTCAGACCTTGAGGAACTGCAGAAGAAAGTCCGCAAGCTACAGTCGCGGGCGGGCAATGCGAAGATGGAATTGCACGACCTAGCCGAGGACCTCCCGGTCAACTGGACCGAGATCAAGGCGCTCGCCGAGCAGACGTTCGGGGTTTTTGCCGAGTTGGAGGCTGCGAAACGAGAGCTCGGCGCATTGGAGAACTCACGATGATGGGCCCAATTTTCGTTACCCGCTATGGCTCCAGATGGATGCCGGAACATCTGACCGCTATCGATGGCACGACCAGCATCGGTTGCGGCCGCTGCTTTAAGGTCTGCTCGCGCGAGGTCATGCACCTTCACGGAATCGATGACACCGGTGAAATCCTCGGCATCTGCGACGGCCAGGACGACGACTTCGATGGCGAGCTCAATCGCATGATGAGGGTCGTCGACCATGCCGGCCGTTGCATTGGCTACGGAGCCTGTGGCCGCGTCTGCCCGAAGAACTGCCAGACTCATGTTGCCGCAGACAAGGTTGCTGCGTGATCTTGCGAACAAATCAGGAGAACAGTGTTGCCCTTCAGAATCTTTTGTCTCCTCGTGCTGCTCGTCGTCGGCGCTAGCGCCCCAACGAGCTACTTCGTCTCGCATTCCATCCGCATCGTAATGGTCACAACGATGGGTGCTTGGCTCCTTCTTCAAGTGGCTTATTTCGCAAGCATGCTCTTTCTCATCTGGCGGTCTAGCCGCGCTCAGAGCGGTCGCCAAAGGGCTAAGCGTTCGATCATTGCCAGGAAGGACGCTATCAGTCGCAAGCGTATCATGAGGGCGACAAATGAATGCTCCGACGCGCTCCAACCGGGTCAAACCCTCCGAGTATCGGCGCTCCCTTGGGTGGCCTTTCACTATTACCTCTCGGCTCAGGATAAGACGCCGTTACCGTGTTTGCGATTGCCTAGAGGGACTCCAGGATGAATGAGACTATTCGCGATTTGCTGGCCAAGTGTGGTGCGCTCCCCGTCACAATGGATCAGATTGCCGACGACGCCGATCTCTATGCGGCGGGGCTGTCTTCCTTTGCGTCGGTGCAACTCATGCTCCGTATCGAAGAGGCTTTCGATATCGAGTTTCCCGACAATCTGCTGAACCGTAAATCCTTTGCCAGCATCGTCGCCATCGAAAAGACGGTTGGCATGATCCTGGATAGCCGAAAGGTCGTCTGATGAACGTCGCGGGCGCTCTGATTGAAGCCAGGGCCGGAGACGCGGCGGCGGTGCGCGCCGCACGCGTCGCGGCGATCGCCGGCAAATATGCTGATGCAGTCGATGCCGAAGGCCGTTTCCCGCGCGAAGCTGTAGATGCGATGCGCGCCGAAAGGCTGCTGTCGATCCAGATTCCCGCCGATCTGGGCGGCAGGGGTGCGTCGATCACCGAGATCGCCGAGCTTTGCTCGATCCTCGGGCAGACATGTGCGGCCAGCGCCATGGTTTTCGCCATGCACCAGATCAAGCTGTCGAGCCTAGTCGAACACGGCGCCGGCAGTGACTGGCACCGCGATCTCATGCGCCGTATCGCCAAGGAACAGCTTCTGCTGGCCTCGGCGACGACGGAAGGCGGGATCGGTGGCAATCTGCGAAACAGCATCTGCGCCATCAAGGTCGTGGACGGCACCTGCTTTCTGGAGAAGGATGCGACCGTCATCTCCTATGGCGCCCATGCCGATGCGGTTCTGATCACCTCGCGCAGCCATGCCGAGGCCGCCTCGTCCGACCAGGTGCTGACGGTTTTCCTCAGGGGTCAATACAGGCTTGAGCGCACGGTCGAGTGGAACACGCTCGGCATGCGCGGCACCTGCTCCGAAGGCTTCCTCTTCAAGGGCGAGGCGCCGGCCGCACAGATCCTGCCGAAGCCATTTGCCGAGATCGCCGCGGAGTCGATGCTGGCAAGCTCGCATCTTCTCTGGAGCGGCGTCTGGTACGGCATAGCCGCCGATGCCGTCGCCCGTGCCCAGGCTTTCGTGCGTGCTGCCGCCCGCAAATCGCCCGGAACGCCGTCGCCCGGCGCGCCGCGTCTGGCGGAGGTTTCCAGCCTGCTGCAGATGGTGAGATCCAATGTCCTCGCCGGGCTGAAAATCTATGAAGAGGCGAAGGCCGATGCCGACCGGCTGTCCTCGATGGACTTTGCCGTCGCCATGAACAACGTCAAGATCGCATCGTCGGAGATGATCCTGCCGATCATCAACCACGCCATGCTGATCTGCGGCATCGCGGGCTACAAGAACGGTACGCCCTTCAGCCTTGGCCGGCATTTGCGCGACGCTCATTCCGCACAGCTCATGATCTCGAATGACCGCATCCTCGGCAACACGTCGAGCATGCTTCTCGTCCACAAGCAGGACACTAGCCTACTGGGGTGACAGTCATGGATATGCAGACCTCGTTTCTAGACCGGCTCTTCGAATCCGGTCTACTGATCGATACCAGCGTCGACGGTCTTTATGGCCGTAGCGGACAGTTCGAAGACGTGATCACCGCCTTCGAGCGCCTGATCGACAAGGTCGGCGGCGCCGACGGTGCGGAGGCCATGCGCTTTCCGCCCGGCATGAACCGCGCCTTCTTCGAAAAGAGCGGCTACATGAAGAGCTTCCCGCAGCTTGCCGGCACGGTGCACAGCTTCTGCGGCAGCGAACTCGACCATGTCAGCCTGCTGCAATGCATGGAAGTCGGCGAGGACTGGACCAAGGGGCAGGAGGCGACCGACATCGTGCTGACGCCGGCTGCCTGCTATCCGCTCTATCCGACGGTCGCCAAGCGCGGCAATCTGCCGAAGACCGGCGGTCTCTTCGACCTGCAATCCTATTGCTTCCGTCATGAGCCGTCGAAGGATCCCGCCCGCCAGCAGCTGTTCCGCATGCGCGAATATGTCTGCATGGGCACCGAAGAGCATGTCACCGATTTCCGCCAGCGCTGGATGGATCGCGGCGTCGAGATGATGAAGCAGCTCGGCCTCGAAGTCGTCATCGACGTCGCCAACGATCCATTTTTCGGCCGAGGCGGCAAGATGATGGTCAACAACCAGCGTGATCAGAACCTGAAGTTCGAGCTGCTGATCCCGATCACGTCGGCCGCCAAGCCGACAGCCTGCATGAGCTTTAACTATCATCAGGACTCCTTCGGCCTGAAGTGGGACCTGAGCCTCGAGGACGGCAGCGTCGCGCACACTGCATGCGTCGGCTTCGGTCTCGAGCGCATCGCGCTTGCGCTTCTCCATCATCATGGGCTCGATACTGTGGAATGGCCCGAGAGCGTGCGCAAGGCACTGTGGGGTTGATCATGGCTTCCGTCTTCAGGGACCTCGATCCCGTTACCCATAAGTCACACGCGCTGCACGCCAGCGAGCGTATGTGGCCGGAAACCAACTGCTATATCGACCTCTGGATCGAAGTGCTGAACACGCTTAGGCTGCCTCCGGAAGCGATGCTCGGCTTCACTGTGACCCTGGATTTCGAGGGCGACCAGTTCCCCTTCTTCAAGGTGCCGCTCGAAGATCTCGAAGCGATCTACGGCATCCGCTGCACGGAGCTGGCGATCTACAACGAGGTCCAGCATCACGTTGCCGAACAGATCGGTCGTGGCCGGCTTTGCCTGGTGGAGATGGATCCCTTTTTTATGCCGGATACGCAGGGCGTCGGCTATCGCTGCGAGCACGGCAAGACGACGATGGCGATCAATCGGCTTGATATCGCGGGCCGTTCGCTCGACTATTTTCACAATGGCGGCTTCTTCAGCCTTTCGGGCGAGGATTTCGACGGACTGTTGCAGTTGCAGCTTACGGAAGAGGATCCCCCGTTCCTGCCCTATACCGAATTTGCTAAATTCCCGGAAAAGGCGCGGGGAGAATCCGCCATTCGGCAAACATCGCGGCAGCTCCTGGATTTCCATTTCTGCCGCCGCCCCACGGCCAACCCCATACGTGCCTTCGCAGCGGTTTTCCCGGCCCAGGCGGAAGCGGTGGCCGAGCGGTCCTTCGGCTTTTTCCATAAATATGCCTTCAATACGCTGCGCCAGCTCGGGGCCAATTTCGAGCTGGCGGGCAGTCATCTCGATTGGCTGTCGGCGGATTTCGCTGAGGCGGCTGGTGAGGCACGGCGGATTTCGGAAGTGGCGAAATCGGTGCAGTTCCAGCTTGCCCGAGCGGTGACGCGCAAGAAATTCGAGCCGTTGCAGATGGCGCTTGAGCCGGCCGTGGATGCATGGGATTCCATGATGGGCCTGCTTCAACAAAAGCTGTAGTTGAACATGATCGCCTCCAAAAGTCGCTGTTCACTTATCGGGATCATGTTTTGAGTTGGGGGATCCAATGCAAGGGCGTTTGGCTGATATCAGCGGCGACGCGCTGCAGAGCGATGGCTGGAATCTGGTTCTGACGGATGCGGGCGCCGGCGCTTCGCCTTCGGACCTATCGCCTTCGGCTGGTCTCATCCCGGCACCTGTGCCGGGCACTGTGGCGGAAGCGCTGGAAAAGGCCGGGCTTTTCGACCGAGAACAACCGCATCCGTTGAACGACCGTGACGCTTGGTATCTCTGCCGGTTGGTCGATGTTAATGCCGGCGATGCCGTATTGCGGCTGGAAGGTCTGGCAACGCTCTGCGAAGTCTTCCTGAACGGCCAGAAAATTCTCGTCTCCGAGAGCATGTTCGAAACCCATGATCTTGCCGTTCACCTTCATGGCGGCGACGAACTGGCATTGTGCTTCCGTGCGCTGGAGCCGGGCCTTGGCGAACCCGGCCCGCGCGCCCGCTGGCGGCCGCAAATGATCACGCCGCAGGGATTGCGGCTGGTGCGCACGACCCTGCTCGGCCATATGCCTGGCTGGTGCCCGGAAAGACAGGCCGTCGGACCCTGGCGGCCGGTATCGCTGCTGCATCCGCATAAGCCCATCGTTCGCGACCTTTCGCTGCGGTCTGATCTGCTTGAGGATGGCGAGGGACTGCTCTATGCCTCGCTTCGATCGAAGGGTATGTCAGCGAGGTCACCCTTCGCTGCGGCGAGATCAAGCAGGCCTTCGAGCGGGATAGCCACGGCCGCTGCACGACGATCCTGAAGATCCCTAGTGTGACGCCATGGTGGCCACGCACGCATGGAAGACCGCACCTCCATGAGGTCACGCTGATCATCGATGATGTCGAGCATCCGCTCGGACGCGCCGGCTTTCGTCGGCTGGCGATCGATCGCGGCCCCGATGGCAGGATTTCGGCCTGATGGTAAACGGCGAACGCATCTTCTGCCGTGGCGCGGTCTGGATCACAGCCGATATCGTGCGCCTACCTGGCGGTCGCGCCGATTACGAACCGTGGCTGCGGCTGGCGGCGGAGGCCAGTATGAACCTGATCCGCATTGGCGGCACTATGGCCTATGAGACGCCGGGGTTCTTCCGCCTCTGCGATGAGTTCGGCCTGCTGGTCTGGCAGGATTTCATGTTCGCCAATTTCGACTATCCGAAAGACGATAAGGCTTTGAACGCCCATGTCGAGGCGGAAGTGGCGCAGTTCCTTTCCGCCACGCCATCACTCGCCGTCGTTTGCGGCGGCAGCGAAATCCACCAGCAGGCGGCGATGCTCGGCCTGCCGGAGCGAATCCGGCCGAGCCCCATCGTCGAGGAGATCATACCGGCGGTTGCCCGATCGCTTCGGCCGGATGTCCCCTATGTCGTCAATTCGCCCTTCGGCGGCGCCATGCCGTTTTCTCCGAATTAAGGGGTGACGCATTAATACGGCGTCGGAGCCTATTGCGCCCTCTCGATGACTCACGCCGCGCTGATGTCCGCTTTGCGGCGGAAAGCTAGGGTTTCGCGCATGTACCACAGGCCCGGACGCTGTCGCGGCATCTGTCGGTTCCTCCAGTCCAAAGCCCGCTATGGAAGGAGCGTGTGCCGCGCGATCGTGGCACCTCCTGGGATTTTGAGGATGTGCGCGATCATTATCTCCGCGAGCTCTATGATTTCGGGTCGGATCGGCTGCGCCGGGAGGATTCCGATCTCTATCTTGCTCTGTCGCAGGCGGTCACCGGCGAAGTCGCGGAAGAGTGTTATGCCGAGTGGCGGCGGCAGGGTTCGGGCTGCAACGGCGCTCTGGTCTGGACGCTGCAGGATTTATTGCCTGGCCCGGCTGGGGCGTATTGATTCGACCCGGGAACCGAAGGCAACGTGGTATGCGCTGCCCCGGGCTTTCGGCCCGTGCAGGTGCTTTTCACCGACGAAGGCAATAACGGTCTCGATGTGCATGTGGTCAACGAGAGCAATGTGACGCTCGACCTCGATCTCGAGGTCCGCTGCCTGCGCGATGGCCGGCAAAAAGTGGTGAGCGGTAAGCTTGGCCTCTCGATCGAAGCCCGCGCCAAGTGCAAGATCGCCTGCACCGATCTCCTCGGCGCCTTCTTCGACACCACCTATGCCTTCCGCTTCGGCCCGCCGTCGCATGACGTCACGGTAGCGCGTCTCATAGCGCCCGACACCGAGGCGCTGATCGCGGAAGCTTTTTATTTCCCCTTGGGCAGGACGAGTGCCTTTCATGAGGCCGAAATCACCGCTTCCGTCGCGCATCAGGACGATCACTGGTTCCTTGATCTGCGCAGCGACCGGCTGGCACAATCGCTACAGATCGATCTTGAGGCCTATCGGGCGGAGGATGATTGGTTCCACCTACCGCCGGGTCCCATGCGGCGGTTGAGGCTTCATCCGAGAACTGGAACGTCGGCGGAAACTGTTCCCACCTGTCAGATCAAAACCCGGGGTAGCCGGCGAATAGTCGAAGTCTGATCAAGGTAAGTCACCGGAGAGAACATGCTGAAAAAAGTTCGAACGATACCCGCTCATCTTTGGACCTACGCCATCGAGAAGCTCGACCGCCTCGGCAAGCATCTAGGGGGAAAGGTGGAAGCAAGCTTCCTAAGCTCGAATACATCATCCCCGTTGCGATCGCGTCGAAAGCCGATAAGATTGTCTCCATCGGAGGCGTGCAGTCCAACCACACGCGGATGGTCGCGGCGGTCGCCGCCAAGATCGGCATGAATGCGTGCTTGTAGAAGAGAGCTGGGTACCACATGAAGATGCCGTTTACGACCGAGTCGGAAATATTTTCTTGAGCCGTATGCAATACCAGCCGGGGCATCCGTTCACACATTGGGTGGTCTCGGTTACGTCGGCTTCGCCGAGGAAGTTCGTGCACAGGAGAAGCAGCTTAGATTTGGCTTCGACTATATTGTGGTTTGCACGGTGACCGGTTCGACGCAAGCCGGCATGGTGGTCGGGTTCGCGAGAGATGGGCGACAGCGCAACGTGATCGGGATCGGGATCGATGCCTCCGCTACCCCCGCCCAAGCCAAGGCGCAAGTGCTAAAAATTGCCCGGCATACTGCAACGCTCGTTGAGCTCGGCGAGGAAATCGACGACGACGACGTGCTTCTGCTCAAGGGATATGCGTATCCCAGTTATGGCATTCCGTCAGAGGAAACGAAGGAGGCCATCCGCCTGTGCGCGCAGCTGGAGGGCATGATCATCGATCCGGTCTACGAGGGCAAATCAATGCAAGGGATGGTCGATCTCGTGCAGAAGGGCTTTTTCCAGAGGGATCGAAGGTCCTCTATGCGCATCTGGGTGGCGCTCCGGCGATCAACGGTTACAGCTATATCTTTCGCAACGGCTGACGTCAGGCGATGTTGCGGCGCACGCACCCGCCAAGTGATCGCACTGCTCCACGAAGGTGCTCTTGTGAGTCTCGGAAATTTAGAACCAACGGCGGCAGTGACAGGGCGCCTGCAACAAATAGCGTATGCTGAAGGTTTTCTGTGTGATGCACAGCGGGTGCATTTTACTCGCCTACCGAACATAGTAGTTTTTAATGATTCCACCATCACATAGAGTGTGGGCGGCAATCGTCCATCATACCCCAGTCGAGGGCCCGATACAGCCTCTATAGGAGCAGCGAACATAGCCACGCGGGCAGCGAGTGCCCGGAAGTGCCCTCTGGAGGTCGAGTATCATGAGAGCCTTAGATATTTCTATCATCGGAGCCACGGGGGCCGTCGGAGCTGAGCTAATCAAGTTGCTGGAATCGAGCCAGCTTCCGGTCTCTCGTTTGCGGTTGCTAGCGTCCCGCACCTCGGTTGGTCGCCGCTTGAGGTTTCGAGATGAAATCTGCATCGTGGAGCCACTCGACGAGATCGACGACACCCAAGCCGATATCGCATTCTTTTCGGCAGGGCGCGCGGTAAGCGCCAAATATGGTCCTCTGTTCGCAGCCCAGGGCGCCCTAGTGATCGACAACTCGAACGCCTTTCGAATGAACCCAGACGTACCGCTCCTCGTACCACAAATTAATCCTAATGCGCTCGCGGCTCGCCCGCGTTCGGGGATAGTGGAAAACCCAAACTGTTCCGCGATTCAGCTGGTCCGAGCTCTTAGACCATTGGTAACAGCCTTTCATGTTCATCAGATCATTTTGACCACTTATCAGGCGGCCTCGGGGGGCGGCCTGAAAGGGATCGACGAGTTATTGGAAGGATCCAGAGCCGCACTGGCTGGACGCGCGCCGCCACGCGCAAAGCATTTCCCTTTTCCCCTTGCGTTCAATGTAATACCGCAAGTTGGTGAGATCACCTCGGAGGGGGTGACTTTAGAAGAACGCAAGCGCCTTCAAGAGTCTCGAAAAATCTTAGGTCTGCCTCATCTGCGGTTAACCTCCACCTGGGTTCGGGTTCCCGTAGTAAATGGCCATCCGGAGGCGGTTTATCTCGAGCTAGAAGAGTCCGTTCATGTCGTACAGGTTCGTGAGCTACTGACATTAGAGCCCGATTTTCGGCTCTATGTCGGCGGACCTCATGTAGGATATCCGACGCCGCGCCATCTCACAGATCCTGCGATTTGTTCACGTCGCGCGCGTGAAAGTAAACCCCGAGAATCCGTACTGCCTCTGGATCGCTGCAGATAATCTTAAGGTGCGGCGCTTAACGCACCTCTCATCTTGAAGCTTGCAATTTCCAACAACGTGATTGGTGGCCAATGAACGCAACGGTTCTGAAATTCGGAGGCTCTAGTTTTCAGCACCCTGAAGACTTCGGTCGAGTCGCTCGGCATTTAGCCGAGCGACTCGCGGCGGGGGAGGACAAAATCGTTGCCGTGGTCAGTGCAATGTCGGGTACGACCGACAACCTCAAATCAGTCATGCTCGGCGTCAATAAGCAAGTAAAACCATCGAACCTCGATGCGGCACTCGCAACTGGAGAGATGCTCAGTGCCTGCCTGCTGGAGGCCGCCGTGAGCCGGCAAGGGATTCCCGTGATGTCTTTAAACGGCTATTCTCTTGGCATATGTACGAATTCAAGCTTTGGTCGCGCTTCAATAGAAAGCGTAGATCCTGATTCAATTATTGCAGCACTAAAGGAGAATGACATTGTCATTGCCACGGGCGGACAGGCAATCAATCAGTCTGGCAGGTTAACGTTTCTCGGCAGAAATAGCTCTGATCTGACAGCTGTCGTGATTGCCTCCATGTTGGGAGAGCGCTCTTGTGAAATATACTCGGACGTTCCGGGCGTCTATACAGCAGACCCCTATCTTGTGCCGGGAGCGAGACTGATACCCAAGATTGGCTATGGGACAATCGCACGAATGTCGAGATATGGCGCAAAAGTACTGCACCACAGGGCGGTGGAGCATGCGGAAAACTACTCGGTCACCATTGCCTGCAAATCACTTACAAGCGACGGAGTAGTTAGTGGCACAATTGTCACAGGGCATGATAATGCCCCCTCAGTGACACTGGCTCGCGACGCAGCGGTGTTATCGTGCGGTAACCTTGCGGAACGCAACAAGCTCCGGGTGCTTCTTGATCAGGAGGACGTCAGCGCAATCTGTACCGAGGACAACCGCGGGGCCGGATTATGCATCTTAAGCGACGTTGATTTTGCCCTTCGGATTGTCGCGCTGGCCGGCAATCGCGCGGTTTCCGTTGGCTCAAGAACTGCAGTGACTGAGCTAGATTCTTCAACGTTGCGCATCTATTTGGAAGACGACTATACGCGGGCGATTTGCCGGGCGCGCGAGATCCATGAAAGAATTTATCCCGGAACAGACGACGAACCAGTAGCGTCGAGAACGGCTAAGCAGCGCTCCGCTCATAGTTCGCTCCTCATCGGTACGAATGACGCGCCAAAAAATTCGCAATGAGGCCGTTCAGGGGTGCCGAAGCGGATGGGGCCGCCGCTTGAGGCAGTCGGTCCCCTCCGCGCGTGGGCAACGCGTAAAAAGCAGGAAAATGAGCAAACATTGAGTTTACTTTCATCCTTTCCCGGCATTTGAATAGTAGTCACTTCAAAGCAGATTCGATGGTGCGCAACGGCCCCAACATCAGTGGAATCGAGGGCGCGGGGGGAGGGCGCAGGTCGACAAAGCTACCGTAGACAAATCACCTGAAATGCCTAGTCGGAAAGTGCGTATCCGATGGACCATACTGTGCGTATGAGTTCCTGTTCGCCCATGCTATTGAGAGCCGTTCGCAAGCGGCCAATGTGGACATCTATGGTGCGGGGGCCAACATGAACAGCGCGCAGCCAAGCCGCGGCCCGCAGTTCATCCCTGGAGTATACCTTATGCGGGTTCTTCATGAGGTGGCGCAACAATCGAAACTGCATCGGAGCAAGATGAATCGCACGTCCATTCCGCCGCACGCGATAGCTGCTGACATCCAGTTCGAGATCGAGAAAGGTCAAGAGTTCTCTTTTGCTGGGGGCGGGATCCCAATTCGCCTCGTGCCAGATCGCGCCAATACTTGTCATGAGTATCTCGGGCGACAATGGTCTGCTCAGAAACTGGTCGGCACCGGACTCAAGCATCTCTTTTCGACTTGCTTCGTCACCTTCGGCCGCAAGCGCGATAATCGACATTGACTGGGTTCGGCGGTCCAGGCGGAGGCGTTCACAGAGTGTCTGCGTCTCCACACCGGGTATACGTGATTCGAGAAGCAGCAGATCCGGCGCCGTTGTCTGGAGGCGCTTCGCAAGTGCTTCGCTATCGCTCACGCCGGCTACAAAGAGGCCCCTGCTCTTTACGGTATATTCCAAGAACGTGCGAAAGCTGTCGTCTGCCGCGGCGATCAGTACCATTGGCGGCGGCAGGAAACCCGTATTAGTAGCGTCGTTCGACATCGTAGACCCCTCAGATTTGCCTTCGACCTGCCGCTCAATTTGTGGTTCTGTCGCGAATTTGAATTCTGGACACGAAGAGCACTCTGCTGCGACTGATAAGGCGACGTTTGATTACATAGTATGGGAGACAGGATTGCCGACGCAATGATTGGCCGCCGACACTATGCTTTCAAGTCAGCATGATCGGACCGGACTTTGATGCGGTTCTTTTTTATCGGCGCGAAGGGAACTCGATGGTGATTAAATTCACTTGTCTCCTTTCTTTAGTGATCGGACGCGGTAGTAAGTTTCCGTCCGAAGTCTTTAGCATTGCCGCGGCGGCAACTATTTTGGCGATATAGGTCAAAGATTGATCAACGCTCTGCTTGACCTCGTCCACAACTGCTGCAGCATCTCTGTTCTCAACGCCAGCAGCTATCCTTTCGCGCCAATCTCCGCGGTTGGTTTGTATCCCAGAAATGTAATGAGGAAAAAGCAAATTTAAGTATGGCCCCGTTTTTAGCCAAAGTGAATTGATGATTGGAATAAGGTTTGGCATCGCGCATGGGGCATAAAGTTGGCGCTGAAACTTATATACCAGCGCAAGGTCCGCACGACGGTCACCGGCGGCACGAGCCGTTTTCAGTTTTGCCGATGTTTCGCGCAACCTTGCCGCAATCTCCGTTGTACCCCTTAGCGCAGCGCGCTCTGCCGCGAAGCACTCGATGTGCAAACGAATGTCCTTGAGTTCCGCAATTTGCTGGGGCGTTAGAAGCGGTATGAAGGCGGATCTGTTCGCTTCACCATGTAAAACACCCTCGGATATCAAGCAATAGAGGACCTCACGGACAGGAGTTGCGCTCATTGCAAAGTCTTTTGCTAGGTTTCGGATGGTGATTTTCTCGCCTGGAGGAAACTGCCCGCCGCCTATCAAAGCACCTAATTCCTCGTAAACATGGTCTCTCAGGACAGCGGATCTTGAGGTGCTCAAATTATCCTCCAGCTTTCAGATCCTCGCAACGGGGGCATTCCAGAAGTCGTGAAACAAACAGTATATGGGTCTAAATGGGGATCACAAATCGGGCATGCAAATGTCAGTCGTTCTCGCCTCATCTCATCGGCCCTCCGCGACCGTGGTCCGCGCACTCCGTGACGACATGCACTGCAGATCGGCTCGAACGCGCAATTTACCCACGGGAATACCCGAAAGACGGGTGTTATTGACGGGCACTAGCTATGTCTCGGATGGACGCACAGAGCTGGGCGACCTCGTCCTGACTGTGGTCCGCCGTCAGGCATACGCGCAAAGCAGCCTTGTCTCGGGGTACCGTTGGATAGAATGCTGCGGCCACATAAAAGCCGCGCCGCAATAGCTCGGCCGCCGTATCCACAGCTGCCCGAGACTCACCAATCGGAATCATCCGGATCGGCATTCCGTCACCTGATGATTGCGTCGGGGTTCTTTCGTCAAAAGCTTGAATAACCCTACTCAGGCGGGCCTGGCGCTCACCCAATTCAGTAGAACGATGAATCTCTGCTGATGCTAAGGCACCCGCAATTGCGGCCAAGTCTGGCCCCATTGAGAATGCGTGCGGGACGGCGTAACGTCTAAGCAGTTTCTCCTGTTCGTCCGTCCCAAGCATGAGAACACCGCCGGTCGCTCCAAAGCCCTTGCTTAAAGAAGCCGCGATAATTGTGTTTTCGCCGAGATCTGCGATTTGGGATTTGGCATATCCTTGGCCATGCCTTCCGCGGATTGAGATGCCATGCGCATCGTCGATGTAGATGAATAGCCCATAACGTTCTTGGAGACGCAATAGCTCACTGATCGGGGCATTTCCGCCCATTGAATACACACCATCGCATATGTAGGCGACGCAAGTGTGTTTCTGACAAATACCCTCCAGTTCCTCAACGTCATTGTGTCTAATTTGCAAAACCTGCGCATCTTCGGCCAAAACGGCCTTATGGTATGCCAAAGTGGCATGTGCAAATTGGTCGAAGACCAGTACCGGCTCACGTCCTCTGGTGAAAGCCCCGCATGCGAGCAACGGGAGCGCGCTCATGTTCGCCGTCAGAACCAACGAGTAAACGACTATCCGAGCATCGAAAAGTTCAGATAAGCTGTTTTCGAGATCTCCAGTTAGCGAAAAATTCAATCTCGTGCGCGCACCGGACCATTGTATTGAGCGATATGACGCTAATGCTGCTATTGCAGCGTCCACGATCAGTGGATGGTTATCAAGCCCGAGATAGCTGCCTCTCGCGAAGTCGATAACCGATCGTCCCGGCCCGATCTCCACATGTCGATGCTCAAGCGACCGAGCATACAGGGTCATTATTCCTGTGGAGTACGCGTAGTCGAAATCTGATCTCGACCTCTCAATCACACTTGCAAGATTACGGAATCTCTGCTTGTTCACGTCACTCTCCATCGACATGACCATAAGATAACTGCGCTTGTTTTATCTTAAGCGGTCAACGTTCAATCCCATCACACCGCGGCTCAAAGTTCATAAACGGCAACGTCGTTAGGCCGTTCTGAGGGAGCCTGCATAACAGCGGGTCTGCACCTCATGTCCCGTAGCACCAAGTCCCAGCCTCAAGCCAATCCTAGTAGCTGGTCAAGGAGTATCAATAGCCGTGCCAACTCCGCCGAGGGAGCGCCAGAACAGAATATCTGCAGATCTTTCAAGGCTAAGTTTCGCACAGCAGGATTTCGTTCCAACGTGATCGTGTCGCATCTTGAACCAAACGACAGCAGTTGTCAGTTTTTCGACATCACCCGAGGCAGTCGGTTATGACACCTTCGCGACGTCCACTATCCGTACCGCTGTCGCAGCCGATATGCCGAACCGCTCCGCTGCGGCGCGAACCGTCCTACCATCATTCAACGCTGTAGCAATGCGCGTTCGCAAATTCAGAGAAAGAGGTCGCACCATCATTGCCGGCCTCCAGCAACGATCTTGGATCACAAAATTAAAGCCAAGGGAATCTCCGCACGATTCCTAGCGCTGACAGACTCTAGCAGGCTGTTGAAGAAGTCTCTCGTTTGGCTTTTAGGATGGCCTCGTCTCCGCTGTCGTATGCGAAAGTGATCTCGATCACGCCATCATCGAGTAACTCGGCATGACCGTCGCCGGAGACTTCGTCCATTTCGTCGCATCCGGCCCATCGGAAGAAGACCATGGACGGGCTGTAGCCGAGATCGAGGCTCGCTTGCATCGCACCGAAGCCGATTTCGCCATGGCCATTGGCCCCGATGGTGATTGTGGCGGGCTCAACCAGGTCGAGATAATCCCGATCCCATAGATCGGCCGCGACGATGCGCCAGCGGCCAATCAGGTGGCAGTTCGCGGCCGCGCTCATGACGACACCGCCATCAGTTTCGGCAACCGCACCAGATTGTAGGCGGCGGCCGTGAAGGTGAAGGCCCATCCGACGCGGTCGCGGCCACGGAACTTCGTCTTGTCCTGCCCCGCGACGGTCTTGATCCAGCCGAACGCCTCCTCGATGCGCTTGCGGATGCGCAGACTGACCCCATAGCCCGAATGGCGCGTCGTGCGCCCATCAATGGCCGAGCGGCGACCATTGATGTTCTGCGCCACATGCGGCGTCACCTTCATCGACCGCAAATCTTTGACGAAGTCCTTGGTGTCATAGGCCTTGTCGGCACCCAGCGTGATCGCTTGTGTCCGCTCAGTGAAGGGCTCGATCATGGTAAGCGCCGCGACCCGTTCGGCATATCCGCTGGCCTCAGTCAGGCAGGCATCGACCAGCAGGCCATGGCGGTTTTCCATCAGCCCATTCCCCATGAAGCACAGCTTGGCCTCCTTGCCCTTTCCTTTCTTATAAAGTCTTGCATCTGGGTCGGTCGTTGAAGCATGCGTCTCGTTGGAGCGCCTTTCGCCATGGAAGTCTGCTTCTGCATTCCGACCACCGCCATCCGATGGTGGTTCGCCATGATCGCCCCTTGGGCCGTCCTTCGGCTTGAAGCTCTTCATCGACGCACAGGCTTCGATCAGCGTGCCATCGACAGAGAAGTGGTCCGTTGACAGCAGCCGCTTTACCTTGGGCTGCGAAAGGATCGCACCCAGGAGCTTCGCGGCGATGTCACCTTCCAGCAACCGGTCGCGGTTCTTCGAAAACACCGAAGGGTCCCAAGCTGGAACGTCAATGCCAATGTCGACGAACCAGCGGAACAGAAGGTCGTATTCCAGCCGCTCCATCAAAAGCCGCTCAGAACGGATCGAATAGAAGGCCTGCAAAAGCATGGCGCGCAGAAGCTTTTCAGGCGCGATCGATGGCCGCCCGATCGGCGAATAGAGCGCTGCAAACTCCCGCTCCAGCGAAACGAGCGCGTCGTTGACGATCTGCCGGATTGCCCGCAGCGGATGGTCACGACGAACACGATCCTCCAGATCGACATAGCTGAAGAGTTGACCCGTCTCACATAGAGCTGGCTCGGTTTGTCTGAACAGTTTGCGGCGTTTTGCTAAGTGGATTTCCGCCTCGATTATGCTGCCATCATCATTGGTGCCAGCGCGTTGAAGTAGGCCTGATCCGGCGTCTGCCGGTCAAGGGATGAATGTGGGCGTCGGCTATTGTAAAAGGTCAAATATCGGCGAATGCCGACGCGGGCCTCGGACACGGTCTTGTAAGCATGGAGGTAGGTGAGTGGCGCGGGGCATTGCAGCCCCACGCTCTCCCAGAACCGGACGTGAACCTCTCGATTCATCCGGCTCCCAATCATCCAGCCGCTCGTCCTATGGTCCAGTGGGCGAACA
Source organism: Rhizobium acidisoli (assembly GCF_002531755.2). NCBI lineage: Bacteria > Pseudomonadati > Pseudomonadota > Alphaproteobacteria > Hyphomicrobiales > Rhizobiaceae > Rhizobium > Rhizobium acidisoli. Next base: position 537,961 of record NZ_CP034999.1, on the reverse strand, counting down.
GTTTGGGGTTGCGTCGCCGAAGCGAGCGTAACCATTCCCAGGCCGCCAACGTGTGCCCCCTGAACCGTTTGCGCAATCCAGCGGATCGCCGTCGAAATCCCAACTCCGAACCGAGCTGCGGCCTGTCGAGCCGACATTCCCGCCGCAGACGCTTTCAAAACCCGTATTCGAAGATCATCGCTCAGTGCTTGTCCCATCATCCACCTCTTCTCCTGTGGATGTTTGAATCAGCTTCGATGGACGCCGTCACATCACAATCGATTCATCGATCGCAGGACTTGCTCTAGCGATTCGACCGATGTTGGGCGATGATCACCTTTTAGCTGGGGGCACTTGTGGTGGTGCGGAGAGGTGGGGGGGCTGTGGTTTTTCCTGTTCGGTCGGAGATGGTGCGATCGACCAACTGATTAAGTCGACCGCGCGCTCAAGTGTTGCCTCGGTCCGGGCAAGGCTGGGTGAGGCTGCAATAACATGTCCAATAGCGTCAAGGTAATCGCCGTTCCTGGCGATCGTCTTCTTAGGTTCAACATAAAATTTGACCTCAGCGACACCTGGTACGGCCGCCGCCCGACTGCCGCCATCGATCCAATCAAGGGTGCCGTCGCGGTCAGGAATAAGGTACCGTGTGGCCGCAACGTCTGAACGGCTTCTGCGCAAATTCCATTCCTCGCCGATGACAACCTTGATGTGCTCGGCAACGAGATCGACACCATAAGCCAGTTGAACCCTTTGAGGGTTGGTCCCACCCGAAAGACGTGGATTGACTTCAATGACAACTGGACCACGCTTCGTCCACCGGAACTCAATGCTCGTTGGGCCCCAATCAAGGCCGAGAGCTTGCAGACAGGCTAGCGAAACATCGGCAATACGCTTATGCGCGTCGTCAGTTAGCGGTGCCGGATAGGTGCACTCACGAAAGATAAAATGGGGCGGGGAGGCAAAATCAGCGGTGCCAATCCCAATGACCTCATTTCCCATTATATCAGCGCCATAGAAAGGACCTTGTGCAAATTCTTCAACTAGTATCCTTGGCAACGACTTCCATGTGTGCTTTCTGCTCAATAGATAAGTTGTGTGTTCCGCTAATTCATTGACACTGCGACACAATCGGACACCGCTGCTGCCCGTACCCGCGGCTGGCTTAACAACCACCGGCAGGCCGATCTCCGCAGCATATTTTTCTACGTCCGTCGCGCTCGCTGCCAAGCGATAATCAGGCATCGGCACACCGGTTTGCGCGAGAAGCTGACGTTGAGCGAATTTGTCGCAGCATCGTTCAATCGATGCAGGGTTGGGTCCCGGGAGATCGAAATGCCTGCAGAGTTTGCCGACTGTCGCATAGAGCGACTCGTCGAGGGTCGTAAAGCCGGTGATGCCAGCTATGTCATGCTTCGCGCGCAGCTGGGAACATTCGCCGATTAGTGCACCGAGATTTTCTGTATCCACTTGGATTACGTCGACTCCTTCCGCTGCAAGATAATCGTACTCGGTTGGATCAGCCGACAGAGTAATTGGATTGAGGCCAAGTCCTCGGGCTTCTTTTAAGTACATTGGACCAATACTTCTGTGGCCTTCAAGCAGGATGAGCGTCCTTCTTGCCATTGGCGATGACCTCCGTTGCACTCTTTGGGCGGTCTGAGGATCAGCAGGCATCAGCCTTTGTTCGTGCCTGGCCCAGATTCGAGGTGAAGGTACCATTGTCCGCGATCTATAATTGCAAAGAATTTGTAAACTTTGTTGAATGATTTTTGAATGTTGATGGTTCGGTTCATTCTCTCAACCTGACCGTTGGTCCATGGATGCTTTACCTTGGTGGTGCGGTGCTCGATATCGTTAGTGGCGCAGGTATATTCGAAGGCATGGGAGAAAGGTTCTCCATTGGCGATTGCTTCTTTGATCAGCGGCACAGCGGAGCCTCCAGCACCGGGCGTGGTGAACTGGATCCCGTTGTCGGTGAGCACGGTGTGGATGTTGTAGGGGACGGCTGCAATCAAGCGCAGGAGGAACTCGCGCGAGACGGCGGTGGTCGCCTTCTCGTGCAGTTCGATGAAGGCAAACTTTGAGGTGCGATCGATGGCAACGAATATATGTAACTTACCCTGTTCGGTGCGCACCTCGGCAATGTCGATGTGGAAGTAGCCGATCGGGTAGCTCTTGAACTTCTTCTTCGCCGGCCTGTCGCCGTCGACATCTGGCAAGCGGCCGATGCCGTGACGCTGCAGGCAACGATGCAGCGAAGACCGCGTAAGATGCGGGATTGTCGGCTGCAGTGCATAGAGGCAGTCATCGAGCGGCAGCAGCGTATACCGGCGAAAGGCAACGATAACAGCCTCCTCCTCGACGGAGAGCACCGTCGATTTCGGCTCTTTCGGGCCGGTCTTGCTGCCGCGCAGCCTGTTCGGTCACGTGGACCAGTCTATCGGCAAGAATACTGCCGCCGGTAACCTGGGCCTGATCCAGCCGACGCGCTACTTCGAGAAAGATTTCGAGAGTTGACGATCGATGGCGTCACGATGGAATTCCAGAACACGCCAGGCACGGAAGCGCCGGCGGAGATGAATACATGGTTTCCGCAGTTCAAGGCTTTCTGGGCGGCAGAGAACATTACCGGGACCATCCACAATATCTACACGTTGCGCGGGGCCCTCGTGCGCGATGCGCTGGCCTGGTCGAAGCATGTCAGCACCGCTCTATACCGTTACGGGACAGAGGCAGAGTTCATGTTTGCCGCCCATAGGTGGCCGCGCTGGGGGAACGAACGCATTCAGGAGGTCATGCGGGCACAACGCGACACCTATGCGCATCTCAACAACAATGTACTGCACCTTGCCAACCAGGGCGTCACGATCAACGAGATCCAAAATGTCTACAAGCTGCCCGCCAGCCTTCAGAAACAGTGGGCAGCGCATAGCTATCACGGGTCTGAGGAGCATAATAGCCGCGCTGTGCTGAATCGCTATCTCGGCTACTGGGATGGCAATCCGGCGACCTTGATCCCGCTATCGCCACGCGAGTCTGCACCCCTGTATGTCGAGATGATGGGCGGCGCGGAAAAAATTATGGCCAAGGGTACACAGCTCTACGGCGCCGGCAAATATCGTGAGGCAATGGAGATCATGAACAAGCTCGTCTATGCCGAGCCCGGCAACCAGACAGCGAAAGATCTTGTGGCGGATATCTTTGAGCAGATCGGCTACCAAAAAGAGAGCCCGAGCGTGCGCAACAGCTTCCTCGCCGCCGCCTACGAACTTCGCCACGGCATGCCGAAAGGTACTGCGCCCAAGAGCAGTGGGGTCGACACGATCCGGGGGATGACCACCGAACTCTGGCTCAATTTCCTCGGAATTCGCCGACAGCAGCAAGATCGAAGGTCTTGAATACGTCATCAACCTCATCACGCCTGACAATGGCGAGGAATATGTGGAACGCCGACAGTCCATCAATTCCACGCCGCATGTCGGTCACTCCGCAGGCAAGATAGACCCGGAAATTCCCGGAAGGCCCGATCATGCCGCCTCCACGCAAGCGATCAACGACCCGAGCATCCTTAGCTCCACGTCAGCCGGAACCCTCAAGCACCGACCGTTTCGTAGCGAGATCTCGATGACCGCTGGCGTCGGTGGCGTGTCAGGTGCCTGGGTAGCGCTCACCTCCTCGGTGATTTCCACCGGAAGGAACATCGCTGGTCGACCGACATAGCTGAAGGACTGCCGCCACAAACGGATCTGGCCAGGATGAATGTCATGCCGGCGAGCCACATCACCAATGCGAACACCAGGTTGATCCGCTTCTGTCAATATCCTCAGTTTCGCCTCATCCGACCAGCGCCGCCTACGCTCAGTGCCGGACATGATCTCCATGCGAGCCATGCAACCTCTTCGATCTGGTATTAATGCCAGAACATCGCCCGATTTGCCCGATCAGCAAAATCCGCTCGTTGGGCGCTTACGATATATTGACGAGGTACCCAACTATTAAAATATTACTTTAATGCCTCGTGGGTATTGCCCCGGAAGGATGGCCTTGCTCGGTCTTCAAGCAAGAGTTCCGCACGAGCGTAATGGAAACTAAAAGCAATCGACTTGGTTACGCACTGATGTCCGCTTCTATGATAGCGGCGCGCGAGAACCGAATACCGGGTAACCCGGCTCGGTCGGATTCTAGACTGATGATCATTGACGCTTGCCTCGCCGCCTCGCCGCCGTCTCGTCGCCGTAGCATTCTGCTATAGCTCTTCCGTTCTAAAACGGGTATGGCCGCGCATGATTACACCTGGTACAATGACGGCACTCTGTTGGAAGGATCCAGTTCTTCACTATAGCCCGCTCCACCGCGGTACTACTTCCCGACATGACAATAAACCTTCGTTCATGGATTCTGATTGGCGGCGCGCACGGCAGCAATCCGACTATCCCTCCTTAGCTTCAATGCTTTAAGACCTGACTGAGAAACAGTTTTGTTCTTGGGTGCTGCGGATTCGCGAAGAAGTCATTTGGAGCACCCTCCTCGACGATCTGACCTGCGTCCATGAAGATGACGCGGTCGGCAACAGATCGTGCGAAACCCATCTCATGCGTTACGCACACCATCGTCATGCCATCCTGGGCGAGGCTTGTCATCGTTTCGAGAACTTCTGACACCATCTCCGGATCAAGCGCCGAAGTTGGCTCGTCGAACAGCATCACGGCTGGTTCCATGCAAAGGGAACGGGCGATGGCAACGCGCTGCTGCTGTCCCCCGGACAGCTGAACAGGGTATTTGTTCGCCTGTTCGGGAATGCGCACACGCTCCAGGAATTTCATCGCAGTCTTTCTGGCCTCGGCTTCCGGAACACCCTTAATCCACATCGGACCCGCCATGCAGTTCATCAGCACGGTCATGTGTGGAAAGAGATTGAAGTTCTGGAATACCATGCCAACGCTTTTGCGAACCTCAGTCACGTTGCGCATCTTGTTGTGCAATCTGACGCCATTGACGGTGATCTCACCCTCTTGATGTGCCTCGAGCCGATTGAAACAGCGGATCAGCGTTGACTTTCCCGATCCGGAGGGCCCGCAGATAACAACGCGTTCACCCTTACGGACACTGAGGTTGACGTTCGTCAATACTCTGAAGCTGCCATACCACTTAGAAACGTTTTTGGCTGTAATGACATCCTCACAAAATTGATCCGAATTTAACTTATGCGCTACATCTTGGGCGGTGGCACAAGTTTTGCTACCTTCTAGGTCCATTTGAACTGCTTTGGTGATCATCGCATCTTGCTCCTGTGGTAATAGCGTTCAATCCTTGATTGAATCAGTTCGAGACAACAGGATAAAACCCAGTAAATCAACGAAGCCGCTACAAGCATCTCCATATTGTGAAAGGTGGGCTGGCCAATCGTGCGAGCCAGGAACGTCAGTTCCCATACGCCAAGGACGGACACGAGCGAGCTATCTTTCAGCATCGAGATGAAGGTGTTCCCCATCGGTGGAACGATAACGGGAAGCGCCTGCGGAAGTATAATCCTTCGCATTGTCAGACCGAAGCCGAAGCCCATGGACCTGGATGCTTCCCATTGCCCGCGGTCGATGCTCTGAATTCCAGAGCGGAAGATTTCCGTCATATAGGCGCCGATACAGACTGAAAGGGCCAATATTCCTGAAGGCACCGCGTTCAGAACGATACCGAACTGAGGCAAACCGAGGTAGATGAGGTAAATCTGCATCAGCAGGGGGAGACCGCGGAAGAACGACGTGTAGAAACTTGCGATCCCGTAAGCGAAGCCGTTACTCGAAAGCTTCGCAACAGCGGCGATGATTGCGATGAGCGACGCAAAAAGCAGCGAAATTGCCGACACATACAACGTCGTAAACACACCCTGCGTTATCAGAAAGGGAAGGTTCTCCCGGATGAAAGGCAGACTGAGCTCAAACGACTTGAAGAATGCTAGAATGAGCAGGAGCAACTCAAGCCAAACCAAGATGATTTGGGCTTTTATCGGCGCGAACCCGATGAGCACGAGATTAAGACTGAACGCAACCGCAATAACAAAAGCGATCGCAAAGCGGCCGTAGAGGCCGCTTTGCGACGGATCGCCGATGACGGGGCGCATAAGCTCGCCCATAGTTGTGCCAGTCAGGTTATACATCAGAAACAGAGCGAGCACGACAGCGAAGGTAGAGGCCACAAACCACGGCTTGTGAACCAAGACCTCGGAGTCAATTGTATCCTGATAAAGCATTATGGCGTCCTTCGATAAGGTTGTTCAAACAAAGGTTTACAACCTATTCAGCGGTGCTATCGATACCGTACCACTTAATCGAAAGCTTAGAGAGTGTGCCATCATCCTTCATGCTTTTGATGGCGGCAGCTATCTTATCAGAGAACTCCTTGTCCCCTTTCAAAATTGCGATGGCTCCTGGGGTCGGGAACAATGCATCGCCGAGCACTCTCAGGGGGTAACCGGCCTTGATCACACCTTGCGCACTCACTTCATCGGTGATGATTGCATCGAGACGAACGCCATCACCTAGTCGGAGGTCATCTGCCTGCAACCCGGTATTCTCGTAGTTTCTCATTTCGCCCGGTGTAAACTTGTATTCTAGCGGCTTTTCGTCCGCCCAATCCAACGTCAGGTTATGACGGGCATATGCGATTGCCGCATCATCACCTGTTACGAGGCCGATCACCTTTCCATCCAGGTCGGAAAGTTTGGTTGCTTTACTGTCTTTGTGAATGACAGCAACGTTCCTCGTGTAAAAGTAAATGGCAGGAAAATCGAACTTTTCCGCGCGTGCCTTGGTCGGAACCATCTGGCCCATCGCCATATCCCAACGGCCTGCCCATTTGCCTGCAACTATGACGTCCCAGCCCGGCGTTACGAACTTGACGGAGACCCCAAGGTGTTTCGCCACTCCCTTGGCAACCTCGATCTCAAAACCATCGAGTTCCTGTTTGTCATTCAGGAACGAACTGTTAGGCCAACCGCTAGAAGTCGCTACTGTGAGCGTCTTTGCCGCCTGGACTTGATCGAGAACGGCGCCAGCGTTCGCTGGCAAAGCTGTCGACACAACCGCAATCAACGCCGCAGCTGCAGCTGAAATTAAAGATTTGCTCATGTGATGTTCCTTTTGTGTTCCCCTCGGCCGGTGATGCGACCGTGTTCATCTACCCAGTTCAAACCAGACGTGAGGCTCTAAGCCGCAGTCTGAAGCGATCGCCTTGCAGTCAACGGAGCATCCCGTCGTCCGAAGGTCGAAAGCGCCCGCCGATATTCACTCTCGCTGCGACGCGTTTTCGATCATTCTGTTTCACCAAAGGCTTCCGCCTTTCTGTGATCTCAAAGGTGGCGATCTGAGATATACTATTGCATGGTTTGAGACCTGTCAACGGCGGCGCGAGGGCCAACACGAAGGATGCGATATCACGCAGAGCAAGTCATGTTTGGGCTTGCCTCGATTCACGAAGGGATCTTTCCTTCCATCTTCACGTCAGGCGCGGCCGCCACGACGACATCGGTTCGGCACAGGCGGCTTCCGCATTCGGCTGGCCAAGAAGGTGTGGTCAAGACAGACCTCGGCGTGGCTCGCTGGCAGCGGGTGTGCAGCGAGGCAGTCAGTCGGGCCCGATGGCGAGGCGCCTACTTAAATTGCTCCAAACAGACCAGAAAGAGCCAAAAAGGCCCTCTAAGGACGGTTCATCCGGCTTCGCGTCGCCTAGCCGGCGATGGCAATCGGTGGCGCGGCGTTGATGGTCTATACCTGTCATAGACACGCAGCCGGCCTCTCTATGCGGCCGTTGGAAAAGCCGAGAGGCTTCTATTCGCCGCTAGTATCATGGGCATGACGATGCCGCCCCAGTCTTATCGTGCAGGTTAAATTTGCAGACGACGCCAAACTTCCCGTCTCGCGCTGTGCGGTATTGAAATTGAAGTAGAATGGTATAGGCTTCTCGTAAGTTTGTGATGCCAAATGGCGCAGACGTGCATTTCGTCGAGCGGGTCCGCAAGTGCGGCCTCGATGCGATCGTGTTGGGAGAATGACCGAAAACTCAGTTGCGCGAGACAGCGTTGCATCTCGTAAAAATGACCGCCGGGACCCCAGTCCAAAACAGATGCCCGCGGGCCACAAGGATGGACTCTGCAGGCGGAGCGCTCGGAACCCACCAGCTTTCTGAGCTAACAGTAAACACGTAGGAGACCTTAATGAATGCGCTACCTGCCGTCTTGCACCACATCGATACCGAATGCGAAGCTGCGGTGTCGCGCCTTTTCAGCCTTTTGCGCATAAAGTCGATCTCCACTGATCCGGCCTACAAAGCGGATTGCCAAAGGGCTGCGGAGTGGCTTGTGGATGATCTAGCCTCGATCGGCTTCGAAGCCAGCATACGCGATACTCCAGGTCACCCAATGGTCGTCGCTCACCATGACGGACCCCCCGGTGCTCCGCATGTCCTCTTCTACGGACATTATGATGTTCAGCCGGTTGATCCCCTCGAGTTGTGGACCCGCGACCCGTTTGACCCCGCCGTGCGCGAGAGCGAGGATGGCTACCAGGTCATTGCCGGACGTGGCGCTTCGGATGACAAAGGTCAACTAATGACGTTCGTGGAAGCGTGTCGTGCTTACAAGGCGGTGGGTGGGGTATTGCCCTGTAAGGTTACAATCCTTTTTGAGGGTGAGGAGGAGTCTGGCTCTCCCTCGATGCGCGCGTTTCTTGCGGCCAATGCGGACGAATTGAAAGCCGACTTCGCGCTAGTCTGCGACACGAGCCAACGCGACGCGATGACTCCTGCCATCTGCGTTGGCATGCGTGGACTGGTGGAAGAAGAGATGACGATCCATGCCGCCAGCCGCGACCTTCACTCAGGCATCTACGGCGGCGCGGCGGCGAACCCTATCCGAGTGCTTGCGAAGATCCTTGGGGAGATCCACGACAACGATGGCCGCGTGACAATTCACGGCTTCTATGACGGCGTCGAGGAGACCCCGAGCCAAGTCTTGGCCTCGTGGGAGGCCCTCGGGGAGACGGCCGAAAGTTTCCTCGGACCAATCGGCCTGTCGGTTCCATCGGGTGAAAAGGGGCGCTCGATACTCGAGCTGGTTTGGGCGCGCCCCACGGCCGAATTCAACGGGTTTTCCGGTGGCTACACGGGTAAGGGTTTCAAGACAGTCATTCCGGCTGAAGCGTCTGCCAAGGTTTCGTTTCGTCTCGTACACAAGCAGGACCCAGCCAACGTTAGGGCCTCGTTCCGCAAATTTGTCGAGGAGCGCCTCCCGGCAGACTGTAGGGTGGAATTTCAATCGCACGACTGCTCGCCGGCGCATCAGCTTCCATACGACGCCCCATATTTGGCTGCCGCCAAGTCAGCACTGGCCGACGAATGGACAAAAGCGCCGATCATGAGGGTAGTGGGTGGTTCGATACCTGTTGTCGGCGAGTTTCAGGCATATCTGGGGCTGGACTCACTCTTGGTGGGCTTCGCGCTCCCTAACGATCGCATCCATTCGCCCAACGAGAAGTATAATCTGACATCCTTTCATAAGGGTCAGCGATCCTGGGCGCGGATACTCAACGCGCTGACGAGGAACTAACACACAACGCGAGGCAAACCGGGAAGGAAGAGAGGCCGCTTTTTTTGAATATAGTCGTTGACCGGCACCGTATTACTTCGCCCGGTCAACGAAAATACGGGGCATCGCAGTGGGGACGTCGGAACGATGCAAATCCTGCCTATCGATGGACCTTCGAGAAGCAAAAGAGCTCAAGGGGAGAACTTCTATTCATCACTGCCTCACGTACACGATCCAGGACTGCCTCTGAAGGCCTTTTTACTCCGAGTGCGCGCACCTCGACATGGTCAACGAGAAAATAGGCAAATCTGCTCTAAGCCCGTTGGCGCCCTCCAAAGACGGTGCCAGTGGCTAGCTAAGGTGAATAGGATGATTTTGAGTCTGCAGCGTCTTGTTACAGATGCGTCGTCGATTTAAATGATTGATCAAAATAAGGAAGCCAGAGGTGGGAATTTGATCACGCCGACAACCGCCGTTTTGAGAGACCAGGTTTATGACCGATTAGGAGCGCTGATCCGCGGTGGCCATTTCTCTCCGGGCGAGAAAATCACTATTAGAGACCTTGCCAAGAACCTGTCTATGAGCCCGACACCTGTTCGTGAGGCCCTCTATCGCTTGATATCCGAGGGGGTCCTACAGGGTGAAGTGAACAGGTCCGCGGTTGTCCCCCTTTTGATGCCCGAGCAAATCGCCGAACTTAAGGATATCCGTCTGCACATTGAGTGCTTTGCCGCAGAGCGCGCTGCACTTAAGGGCACGCCAGAGATTGCAGACGCGTTACGCAAGACGTCGGAAAAACTGAAAACGGCTCGCGCTGCTGGCGATCGGCGTACCGACATTGCGCTGGTCTATAAATTTCAGTTTGAGCTCTATGCTGCGTGCAGCATGCCCGACCTTATCCGGATCATCAATTCCCTTTGGCTGAAGACGGGACCATATCTGAATTTGCTGTACCCCCACTATATTGCCTCGATATCAGCCGGGCGCGGCGACTGGCGGGAAAGGATCGCGAGCGGGGTCGAGAAAAGAGATGCCGCAGCCGTTGCCGAAGAGATACGGCTGGATATCGACCAGGCGCTGACCTACATCTCCAGTATCATCACGGCTGCGGCATTGTTGAATCAGACACGCGGCTAGCGTTGTAATTCACTCGGGGAGTAGCTGCCGCGGGTCCAGGTTACTCAACGTTCAATCCTCATTTGGTCCCGTAGGTTCCAATGAGGGAACGATCAAAGGATTTTTCGCCCGCGTTGAGCTGAGCAATAACGTCCCGAAGGTCCGTTAAATAGGCCTCCACCACTTCCCCAAAAGCGAGACTGAGAATACCCAAATTGATCGCGGGTGGATTGAGAGACGGTGCAACAGTATGCCAGCCCTTGGCAGCGAGACCTGCCGCAATATCGGCCGCGTCCAGCGACTTTGAACCGTAACTCATCACCGTAAGTTCGGGATCACCGTAAACAAACAAGTCCTCGATTGTCGGGATCTCGCGCATAAGCGTTTCACGTATCGTCCAGATTTGTTCTGCGATTTTGCAATAGCCTTCATTACCCAAGAACCGCATCACGGCCCAGGAAGCAGCAATGTTGGCGCCAGAACGGGTGCCGGCGAATGTGGATGTCACGTACCTTCCACGCGACCAGTTGTTGAAGTCAAACACCTGGTACTGCTGATACTCGGCATCTGAAAAGGCGACAATCGAAGCCCCCTTTGGAGCAAAGCCATATTTGTGCAAATCTGCAGAAATCGACTTTACGCCCTTTACTCGAAAGTCCCAAAGCGGGATCTGGTGTCCATTCTGCTCGGCGAATGGAGACAAAAAGCCGCCGACACAAGCGTCAGTGTGAAACCAGATATTTCGCTCCGATGCGAGGGCAGCAAGTTCCTCAATCTGATCGAAAACTCCCATGGTAAACTGCGGCGCCGATCCTGCCATTATGATCGTTTGTTCATCTAGAGCTGCCTTCAGCGCGGCGATGTCCGTTTTGAAGTCGTCACGCGGCATAATTCTCACGACTTCCAGGCCCAGGTACTTTGCTGCCTTGTCGAAGGCCGGGTGCGCACTGTGGGAAATGAGCATTTTCGGCTTGGTGACCTCGGGGCGAGTAACCTTGGCCCACTCCCGCGCAGTCTTCATAGCGATGAAAATACTTTCGGTTCCCCCCGACGTGATGCTCGCCACACCGCCAACCCCGTGAAAAAGGGAGAGGGCCCATTCGGCAACTTCCGACTCGAATTTCTTGATCGATGGAAATGCGCTGAGTCCCAACGCGTTTGTCGCGTGGAATTTTTCCAGAGCGATTTTACCGATGCGATCAACATCATCATTGGCGAAATGAACGTAAAAGCCCGGCAAACGTCCCGCTCTCCAGTCCACGTCGCCCTGCCTCGCGCACTCCATCGCCTGCCAAATTGCCGCTTCTTCCAGGCCTTTTTGCGGGAAAGTCATCTTTTTCGTCATCAGCTCCGTCTCCAGTGGTATGCCAAAGCTATAATAACGATATTACAACTTCAATGAAAATATATATCTTTTCTCCGCTGGGACAACGCACACGCAGCACGCTTGAGGGCAAACCTGGTCACCTGGCGACAGGGCTATAAGTGGTGGCGGCGGTAGCGGTTATATGTGAACCGGAGCTCCCTGCCGCCAATTTACAGGCTTCTCGGCGGCAAAAGGCGCATCGGCGCCAAAGATGGGAAGCGCACAGGACAGCGAGAAAGCCAGTCCACGCCGCCGGCGGCGCATCTCCATAGCGTGAATGCTGTGACCTGTTTCGAGATCGGCTAGTCAATTGTTCGGGCAGGCATTGCCGTTGACATGCTTCGAAACGAGGAATATTGTATCTCATAAGAACAAGTTTGTGATCACAGAAGGCGGGGAGCAGCGATCGAGCGGATCTTGGGAAGGCGCTATCGTCACGAGTCGAATATGGTTGAGCGCTTGCGACCTGTCGGCCACGGCTGAGCTGGGTTTGCGCTTCACCTTCGACCGGGTGCCGTCCTTTGTCCGAACACGAGACCTGACAAAGCCTGGAGGTATCAAAGCCATGATCAGCACCGCGGCGCGCGACATCTCTCGTGCCGCGGAGATGGCTGAAAGTGGTATCTGCGCGAGAGGCCTGCCGAAATGCGTACACGAGACAACTTTAGGGGAAAGTACTTCATGACTTCACGAACGACACGGTCTCTCGGAATTCTAACCCTCGAACGAGGGGTACCGCCGGGGGGCAAGCCGCCGACGCCCGCGCCCGGCTCGATACTCAATCCGTCTTCGTTTGAATTCCCAGCGATCCAGGAGATCGTAGCGGGAGCTTGGGTTGAAAATGTCGTTTCTGGTGATCCGGCACTCGAGCCAGCCTATATAGCGGCCGCCAACCGCTTGGTCGAACGAGGTGCTGTCGCGATAAGCTCAACTTGCGGCTTCTCAATCCGACATCAATCGGCGGTGGCGGCCGCTGTCAAAGTGCCTGTTGTTATGTCAAGCCTGATCCTGTTGCCAGCACTGCTACGGCAAGTGCCGTCGCCGGGCAAAATCGCTGTCTTGACCTATGACTCGAAGCATCTGAGCGAAGACTTGCTTGGGGTTGCTGACCCAGCCGAGCGGGCGCGGGTCGTGATTGGAGGCATTGAAGGCGGTAAGTATTGGCATGACGAGCTAAAGCGTCCAGCGCCACCAATGGACATCAAAGCGATCGAGTCAGATGTTGCCGACTGCATCGCACGGCTCCGGGGCGCGCATCCCGAGATAGCAGTTATTCTGTTCGAATGCGCGGGATTTCCGACGGTCGCGTCCGCGATCCGGCGAACCGCGAACCTGCCCGTTTACGACATCACCGATCTTTGCCGGATGACAATGGCATCCATAGCCTGAGTTGCGCAGAAAAAGGTCGGGCTGGGTTTCCGAAATCAGTTCACAATGACGCAGTGAGAGCTTGTGCGTTCAACTGCAATAAGAAAGGAAGTTACCTCATGACAATGCCAAAAGGACCGCAAGCGTTTCCACGGGCCGAGTATCTGCGAAGGCTGGCCCTTGTTAAGGCTAAAATGGAACAACGCGAGGTCACTTCGTTACTGATCACCTCCCCTGCAGACATCACTTATCTATGTGGTTACACAGCCAAGTCGGCGTACATTCCACAAGGCCTCGTCATCTCCTTGAAAGATGAAGAGCCAACTTTCTTGACGCGTCGTATGGATGCGCCGGCGGCGGTGCATCAAACGTTTATGGAAAGGGACCGGGTAATTGGTTACCCCGAAGCTCTGATCGCTGACCCTGACAAGGACGGCTTCGACGCTCTAATTAATTTCCTGCGAGACGACGGCCTCGGTGGTGGGAGATTAGCGCTTGAAAACAACTTACTCTCGGCGAAGTTGATCGACAGGTTCCAGGCCGGGGCTCCGGGGACAAAATTAGCAGACTTCAGCAACGAAGTGCCCTGGATCCGACTGGTCAAGTCAGATCTTGAAATCGAGATGATGCTAGAAGCCGCCGCGATTACGGACGCAGGAATGCTGACAGGGAAAGAAGTAATGCGTCCGGGCGTAAGAGAGGCGGATGCTGCTGCAGAAATCATCGCGACGCTGGTTCGCGGCGTCAATGGCAAAGTCGGCACAGATTTGAGGCGAGTTTTCATTTGTGCCTCGCCGCGTTCGGGCACTGCGCACATTATCTGGACCGAAGATGTTTTCCGCCAGGGATCGCAAATTAACCTTGAGATGGGCGGTGTACGTCACGGTTATGTCTCGGCCCTGATGCGGACCTACTCGATCGGTAAGCCGTCAGATCGCCTTCGCCGGGTCCACGACGCCGAGGTTGCTGGCATGGAGGCCGCACTTTCTGCCGTCAAACCGGGCGCCACCTGTGGCGATGTCGCCGTCGCTTTCAACACCACGCTAAAGAAGCATGGACTAGAGAAAGAATCGCGATGCGGCTATGCGATCGGGATTGACTGGACCGAACCTACGGCCAGCCTGAGGGAGGATGACCATACGGTGCTTCAGCCGAACATGACGTTCCACCTGATGCTAGGGAATTGGATTGACGAAGACTTCGGCTACGTGATCAGCGAAACATTTCGTGTTACCGAAAGCGGTGCCGAGACCTTCTCCGCACTTCCGCGGGAGATTTTCGAAATCTAGACCGCTTCCATTTTCAGCTGAATCGGTAGGAATTTCGATTTTTAGCTATCTGTGATTCAAGATGCTGGCTAGAGTGGAAGCCAGCATCCTATGACTCGACTTCATTTCAAATGATCTTCATAATCGTGTTGTTGATGCAACTGAAGCCGGCGAAATCTGCCGGTCGGTGGTGGCGCGGTTCGGTATTGCGGTGTCTTCAGCGATGAAGTGACTTAACGTTACCGTCCCAGGGGATCTGTCGCGCCTGGGAAGATGGGCGGTCACCGCAAGCGTGTTCCTGAGTCGTACCGGGCGTTTATCGCCGAAGGTATCCCACGACACCGTATGGCAATTCCCGCGGCGCGAGGGGCTGCGGTTAAGAGGCTGCCCCAAAAAGATTTGAGTGATTTCAGCCAGTTGTGATTCCTTCGGATTTGCGAAGATTCGATGGAATGCACAATGGCCTGGACTGAAACCACCCGACAGGAATATGTCCGTCGGACGAGCCGATATGCAAGCGATGTTACCGATCGCGAATGGGAATTTATTGCGCCGTTCATGCCCGCGCCACGACGTCTGGGCCGGCCACGCAAGACCGATCTGCGCGAGGTTTTAAACGTAAGCGCGTAGGCCACCCCACGTATCTTTCGGACTGCTGATCGGCGATTTTCTGCGTGAGTCATGCGGAGAGTCCTATGAGTGATAGTGTGAATCAGCCTCGAACCTTTGAGGTTTTGACGGCAGAACCCGTCCGGCGTCGCCGCAAGCCGCGTGACTGGTCGGATGACGAAAAAGCGCGGATCGTCGCCGCGACGCTGCAGCCTGGGGCCAATGTCTCGGCGGTTGCCCGGTCTGAAGGCCTGGATCCGTCGCAGCTTTATGGATGGCGTCGCAAGGCACTGGCATCGGGCGTTGTTGCGCCCCTGACGGCGGGAACGGGCAAGCAGATCAAGTTCGCGCGGGTTGAAACGGTAAGCAACGGTTCGGTCGATATTGTCATTGCGGATATGGTCGTGCGCGTCGGCGGCGATTTTGACCCCGATCACCTGGTGAAGGTTCTGCGGGCGGTTCGCAAGGCATGATCGCTTCGGGTGTGGTGGTCTATGTGTCGTGCCAGCCGGTCGACTTCCGCAAGGGAGCCGCCTCTTTGATGGCGCTGGTGCGGGATGGCGGTCTCGATCCCTTCAATGGCGCGCTTTACGTCTTCCGGTCGAAACGGGCCGATCGTATTCGCATTGTCTGGTGGGATGGCAGTGGGGTCTGCCTCTATTCGAAAACCCTGGAAGATCAGGGCTTCTGCTGGCCGGGCATATCGGCGGCACGGATCCGTCTGGACCATTCTCAGCTGATGGCGTTGCTGGCCGGAATGGATTGGAAAAAGATCCGCCCGACCAAGGTCAGGCGCCCCTTGTTGACGGGCTGACAGCGCCTGCGGCAAGATGAATCATGCCGCTGTAATGGTTGGGAAAACGGCTGTTTTTGTGCTCTACTTATTGCCATGGATTTGCCCCCTCACGACCTGCCGGACGACGTTGACGCACTGAAGGCGATGGTCCTCGCGATGGCGCGCGAGCAGGCTGCGAAAGAAGCCCGACTGAAGGCCGCTGAAGCTGAGATCGCCCGGCTGGAGGCGGTGGAGAAGAGCGCCAACGAGCGGATTGCCAACCTCACATCGATCTTGAAGGTTCTGCAGCGCACCCAACATGGCACCCGTTCCGAGCGACTGCGCCTTGGCGTCAACGACGAACAGGTGTCCTTTGCCTTCGAGGAAGTCGAGACCGGCCTTTCGGCAATCCAGAGCGAGCTTGATCACGCGGCCAAGGACAAGCCGAAACGGGCAGCACGTCCGCGCAAGGGTTTTGCCGCTCATCTCGAACGCATCGAGGAAGTGATCGAGCCGGAGATCCCTGCTGAATACGTGGGCTTGGAAAAGGTCCTGATCGGTGAGGATCGCTCCGAACGGCTGGATGTCGTGCCGCCGAAGTTCCGGGTCATCGTGACGCGCCGCCCCAAATACACCTTCCGCGGCCACGATGGCGTGCTCCAGGCTTTGGCACCGGCGCACATCATCGAAAGCGGCCTGCCGACGGAGCGGCTGCTCGCCTATATCGCCGTCTCCAAATACGCCGACGGCCTTCCGCTTTACCGGCAGGAGGCAATCTATCTACGCGACGGTGTCGAGATCAGCCGATCGTTGATGGCCCAGTGGATGGGGCATCTGGGCTTCGAACTTCAGATTTGCGCCGATTACATCCTTGAGCGCGTCAAGGAGGGTGAAAGGATCTTCGCCGACGAAACGACCTTACCCACTCTTGCGCCCGGCTCGGGGAAAACGACGAAGGCCTGGCTTTGGGCTTATGCTCGCGATGATAGACCCTATGGTGGAACCAGCCCGCCGATGGTGGCCTATCGGTTTGAGGACAGTAGGGGCGCTGACTGCGTGGTGCGTCATCTCGCCGGATTCAGCGGCATCCTGCAAGTTGACGGCTACTCGGCCTATACCAGTCTCGCCAAGACGCGTGCCAAAGACGGCAGCAATGAAACGATCCGGCTCGCAGGATGCTGGGCGCATCTTCGCCGCAAGTTTTACGACCTTCACATCAGTGGTGTCTCAAAGGCTGCAACGGACACGATCATCGCGATGACCGAGCTGTGGCGCATCGAGGATGAGGTCCGCGGTCGGGATGCCGACAGCCGTTCCATGCTGCGTCAGGAAAAATCTGCAACCATCGTCTCCGAACTCTTTGATCTTTGGGAGAAGGAGCTGGGCAAGGTCTCTGGCAAGTCCAAGACCGCCGAAGCAATCCGTTACGCGCTCACCCGGCGCGAAGCACTGGAGCGCTTCCTGACGGACGGCCGGATCGAAATTGACTCCAATATCGTCGAGCGCGCGATCAGGCCCCAAACAATTACGAGAAAGAACAGTCTATTCGCCGGCAGCGAGGGTGGTGGACGCACATGGGCGACCGTCGCCACCCTCTTGCAGACAGCCAAGATGAACAACGTCGATCCGCTCGACTGGCTCTCCCAGACATTGACCCGCATCGCTCAAGGCTGGCCGGTATCCGAGCTCGAGGCGCTTATGCCGTGGAACTTCAGGCCTGACGCCATCAGCTAACCGCTTACTTTTAAACGCCCTTCTCTATATCGCTTCGACAGGCTGCCAGTGGCGGATGCTGCCCAAGGACTTCCGCCCTGTCCAACGGTGCAGCGGTATTTCTATGAATGGGGGCAATGGGTCTTTGGCCACGGATCAACCATCACCTCGTCATGGAGGCGCGGGAGCTGGATGGGAAAGAAGCTTCACCGACGGCTGGTGCCATTGACAGCCAAAGCGTCAAGACTACTGAAAGCGGCGGTATTCGGGGCTTTGATGCGGGCAAGACCGCGACAAACTGCGTTTGCGCTGAGATTAATGGCCGCAAGCGTCATATCATCGTGGATACGCTCGGGCTGATGGTTGGTCTCATGGTGCACAGCGCTGATATCCAGGACCGCGACGGGGCTCCCGATCTTCTGAAGTCCATCCGCAACCGATGGCCGTGGCTCCTTCATGTCTTCGCCGATGGCGGCTATGCAGGCGACAAGCTGAAAAAGCGGCTGCAGAAAATAGGAAAGTGGACACTCGAAATCATCAAGCGTACCGACAAGGCCAAGGGTTTCGAAATCCTGCCGCGTCGCTGGGTCGTCGAACGGACGTTTGCGTGGTTGGGTCGATGCCGCAGGCTGGCCAAGGACTTCGAGACATCCATCGCTTCAGCAGAAGCCTGGATAACCATCGCTCACATCCGAATGCTCACCAGGCGGCTGGCAAGATACGGATATCGTTGAAACCTTTTCGAGTCCACTCTTAGTCCTTCCACGCTCTTTTAGACGAGGTGAAATCGCTCGCAAGTGGGGCTCAATGCCGACAAAGTGGGGGCATGCTCACTTGGTTGTCATAGCTCAGCACTGCTTCATCTTCGGAAAAACATGCGAGGGCTCAGTGATGCAACAATCAGATTAAACTTTGATCGGCAGAGCAAAACTCGCTTTTACGCGATCCATGACAACCATCGTCTTAAAACCCTTGATATCATGATTCTCGTAAAAGAAACGACGGGTGAATTGTTCATACTCTTCCAAATCCCTCGCAGTGACGATCAGCAAGAAGTCGGCATCTCCCGTGACGTAATATCCGATCATAACTTCGCTTGTATTGCGTATAGCTGCTTTGAATCGATCGACGATATCCGCTCTTTCGCGCTCGAGCGAAACAAGCACAATCATAGTGACCTGTCTACCCACAGCCCTTGGTGACAGAATCGAGACGTCTGCCTCAATCACGCCCTTTGCCCGAAGTCGCTTTAAGCGACGCTGACATGCTGTTGGGGAAAGATTGACCAAACCCGCCAGCTCTTCTGATGTAAGACGGTTGTTACTCTGAACTGCTTGTAAAAGCGAGAGGTCTGCACGATCAAGGACAGTCATTCGAAAACCTGCGTAAAAAAAACAAAAAATGCAGGAATCCTGCATAAATCCAATTTAAACAACCGTCAAAGACTTTGTGCAGGGTTTAAGTTAACTTTACAAAATTTGGACGGTGCGGATGCGCCTAGATCGCGAGCCAAGAGGATCAACAGTGGCCATCAATATCAAAGACATCGCTGACAAGGATCGCAATACGGTCCTGCATCCTTTCACGCAACTCAGGGATTTTGCGACCGGGAAACTTGGCGAGCCGACGATCGTCGAGACGGGAAAAGGAATCCGCATCCAGGATGCGCACGGCAATCAGTTGATCGACGGTTTTGCGGGTCTTTACTGCGTCAATGTCGGCTATGGCCGCACCGAGGTCGCCGAGGCCATCTCCCGCCAAGCCTATCGTCTGGCCTATTACCACTCCTACGCCGCCCATACGACCGACGAGCTTGCGATCCTCTCCGATCGCCTGGTGAAGATGGCACCCGGCAAGATGAGCAAGGTCTTCTACGGCATGTCCGGTTCGGACGCCAACGAGACCCAGGCCAAGCTCGTCTGGTACTACAACAACCTCCGCGGCAAACCGACGAAGAAGAAGATCATCTCGCGCGAACGCGGCTATCACGGCTGCAGCGTCGTCTCAGGCTCGATGACCGGGATGAGCTTCTATCACGATCATATGGATCTGCCGTTGCCGCAGATCGATCACACCGGTGTTCCCCACCATTACTGGAGCGCCAACCCGGGCGAGACCGAACGTGAATTTTCGGCCCGCCGTGCGGCCGAGCTCGACGAGATGATCGAGACGCTCGGACCGGACAATGTCGGTGCTTTCATTGCTGAGCCGGTGCTTGGTACTGGTGGAATCACGCCGCCGCCGGAAGGCTATTGGGAGGCGATCCAGGCGGTGCTCAAAAAGCACGACGTGCTTTTGATCGCCGACGAAGTCATCACCGGCTTCGGCCGCACCGGCTCGATGTTCGGCTCGCAGCATTACTGCATCGAACCCGACCTGATCACCGTCGCCAAGGGCCTCACTTCGGCCTATTTCCCGCTTTCGGCCTCGATCGTCGGTGAGAAGGTCTACAAAGTCATGGAAGAGGGGGCTGACAAGGTCGGCGCCTTCTCGCACGGCTACACCTATTCCGGCCACCCCATCGGCGCGGCGGCCGCAAACGCGGTGCTCGATATCGTCGAGAGGGAAAACCTGCCCGGCAATGCCCGCGAGGTTGGCGCCTATTTCCAGGCCCAGCTCAAGGAGAAGTTCGCACAGCTGCCGATCGTCGGTGAAGTGCGTGGCGTTGGCCTGATGGGAGCCATCGAGTTTGTTGGCGATCGCGAGAACAAGAAGCGCTTCGATCCATCGCTGAAGGTCGGTGCCCGCGTCTCCAAGGCTGCTCGCGATCGTGGCCTCATTGCACGCGCCATGCCGCATGGCGACATCCTGGGCTTCGCGCCGCCGCTCGTCACCACCAAGGCAGAGATCGACGAGATCGTCTCCATTGCCGAAAAGGCCGTGCGCTCGGTGATGGACGATCTCGTCCGCGACGGTCAGAAGATCTGACGGACAAGCGGTCGGCGGATTCCGACCGCAGCCATCGCATCCATTGAATTGAGAGCAGGGCAGGCATTCTCCGTGCCCTGGCTGAGAAACTCTGCCCGTCGCACAGATGGTGCATCATCACGCAAGAGGAAGCCCGCCTATGACCGCTGCCAAACTTCATATAACCACCAGCTTGGCGCCGATCACTGTTCACAGCCCCTATGACGGGTCTGTGCTGGGAACGGTTGACGCCACTGCTGCAAGCGAAATTGGCGAACTCCTGGCCCGCGCTCGTCGCGGGGCTGAGCTTTGCAGCAAGCTGCCGAGACACAAGCGCGCCAGCATCCTGGAAGGGACCGCGCAGATCATCGAGAGCCGCCGCGAGGCGTTTGCCGAAACCATCGTGCGCGAAGCCGGCAAGACGATTGTTCAGGCGCGCAAGGAAGTGCTTCGTTGTGTCAACACGCTGAAGCTGTCTGCTGAAGAGGCAAAGCGCAATGCCGGTGAGATCGTGCCGTTTGATGCCTACGTCGGATCGGAACAGCGGCAGGGTTGGTTCACCCGCGAGCCGCTCGGCATCATCACCGCGATTACACCCTACAATGATCCACTGAACCTGGTCGCGCACAAGCTTGGCCCTGCGATCGCCGGCGGCAACGCAGTGCTGCTGAAGCCATCGAACCTGACGCCGTTTTCCTCGATCAATCTTGTCGCTGTGCTGAACGAAGCTGGCTTGCCGCCGGAGATCATTACCGTCGTTCACGGCGATCGCGAAATCGTCACAGCTCTCATCTCTGCACGGGACGTCCGCATGGTTTCCTTCACCGGTGGGTTTGCCACGGGAGAGGCAATCAGCCGTAAAGCGGGCCTCAAGAAGCTCGCAATGGAGCTTGGCGGCAATGCGCCAGTCATCGTCATGAATGACTGCGAGTTTGACAAGGCCGTCGAAGGATGCGTGTCCGGCGCCTTCTGGGCAGCCGGCCAAAACTGCATCGGTGCCCAACGTGTTTTGGTGCAGACAGAGATTTATGAACGTTTCCGGGACGCTTTCGTGGCCGCGACGAACAAGCTCAAGGCGGGCGATCCGCTGAAGGAGGACACAGATGTCGGTCCGATGATCTCCAAGGAGGTGGCCCAACGCACCGAAGCCGCTGTCAATGACGCCATCGCCGCCGGCGCGAAACTGCTCTGCGGTCACGAGCGAGAAGGATCGCTCTATCACCCGACGGTGCTGGAAGGCACGCCTATCACCTGCCGCCTGTGGCACGAGGAAGTGTTTGCGCCTGTGGTCATGCTTGCGCCTTTTGCGACGCTCGATGAAGCGATCGAGCTGGCCAATGAACCCGAATACAGCCTGCACGCCGGCATCTTCACCAGCAACCTCACTGTCGCACTTGAAGCCGCAGGCAGAGTCGAGGCTGGCGGAGTGATGATCAACGACTCCTCAGACTATCGCTTCGATGCCATGCCTTTCGGCGGCTCCAAATACGGCAGCATGGGCAGGGAGGGCGTGCGCTTCGCCTATGAAGATATGACCCAGCCGAAGGTGGTTTGCATCAATCGTGGGTGAACGAGACCTCGCCGCTGTTTGATACCGCTGCCGGTCTTCCGAAACTAAGGGAATGAATTCAGGCGGCGCCTAGGCGCCCCAATAGTTGAACCTGACGAGAAGAAGTATGAACAAAATCCTCGACAATCCGACGTCGGCGCTTGAGGGCTTGCTATTCGACGGCATTTTCATCGCCGCAGGCGGTTTCGGCCTTTGCGGCATTCCGGAACTGCTGATTGACGCGATCCGCGAGGCGGGTACCAAGGACCTGACGATCGCCTCGAACAATTGCGGCGTCGACGACTTCGGCCTCGGCCTGCTGCTGAAGACCAAGCAGATCAAGAGGATGATCTCGTCTTATGTCGGTGGGAACGCAGAGTTCATGCGGCAATATCTCAGCGGCGAACTTGAGCTCGAGTTCAATCCGCAGGGAACGCTTGCCGAGCGGATGCGGGCCGGCGGCGCCGGCATTGCCGGCTTCTATACCAAGACCGGTGTTGGCACCGTCGTTTCCAAAGGAAAAGAACTCAAGGTCTTTGATGGAGACGTCTTCGTTCTCGAAACCGGCATCGTCGCCGACCTGTCGATCGTCAAGGCCTGAAGGCTGACACATCGGGCAATCTCATCTTCCGCAAGACCGCGCGCAACTTTAACCCGCCGGCTGCCACCTGCGGCAGGATCTGTGTCGCCGAAGTCGAGGAGATCGTGCCGGTCGGCAACCTCGATCCCGATCACATCCATGTGCCGGGCATCTACGTGCATCGCCTGATCCAGGGTCAGCACGAGAAACGTATCGAACAGCGCACGACACGCCCGGCGGCTTGAAGGGCAGGGGACGAGACATGGCCTGGGACAGAAACCAGATGGCGGCGCGTGCTGCCCGCGAACTCGAAGATGGCACCTACGTCAATCTCGGCATCGGCATTCCGACGCTGGTCGCCAACTACATCCCTGAAGGCGTCCATGTGACGCTGCAGTCGGAGAATGGCTTGCTCGGCATCGGTCCCTTTCCAACCGAAGGTCAGATTGACGCGGATCTCATCAATGCCGGCAAGCAGACGGTGACGGCATTGCCGCATTCGGCTTTCTTCGATTCGGCGCAGAGCAAGATCGCCATGGCAATCCTCGGCGCCATGGAAGTCGCTGAGAACGTCGACCTCGCTAACTGGATGATACCCTGGAAGCTCGTCAAGGGCATGGGTGGCGCGATGGATCTGGTCGCTGGTGTGAAGCGGGTGGTGGTCGTCATGGATCACACCAACAAGGCCGGCGAATCCAAGGTGCTGAAGGCGTGCACCCTGCCGCTGACCGGACAAAGCGTCGTCGATCGGATCATCACCAATCTTGGTGTGCTCGACGCCGTCGATGGCGGACTGAAGCTGGTCGAGCTTGCCGAGGGCGTCACCGACGGCGAGATCCGCAGCGCCACCGAGGCGACTATTGTCAACTAGGCCTGTGGCTAATGCCGAAACGTGGAGCCGGCCGCTGCCGGCTTCGCAAGACCATTGGGCGCCTGGCATTGCATGTTGCTGTTGATCAGGGCGGGCATGTTGTCAGTCACTACCTGTCGCTCACGCCCTTTCGCCGCTTGCTGAAAGACTACACCCGCATCTGCGAGAGTTACTATGACGCTGTTCGCCACTCTGGGCCTGAGCGCCTTGAGGCAATCGATATGGGCCGGCGTGGCGTTCATAATGAGGCCGCCGAATTGCTGAAAAGCCGGCTGTCAGCGAAACTGAAGATCGACAACGACACCGCCCGACGCCTGTTCACGCTGATCTACGCCCTGCTCGTTCGCAATGCCGACCGATGAATTTTGTGCAGCTGAAACAGCCGCGGCCGAGACTTTCCCAGCTAGGAGGAACGCCAAGTGAACGCAATACCACAACGCGATGTACAGCTCGGAGAGACCAGCTCTGCGGGCTTCCTGGATAGCGTTGATCAGAACTTCCGTCATGAGATGACCTTCCTCGATCTGCCGGAAGGCCTGTCGGAGCGGATCATGCAGTGCAACTCGACCTATACTGTCCGGTTCGGCGTTCGCCTGCGCGGCCGCATGTACAGCTTCGTCGGGTGGCGATCGGTCCACAGCGACTGTGAGCCGGTGAAGGGTGGCATCCGCTACGCGTCGAACGCCGACGCTGAAGAGGTCGAAGCGCTGGCAGCGCTGATGACGCTTAAATGCTCGCTGGTTGATGTGCCGTTCGGCGGCTCGAAGGGCGCGCTGAAGATCGATCCGCGCGAATGGACGCCGCAGGAGCTCGAGCGCATCACCCGCCGCTTCACGCAGGAACTCAACAAACGCGGCCTGATCGGCCCCGGCGTCAACGTCCCAGCTCCCGACATTGGTACGGGCGAGCGGGAGATGGCCTGGATGATGGACGAGTTTCGCCGCGCCAATCCGACTGATGTGATCAATGCCCGCGCCTGCGTGACCGGCAAGCCGCTGTCGAAGGGGGTATCGCCGGTCGCACCGAAGCAACCGGTCGAGGTGTCCAATTCGCCATCCAGAGCTATCTCCAGGATCCGCGCACCGCCGGATTGAGCGGCAAGCGTGATCTGAAGGGTGCGGCCGTCATCGTTCAGGGCTTCGGCAATGTCGGCTACCATGCGGCAAGGTTCCTCTCCGAAGAGAATGGTGCTCGGATAACCGTCGTCGCTGAACGGGACGGCTATGTCGCCAATGCCGACGGCCTGCCAATCGAGGCGCTGAAGCAACATCAGAACAAAACTGGCAGCATCCTCGGTTTCGAGGGCGCCACCTCATTTCCCGGCGATATGAAGGGCATCGAGCAGCCATGCGACATCCTCATCCCGGCGGCGATGGAAAATGCGATCCATGCGGGCAACGCGGAGTGCATCAAGGCGCGTCTCGTGGTCGAAGCGGCCAACGGACCGGTATCTTTCGAGGCCGACAGAGCACTGCGCACCCGCGGGATCATTATTCTACCCGATCTTTACGTGAATGCCGGCGGCGTCGTTGTCAGCTACTTCGAGTGGGTGAAGAACCTGACGCATATTCCCTTCGGCCGGATGGAACGGCGCCGGCGCGAGCGGCGTAACCAGACGATTGCCGCGACGCTGGAACGCAGGGCCGGCAGGACAGACCAAATTGAAGACGCAGTCGGGTGTGTAGGTATGACGGTCGGCCACCGTTGTACAGCGAGCCGCGCGAAACCCGCACTCTGCTTGGCAGCACCGTAACATGGCTCTCATCCTTTTAGGCATCTCAAAGATTTCGCAACGGGCAACTTGGTGAGCCGACGATCGTGGAGCGGGTAAGCATCGAGGACGCCCGCGGCAACCAGCTGATCGACGACTTCGCTGGTCTCTACTGCTTCAACGTTGGCTACGGGCGCATCGAGGTCGCGGAAGCGATTGCGCGTCGGGCCTAATCGCCTGGCCTACAGAATCCGTCATCGCCGGCTTTTGAATAAGGTAGCGAACCGGCGCAAAGCGTGGATTTGCTGCGATTATTCTATTCAGGTCTTGTTGCCTTACCTCGAAGCAGCGCGTCAGTTGGTCGCCAAACCACCTGTCACCGATCTGCCGGAATCCCATCTTTCCAACTGAACGCAAGGAACGCTGGTTCTCAGGCCGAACAAAGCACAGGACTCGCGGTGCTGCCAGGGTCGTGAAGGCAAAATCAAGGATGGCACATCCCGCTTCTGGAGCATATTCATTGCCGGATGCGGCCTGGTGAAAGCATGCGCTGAGCTAGGTGGCGTTGTCCAAGGAAGCGGCCTTCCTGGCTGGCGCCGTCGCGTTCGAATACTGCAAAGAGACCGATTCCATACCTATCCCAATCGGCACGGGACTTCTTGAACTCGGCACATGTGTCTGCAAAGGACGGAGGCTTGCCGTCATATATGGCATTCGCAACGAAAGGATCGGCATGAAGTGCATGAAATCGCAGCAGGTCCCATGGTGTGGTTAGCGGGCGCAAATATAGTCGCGCGGTTTCCAGAGTCACCTGCATTGCACGTGCCCTACCGCGCGGGGCAGACTGCCAGCGCGCTGTTGTGCCTCTCGGACCAGGACCACCCAACCCAATGTGACGATGTCCTCTGTGAGCTTGAGCACGAGACTCTTTCTCCTGAAGGTGACGCAGACGTATCAGCGGATGTCAATGCATGTACCGTGCCAACGGAAACCACCAACCATGGCTCTGAAACCGCGATGTCGAATGCCTCTCTTCGAACGACGCTGAAACGACTGAACAGCCCGTGGAATCAGCTTCCCCCAGCAGCGTCAGGTCCGGTTGTTTCCTCTGAAAGAGCCAATCAACGAACTGTCGAGTTTCTCGAGGCCGAGACGCGACGATGTCCTCTATGATACCGCGCACGCTCTTAATCTATTGAATGATTGAAGATAATTGTTTGTTTCTTTCCGGCCAACTTGCGGTGGTCCAAAAGCGCCGAGAGCCATCGCTTGATACTTTAGATTGGTTCCACACATTGGCTGCAAGGTCACGCCAGAGCGAAGAATTCACGGAGCCGCCATAGGTCTGGAAGCCAGTTGGGCGCCTTACGGTTCTGCGACGATATTTGCTGACCCTCTGCGCAATGTTCTAAATCAATGCTAGGCCGACTACTTTTGGTCCAACAAGGAAAGGGTGAAGCGAATGGAGGTTATTCCAAGCTATCGACCCGATCATTTTGCTGGTTATGATCTGTTCAAACGCGAGATGGGTCAGCTGGCTCAATGTACACCTAGTGCCGTGGTTCCGGGTCAGGATCCAGTGAGGGTTCCGTTGGGCCGAGCGCCGGCGTTGAAGCGGGACAAAACTCGAGCGGCGTTCGACGTTCGGACGCTCTTGTCAAGGCGGTCCAGCCCTTCACTCCACGACTGCAATGCTCATTTCCGGTGCCCTTATCCTCCTGTTGATCGCTTGACGCGTGAGGCGTTCGCTAAGTCGAACAAGCAGTACGCACGCAGAAGTGTTCCATAATAACCCTTACGCAACAATTGTTTGTAGGAGCTATTTAGTAATGCGACAGTTGGGCCAGTTAGAGATGCGACAGTCTCGCCTTTCGACGTGCTGGTCAATGCCAACGTTGGGAGCAAGGATGACGACTTTCAGCCTGGTCGAGACCATGAGCGGTCGGAGTCGTCATGTCCTTTATGATCACCATGTCGCAGAAAGAATTGCATCGCCTCGAAGTTGTTCAGAAGATCCGTGATCGACGCCTGAGCGTCGTCCAGGCGACTGAGGTGCTCGATCTCAGCCGAAGTCAGGTTCATAGGCTGCTGCAGGCTTATGATCGTTCCGGTGAAGCCGGTCTTGTTTCGAAGAAGCGATCACGGCCGAGCAATCGGCGCCACAGCGAGGATTTTCGCAATGCGGCGCTGGATCTGATCCGCGAACGCTATCCGGATTTCGGTCCGACGTTAGCACGCGAGAAACTGATCGAACTGCATCAGATTTCGGTCGCCAAGGAGACGTTACGCCAATGGATGACCGAGGCCGGCATCTGGATCTCGCGACGCGAACGCAAGAAGCGGATTTTTCAGCCGCGCGGCCGGCGGGATTGTCTCGGCGAGCTCGTCCAGATCGACGGTTCGCATCACTGGTGGTTTGAGAACCGCGGTCCCAAATGCGCCCTGCTCGTCTACATCGATGATGCTACCGGCAAGCTCTTGCATCTGCGGTTCGCCGGATCGGAGAACACCTTCGACTACCTGCATGCGACGAAGGCCTATCTGCAGCAATGGGGCAAACCTCTGGCATTCTATAGCGACAAGCACGGTGTCTTCCGCCCGGTCCATGCATCGGAGAAAGACCGGACGAGCGGCCTGACGCAGTTCGGTCGTGCCCTTTATGAGCTCAACATCGATATCATCTGCGCCAACACCCCGCAGGCCAAAGGTCGCGTGGAACGCGCCAATCAGACGCTGCAGGATCGATTGGTCAAGGAACTGCGGCTGCGCGGCATCGACACGATCGAGGCTGCAAACCTCTATGCACCGGCGTTCATTGCGGATTTCAATGCTCGTTTCGGCAAGCCGCCGCGCAATCCGAAGGACATGCATCGGCCGCTGGCCGCACATGAGAACCTCGATGCCGCCATGTGCCGGAAGGAGGTCCGCACGCTGTCGCAGTCCCTGACGCTACGCTACGACAAGGTCCTGTTCATCCTCGATCCGACGGAACAGGCCAAGGCGCTGGCGGGTAAGAAGGTCGTCGTCTGCGACTATCCGGATGGTCGCCTCGAGATCATGCACGAGAGTTTTGCCCTGCCCTACAGAACCTTCGATAAGTTGCGATCGATACATAGACCCGAAGTCGTCGACAACAAGCGTTTGGACGACATGCTTTCGATCGTCGCTGAGCTGCAGGCTGGACGTGAACTGCAGCGCAGTAAGAGCGGCCCGCGCCGCACCGGTCAGACGGATCATATGTTTGGGATACCGGATGGTAGCCAGGGCAACGGTTATCAAAAGCGTGGTCGCAAGCCCGGCCCGCGGACGGACTTCATGAACGATCCGGAAGTCATTGCCAAACGGCAGAAGGCGCTGGCGCGGATGGAGGCTGCCGAATGAATGGTGTCGCCATAGTCTCAAAGCTAAAGCCGAAGGGTGCCTCTCACCCGCCCCCTCCCTACCCTTGCAACCCGGACCAGCCGGTTCGGTCGGGGGCTGATCGCCAGTGCCAGTGTCGCGTTTCTAACTGGCTGACGACGTCGCGCCTCTAATCAGCTTTGACATTGTTTGTAGCCGCAAAGTTGAAGTGTCCTGTTTCTGCAAAGTTGGAATGTCACACTCTCCCCGTTTTGACGAACGCCGATCGATTTCCAGGATGTTGGATCAGAAGTTTAGCCAGTCTGAGATCGCCAGACGCCTCGGCCGGGACCGTGCGACCATCTCCCGGGAGATCAAACGCAACTACTGGCACGATCAGGAATTCCCCGATGCCGAGGGCTACTGGGCGATGACCGCCAACGACATGGCGCGCGACAGGCGCCGGCGGATCGGCAAGCTCTTTCGTCGCGAGGATTTGCGGAACGAAGTGATCGGAAAGTTGGAATCCGGCTGGTCGCCGGAACAGATTGCTGGACGACTGAAAATCGAACCAGCGGCCAAGGCAAGCGTCTGTCACGAGACGATCTACCGGTATGTCTATTCACCAGAAGGACGACGGCAGCAACTCGCGCGGCTTCTCCCGGAACGGCGGAGAAAGCGCCGGCCGCGATATGCTCGCAAGCCGCAGAATCCAGTCTTTCCAGATGAGCGTTCGATCAAACATCGGCCGGAAGCCATCAACGATCGCAAGGAATTCGGTCACTGGGAAGCCGATCTCATGATCTTCGAAAGGGTTCAGTGCAATGCCAATGTGGCAACGGTTGTTGAGCGGACGAGCCGGTTCACCATGCTGTTCAAAAACAACGACCGGCAGTCCAAGCCGATCATGGAGCGGCTCATCGACGTGCTCAGCCCCCTGCCCAGGCATGCCCGGCAAAGTTTGACGTTTGATCGCGGATTTGAATTCGTCTCCTGGCGGCGACTGAAGCAGGGAAGGGGAACCGATGCATGGTTCTGCGATCCGTCTGCGCCCTGGCAAAAAGGCTCCGTTGAGAACATGAATCGGCGGATTCGGCGTTACCTGCCGAGGGATACTGCTGTCCTGTCAGTTCCTGATGAATCGATACGATCACTGATCGATCGGTTGAACAGTACGCCGAGAAAATGCCTTGGTTTCCGCACCCCAGCTGAAGTGTTCAGGCGTGAAGTGAACAAATGACGGCAAGCCGGGGCGAAGGACGGATTTTATGAATGATCCTGCGGTGATTGCGCGGCGAGAGAAAGCGTTATTAGGCAGCCAGCGGCAGAATAGAGATCGTCAATGCACGCCGATATCGCTTTGCGTATCCGATTCCAACTGCAGGCAAGCTGCCCAAAGTAGCGTCTTGTGGAAGGATCCATCCTGCAGAAGAGTGAGCCCATCTCGTGCCTCGTAGAGCAAGCCGAGCCAGCATAAGCGTTGGAAGACGCCATACTGAAGATCGGATTTCAACTCCCAGCCTTCTATGGTCATTTCGGTGTCCGACAAAGGCGCCAGCTCTGGATAGAGAACCTTCACAACGTCCATTGGCGTGCAACCTTCTCTGGCCTTAATATTGAGAAGATTGAGGAACATGCGCCACCAGCGTAAACGCGCTCGGACCTCCTCTTCCCGCTCGGTGGCGTGGACATAGGAATAGAGATAATCCGTGGCGACCAGATCGAAGAAGGCTTGCGGGTTCACCAAAAACTCCCGGCCGCGTCTGGTTGGCAGCAGCACATCCTTTTTCCGGCGAAGAAGCTTCAGATGACGGGCCATGTCGCGCACGACCCAAAGCGGCGGCATGTCGCTTTCATTGAGCACCTTGTTCATGCTGTAGAGGTCCTCGGCTGTGAATCCTGGCCAGAGAAAGTGCACAGCGGCCCAATGCACGAACTTGCGGTTCATGGCGCCGGTCGCCGTCAATCCTATGCCACCCTCACCGTCAGCATAGGCAACGGACAGAAGCATGCCGCGAAGAAGTGGTGACAGCGCGGCGATGTCGGCGTCACCTTGCAGGTTGATTTCCGGAAGCATCGTGCGGCTTTGATCCCCAACTGCGCCATGCAAGTCCCAGCGAGTATCGAGCGGTAAAAGAACAATTGCTAGTGAGAAAGCTAAAGCCGAAGGGGTGCGTCATCACCCGCCCCCGCTCCGCCCTTTCAACCCGGCCCAGCCGGTCGGATCGGGGGCTGATCTCCCTGCCCTGTAGTAGCCTTTAAGCCCTTGTTGCATTTACATTAGAAGTCACATTCCAAGGAGCGGCGGCGCCGGCTGAGAAAGCTGCGGCGTCACCCGAATTTGCGCACAGAGATCATCAACCAGTTGGAGGCTCGCTGGTCTCCAGAACAGATTGCCGGACGCCTACTGTCGGAGGGGCTAAGTCTTGTTCGCGTCTGCAAAGAGACAATCTATCGC
Organism: Rhizobium acidisoli; assembly: GCF_002531755.2. Taxonomy (NCBI): domain Bacteria; kingdom Pseudomonadati; phylum Pseudomonadota; class Alphaproteobacteria; order Hyphomicrobiales; family Rhizobiaceae; genus Rhizobium; species Rhizobium acidisoli. The sequence goes on along the minus strand of NZ_CP034999.1, from coordinate 506,775 downwards.
TTCATCTACAGCAAGGAAGGTTATGGGCTAGGCCTCTATCGCTATCTGCCCGAAGCGCGCCGCAATCGTCGCCCACTGCGCTCCAGGAAGCCGCGGGACGGTGCGTTTCCAGCCACTCACCGCATATCCCAACGGCCTGATTTTATTGGAGATAGATCGCAGTTTGGGCATTGGGAGGGCGACCTCCTCATCTTCGAACGTCCACTCGGCCATGCCAATGTCACTTCCTTCGTGGAGCGCAAGAGCCGCTATACCGTTCCCATCAAGAATCCGAGCCGGCATTCGCGCCCGATCATGGACAAGATCATCAAAGCGTTTTCTCCTTTACCGGCCTTCGCGCGTCAAAGCTTCACATTTGATCGCGGTACCGAGTTCGCCGGGTTCAGGGCTTTGGAAGAAGGGATCGGTGCGTGCAGTTGGTTTTGCGACCCAAGTGCGCCTTGGCAAAAAGGGACCGTCGAGAACACCAACAAGCGCATTCGACGCTTCCTGCCAGGCACCACAGATCTGGCAGTTGTGTCGCCACGCGACCTTCTCCACCTCACGCGCCATATCAACGATCAACCGCGCAAGTGCCTCGGATACAGGACACCGACCGAGGTGTTTATCGCGCATTTGCACGAAGACAGGTGATCCCCTATCCTGCAAAACTGGCATGATGCACTTGGGTTAGCTTCTCCACGGCTATTTAGTAATGCGACAGTTGGGCCAGTTAGAGATGCGACAGTCTCGCCTCTCGATGCGCTGGTCAACGTCAACGTTGGGAGCAAGGATGCCGACTTCAGCCTGGCGGAGACCAGGAGCGTTCGGAGGCGTGATGTCCTGTTTGATCACCATGTCGCAGAAAGAATTGCATCGCCTCGAAGTCATTCAAAAATTACTGGCGCGACTGTTTCGGTGAACTCATCCAGATCGACGGCTTGCACCGCTGGTGGTTAAGAACCGCTCGTCTGCATCTGCGGTTCGCCGGATCGGCAGGATCGTCAAGGAACTGCGGCTGCGCGGCATCGACACGATCGACGGGGCTAAAGCCTATGCGCCGGCGTTCATGGCGGACTTCGATGCTCGGTTCATTCGGCTGTCGTTCAACCTGCTTCGACGACGGCCCGCTCTCATTGATTTCGATTCGCGGTCTTGCCGCGTTGCGTCGACGCGAAGTTGGCCGACTTCTTGCGTGCGGCTTCTCCAACGCTGGCGGTAACGCGCATGACGGACGCCCACCACCATGACCAAACGCCGTTCGGTCTCACCGAAGCCGACCCGCCCGAAAGAGACTGATCGACATGGACGCGATTGAAGAGCGAGCATCCTCGGGGCTGTTAGCGCCACTGAAGAATTCAACGTTTCGTTCGATTTTCTTCGCGTCGCAGCTCTCCAGCCTGGGTTGGCTGATGCAGACGGTGGCCCTCAGCTGGCTGATGGCCACCGTTTCCACTTCGGATGTGATGGTCGCCCTCGTCCAGGCATCGTCTACCCTGCCTGCCTTTTTTCTTGCGATTTTCGTTGGCGCGATTGCCGACAACTACAGCCGGCGCATGGTCATGATCGTCGGCCGAAGCCTGATGATGGCGGCCTCGGCGATGCTGACGATCCTGATGGCTTTCGGCATCACCGATCCATGGATGATCCTGGCGTTCAGTTTCCTTGACGGCTGCGGTATCGCACTCAGCGATCCCGCGTGGCGCGCTTCGCTTGGCGACATGCTGGAGCGCCGCCATCTGCCGTCGGCCGTCACCCTTCTCAATGTCGGATTCAACACGGTCCGTAGCGTCGGTCCCGCGCTTGGCGGCATCATCGTCGCGATTTTTGGGCCGCTCGTCACTTTCGCGCTCACCACGCTTGGCTTCGTCGCGCCCCTCACCGCTCTGTGGCGAAACAAGTGGACCGTGAAAGCGTCGACCCTCCCTCGCGAAGCGCTCATGACGGCGATCTATGATGGACTGCGGTTCACGGCGATATCCTCGGAAATCAAGGCAGCTATTGTCCGCGGTACGCTGTTTGGGCTGACCGGAACCTCGATGCTGGCGCTCCTGCCGCTCGTCGCAAGAGACCTCTTGAAGGGCGGCCCAATCGACTACGGTATTCTCATGGGTGGCTTCGGCGCCGGCGCGCTGATCGCGGGGCTCGTGAACCCGCCACTCAGGCGCGCGGTCACGCAGGAACTGCTGATTGTTCTGGCATGTGTCGCGTGCGCGGTATGTGCGATCTCACTTGCGCTGACGTCTTCCCTGATCATCGCAACAGTCTGCCTCGCCTTCGGCGGCGCCGGCTGGGTAACCGGATGGTCGGGGTTCGGCGTCAACGTGCAGTTGGCAAGCCCGCGCTGGGTGGTCGGTCGCACGATTTCCATCTACAGCGCTTTTACTTATGGGGGGATCGCCGCTGGCAGTTGGCTCTGGGGAATTATCGCCGAAAACCATTCCCTCTCCCTATCCTTGGCATGTTCTGCTGCCGGCTCGTTGCTGGTCGCCGCACTTGGGCTCAAGCTGCCGATCAGCAACCGCTTGGAGTCTGAACTCGAAGCCTCCGGCGCCTTCGATGCGCCAGTACCTGCACTCGATCTGAAGCCGAGAAGCGGCCCAATTCTGGTGACGACGGAATATGCTATTGCCGAAGAGAACGCCGCTGTCTTTCTGGAGATCATGCGCAGACGGCGGCATGTTCAAAGCCGAGCCGGCGCACGCCATTGGACCCTCACGCGCGACGTTCAGCAGCCTTCGCGATGGCTCGAGACCTTTCGGACGCCGACTCGGGTTGATTTTCATCGCCTTAATCACCGCCTCACGGCAGCGGACAAGCGCTTGGACGATGAGCTGAAGGGGTTGAGCGCAGCATGCAACCTGCCACGGACGACCATTTTGGTGGAGCGCCCGCCAGTTGCGCGCAATTCCCCGCCAGATCCCTACGTATCGCAGAAATGAGCAATTGCGTCTCAAGTGGTTCATTCGGAACAAGGCTCGCACAAGGCAGAACTCTTGTTGAGGTCTCAGGATCGACGGTGGTCTCCGGAAAAGACTCCATCTCGGTCGGCGAGGATAATGACCGCGTATTCGGTAGCGTGGGCAATGATCACGTCTTTGGCGACGAGGGCAACGACTACTTCTACGGCGACATGGGTCGCGTTAAGCCTTGCATCCTGGATGCGGCCCTCCTTGGTGGGGACAACGACAAGCTTTATGGCCGCGATGAGGCGACCTCACTCGCTCGCGTGGTCCACGGGTTCCCCCGTGACGCACGTTCCCGTGAAGACGCATTCGTCGCAGTAAGCCGGCCGAAGGCATCGCACAGGCGGCTGTCACGGTGACTTAGATTTCATCTCGGCCTATGCGTGCAAATAAGGCAATAGGGTTGGACGGCTGACTAACATTCCGCTTCTAAACAAGCGGACGTCTCCTTTGCCGCGGACAGGTCTGTGGGTTGTGCGCGTGTCATAGTGGCGCCCCCATTGGCACGCGCACCCCCGCGGGCTGACTTGCTTCTAAAGCAAGGACTGAATCTCTACAGTTCGTCATAAACACTTGCAAAGCCTGGGTAACGCTCGAGGTCTCGTAGCGTCTTGACAAGACTCTGGCTTACCCTTGAGCTGAGCCCCTTAATTTTCTTCCTTACATTTCCCGGTGCGGGTACCTGCCTAATATAGCGGATAAGTGATTGGGCTGCGCCAGGAGTGATATCGTGACGCTTCTGCGCTAACTCCTCAATCAGCAAAAATATATGCTCAACATCCTGCCCCATCCACGAAACGAGGCGGTGCAAGGGACGTTCTGCCCAACAACTGCCCTCCGAAGCATCGATTCGAGCTGTCGCCGCAATCCACCATCCTTCGAAATGATTAACGATAGAGTCCCGAAGACATAAAAGGCTTTTCGCGACTTGACGTTGCCAGAGAAGTTGCCCTCGCGAAATGGCATTGTCCGCGCTTGCTCCAGAACTCACTAAGGGCTCGCGGATTATTTGATGATGCGTCAATCATCTTCCCGCAGATACGTTCAGCTTCCGGAAGGTTATATATGAATTCCATATTGTACCATCGACGCATCATGAAAATGTCGTGGTATCCGATACCTTCGGCCTGACGAAAAGGGGATCGCATCCTCCTCGATGCGAAAGCCGGCTTTCGACTGGCTGGCGATTTCGTCCAGGGTAGCGGCGATGCCGCCGCGCGTTGGATCCGCATCAACCGGATATGCCTCCCGCCGCCGCGACCATCACGGCTACAAGCTGGTGCAGCGCTGCGCTGCGGAGACGATATCTCTATCGAATTCCAGGTTCTCGCGCTTCGACATCACGGCGACACCGTGGTCACAGATGGAGTCTGGGATGATCACAGCATCGCCCAGCCGGGCCGCATCGGGACGAAAATCGAGCCCGTCGGGAACCATGCCGACACCCGCCGTCGAGATGAAAACGCAGGAGGACCGAATGAACATTCACAAGAATGCCCGTTTGACACCGCGGCGTCGAGAGGAGATGGCGCGCGCCGTTATTGAGGGCGCTTGTCCCAAAGCCGAGGCTGCGCGGAGTGCCGTCGAAGGTGGTCGCTCGTTGGAAGGCGCGATTTCTGGCGGATGGCGCCGCCGGCATGGCGGACCGGTCGTCGCGGCCGAGGACAAGTCCGAGACGCACCGCGGCCAACATTGCCGGCGAGATTGCAGTGTTGCGCCGACAGCGGCTGACGGGCAAGCACATCGCCAAGCAGACGGGCGTGTCGGCGGCAACGGTGAGCCGGGTTCTCAAGCGCGCCGGTCTTTCCCGGCTGAAGGATATCGAGCCGGCCGAACCGGTGTGACGCTATGAGCGCGAGGGGCCTGGCGAAATGATCCATATCAACATCAAGAAACTTGGCCGCTTCATCCAGGTTGGCCACCGCATCACGGGTGATCGAACCCGCCAAAGTTCGCGCAGGGGCAAAGGCTGGGGCGCCGGCTGGGAGTACGTTCACGTGGCCATTGATGACGCCTCGCGCATTGCCTTCTCGCAGATATGGCCAGACGAAAAGAAGGACAGCGCGGTCGCCTTTCTCAAGGCGGCACTGACCTACTATAATAACCTCGGCATTACCGTCGAGCGCGTCATGACCGATAACGGTCCCTGCGACATTAGATAGAGACAGCCCCGGACGAACATACGGAAATGCGGTACCCAGCTCGCGCATAAGAGTATGTCAGCCGTCGTCAAAATGCCCTGTCTCCCTCGTTTGCTCAATAGTTTCACGCTGTGCTTCCGTCGTCAAAGCCGGAAGGAAAAAGCATGACAAAGAGCTTGCATACGACATAAGAGAGATGCGACAGCCGTCGCCTCTTGGGATGCTGGCCAAACGTCAACGTTTTGAAGGAAGACTGGCGACGTGCACATTCGATGTCGCCCCGGCACTGGGGATCGTCTCATCTGGGTTGGCGCGCTGCACGTGGCCGCGTAAAAACGGATTCTCCCTCAACGGTTTGGTACTTTTCAAGAACGACTGGCATCTATTGCTCGATCCATCTCCACCCTATTGCATGAAAAGGTAAATGTCGCTCTGCATGCCTGATGGCCCCAGAGTGGCCGTGTAGGGCACACCATGGATACTGAAGTTGGTGGGTTTGTCCGCGCTCGGCAGCAAGTCATACAAGTACATTGCAGGCAGAAGGTCATCTGGTACCGGTTGATTGCCGTGTTGCCAGCTCGGAGGGACAGCTTCTCCCAAGTCGTCCACAGGCAGCATGTACTGTGGGGTGCCGAAGATCGATGCCCCCAAGCTTTGCTCCCATGGTGCGTCTGGCGGATTGACGCTTTGCACCGGTGAATAGGCGGCTGATGGCAAATCCTGCCGGAAGGTCGCTGTATTCCAGCTATCGGGAAGCTGGCCGGGTTGACCCACTCCATGCCAAAACTCTGCGGGATCGGCGATCTGTGTGGAGGACTCCGGTCCAGCCGCCGCAGCCCCCGCTCGAGCACCGTTGGGCGCGGTGCTCAGACGTCGTTGGAGTTGCTCCCGATCGGCGACGAGGTTGTCGAGGAAAAGGTAAATGTCGCTCTGCATGCCTGATGGCCCCAGAGTGGCCGTGTAGGGCACACCATGGATACTGAAGTTGGTGGATTTGTCCGCGCTCGGCAGCAAGTCATACAAGTACATTGCAGGCAGAAGGTCATCTGGTACCGGTTGATTGCCGTGTTGCCAGCTCGCAGGGACAAATCCTCCTAAGTCTTCCACAGGCAGCATGTACTGTGGGGTGCCGAAGATCGATGCCCCCAAGCTTTGCTCCCATGGTGCGTCTGGCGGATTGACGCTTTGCACCGGTGAATAGGCGGCTGACGGCAAATCCTGCCGGAAGGTTGCTGTATTCCAGCTATCGGGAAGCTGGCCGGGTTGACCCACTCCATGCCAAAACTCTGCGGGATCGGCGATCTGTGTGGAGGACTCCGGTCCAGCCGCCGCAGCCCCCGCTCGATCACCGTTGGGCGCGGGGCTCAGACGTCGTTGGAGTTGCTCCCGATCGGCGACGAGGTTGTCGAGGTGCAGCACGGCTGGCCGGTCTCTTCGCGCCAGACGTCTAACGAGCGCCCGCGTGCCGTCAACCACGAAGACTCCGCAATCATAGTCGTTGCGCTGTTGGGTCATGCGGACGGGCTCCAGACGGGTACCCAACCTTTGTGCGAGCATTGCTGCAAACTCGTCGTTCTGTCCCCGGAAGGAGTCATAGTGATAGGCAGCCGGCCCCTCGCGGTTGCGACGGTCAACGAGTAGCAGCGACCAATGGGTGCCGCGGCGATCAGGATCCGAAGCACTGGCATCGCTCACTGGAAGGAACAGGAAGTCGGCTGTATCTCTTCCATTCTGATCATTAACGATGCGCTGGAAAGCGCTCAGCGCGGTGCTCTCGTCGCCCAGGCGCAGATGATAATGGGCTATCAGGGGATCGATAAGCCGCGTCCTGGCGGCGAGATCCGGATCGTTTCGCTGCAAGTCCTGCATTAGCAGCTCATAATCCGTCTGGATATGCTGGTCGCCCAGCCATTCGGTATGGTCGAGCGACAATCCGCTGCGGCCTTCGATCGATGGATCAACCTGCTGCAGCGGCCAGGTTGATCTGAACTCGGCACGTGGATCCGAACGGCCGTCCAGACCGGCCGGTTCCCGGCCACTTGCCTGCTCAGGGGACAACCCCGACGCTGCGTTCGCCTCAACGGCTTGCTGGTACTGCCGAAGCCGCTTGAAAGACATAGTATATCTTCCCATGGCTTCGGTGAAGTCTTGGTAATCTTTTTTCAACGACTGTCGCTGCTCATCAGTACCGGTGAGTCGGCTGACTATGCTCTCCCTGCCCTCCCTTTGGAGCCAATCGCTAAACTTTCGTAGGTTACTGGCATTTTTCCGAGAAGTCGAGTCCGATCCGCGCTTACTCCGCTCTTCCTTGGCGAAGCTATCAATCATGAGGGCGTCGTCGGGATAAGGATGATGCTGTTTCAACTGCGACTCGGCGCCTAGATACTGCCGCAGCCGATCGAGACTCACGTTTATTTTTTTTCCCATGGCTTCGGTGAAGTCTTGGTAATCTTTTTTCAACGACTGTTGCTGCTCATCACTGCCAGTCAGGCGACTGCCTATGCTCCCCCGACCATTCTTTTGGAGCCAACTACTAAACCTCCGTTGATTGCTGGCCAGATTCAAGACGCCTTTCCTCTTGGAAGTCGAGTCCGGTCCGAGCTTGCTCAGCTCTTCATTGGCGAAGCCATCAATCATGCGGGTGTCGTCGGGATAAGGATCATGCTGTTTCAACTGCGACTCGGCGCCTAGATACTGTCGCAGCCGATCAAAACCCACGCCGCTCATTTTTCCTTCATCCTTGGTAAAGTCCCTAAAATCGTCCTTCAACGACCGTTGCTGCTCATCACTGCCAGTCAGGCGACTGCTTATGCTCTCCCTGCCCTCCCTTTTGAGCCAAGCGCTAAACTTTCGTTGATTTATCGCCATATTCTGGACAACTTTCCTCTTGGAAGTCGAGTCCGGTCCGAGCTTGCTCAGCTCTTCGTTGGCCAAGCCATCAATGATGAGGGCGTCGTCGGGATAAGGATCATGCTGTTTCAACTGCGACTCGGCGCCTAGATACTGCCGCAGCCGATCGAAACCCACGACCACTTTTTTTCCTTCAGCCTTGGTAAAGGCCCTAAAATCCTCCTGCAACGACCGTTTCTGCTCATCACTACCGGTGAGTCGGCTGACTATGCTCTCCTTGCCCTCCCTTTTGAGCCAAGCGCTAAACCTTCGTTGGTTACTGGCATTTTTCTGAGAATTCGGGACCGGTCCAAGCTTGCTCAGCTCTTCCTTGGCCAAGGCATCAATGACGCGGGCGTCGTCGGGATAAGGATCATGAATTCGGCGCCCCATCAGGCGCGGCCCAGGTCCAACGGCTTGGAGTTCTTGCCCCTCAGGCGCGAGCCTCCTGAAATGAGACAGTGCTGAGCTAAGACGGTTCTGATCGTCCTCACCGCTTGCCCAATAATCCGCGATATCAACGGCTAGTGAATCTGGATCGTTTAAAAACCGAGAAGCCATCGAATCTCTGTTCTCTGCTCGGAGCCAACGAGCGAACCCCCTAAGAATCCATAAATTGTTCACGACGGTAGCCTCGGGAACCCTTCCGTCCCCTCGGCCGATGCTACCGTCGGGTAGAATTTCGTAGTCTCGGACTGCTTCCGCGAACTGGTTGATGCGAGACGCGTCATCGGGATGCATGTCCCGGTCGGCGGGGCGACCACGCTTGGCGCCGACGCGAACCTTGGTTGAGACCTCCGTTGCGGCATCAACGTCTTGCTGCCCCGAACCCCTCTCCGGCGCCAGCGACTGCGGCGTCACTCGCATCGAACCGCCCACGGATCTGCGACGCGGCACACGGTCGCCGGCGTCACTATCGTGCGAACCGAGGCGCAAGTCGCTCGGATCCTGTTCCATCTCTCGGCTCTCTGAATAGTAGTCCTGGATCCAGGCGTCCGCCTCGAAAGCTCCGGTCACGCCTTCGATCCACCCACTTACTTCGCGAGAATCGTCATCGCGCGGCTGGTTCCGTCTTGGGTACATCGATGCCGGTCCTCCGGAAATCAAATTTGGAACCTCGATCCTAATGCCTGCCGACCGCCGCCAAGCATGCAAAAGCCAGATCCAATCATGCCCTCAAGGCATCGCCGAACACCATATGGCGACGGCTTGCCGACAATCGTCTGCACCCGACCATCAGGCCGGCACAGAGGCTCGCCAGCTTGCCGCTTGCCATGCGGAGCCCGCTAGAATTGGCCTTCTTTTAAGCAGTTTCGAGTGATGTGTGGGACATGCAGCGTGAAGGGCGCCGTTAGGATTTCCGATTCCAACCAATCCATCCGCCGGCCTTTCTGATTTCGCCGCATCAGGCAACGGAACCATATGCGGTGTAGCTGCTGACAGAACCCGTCGAGCGCCTGATAGTTATGCGACCTGCCGCCGTAGCCCGTTTTCATTAATTTCGATTCGCGGTCTTACCGCGTTGCGTCGGGGCGAAGTTGGCCGACTTCTTGCAAGCGGCTTCTCCAATGCTGGTGGTAACGTGAGCATGACGGGCGCCTACCACCATGACCAAACGCTGTTCGGTCTAACCGAAGCCGAGCCGCCCGAAAGAGACTGATCGACATGGACGCGATTGAAGAGCGAGCATCCGTAGCCTATTGGCGCCACTGAAGAATTCGACGTTCCGTTCGATTTTCTTCGGGTCTCAGCTCTCCAGCCTGGGTTGGCTGATGCAGACGGTGGCTCTCAGCTGGCTGATGGCCACCGTTTCCACCCTATTGCTCGATCCATCACCACCCTTGCAGGAAAAGGTAAATGTCGTTCTCCCTGCCTGATGGCCCCAGAGTGGCCGTGTAGGGCACACCATGGATACTGATGCTGGTCTGGGGTTTGTCCGCGCTCGGCAGCAACTCATACCAGGACATTGCAGGCAGAAGGTCATCTGGTACCGGTTGATTGCCGTGTTGCCAGCTCGCAGGGACAGCTCCTCCCAAGTCTTCCACAGGCAGCATGAACTGTGGGGTGCCGAAGATCGATGCCCCCAAGCTTTGCTCCCATGGTGCGTCTGGCGGATTGACGCTTTGCACCGGTGAATAGGCGGCTGACGGCAAATCCTGCTGGAAGGTTGCTGTATTCCAGCTATCGGGAAGCTGGCCGGGTTGACCCACTCCATGCCAAAACTCTGCGGGATCGGCGATCTGTGTGGAGGACTCCGGTCCAGCCGCCGCAGCCCCCGCTCGAGCACTGTTGGGCGCGGGGCTCAGACGTCGTTGGAGTTGCTCCCGATCGGCGACGAGGTTGTCGAGGTGCAGCACGGCTGGCCGGTCTCTTCGCGCCAGACGTCTAACGAGCGCCCGCGTGCCGTCAACCACGAAGACTCCGCAATCATAGTCGTTGCGCTGTTGGGTCATGCGGACGGGCTCCAGACGGGTACCCAACCTTTGTGCGAGCATTGCTGCAAACTCGTCGTTCTGTCCCCGGAAGGAGTCATAGTGATAGGCAGCCGGCCCCTCGCGGTTGCGACGGTCAACGAGTAGCAGCGACCAATGGGTGCCGCGGCGATCAGGATCCGAAGCACTGGCATCGCTCACTGGAAGGAACAGGAAGTCGGCTGTATCTCTTCCATTCTGATCATTAACGATGCGCTGGAAAGCGCTCAGCGCGGTGCTCTCATCGCCCAGGCGCAGATGATAATGGGCTATCAGGGGATCGATAAGCCGCGTCCTGGCGGCGAGATCCGGATCGTTTCGCTGCAAGTCCTGCATTAGCAGCTCATAATCCGTCTGGATATGCTGGTCGCCCAGCCATTCGGTATGGTCGAGCGACAATCCGCTGCGGCCTTCGATCGATGGATCAACCTGCTGCAGCGGCGAAGTTGATCTAAACTCGGCACGTGGATCCGAACGGCCGTCCAGACCGGCCGGTTCCCGGCCACTTGCCTGCTCAGGGGACAACCCCGACGCTGCGTTCGCCTCAACGACTTGCTGGTACTGCCGAAGCCGCTTGAAAGACACGTTGCAACTTCCCACGGCTTCCGTGAAGTCTTGGTAATCAATTTTCAACGACCATTTCTGCATCTCGCTGCCGTTGAGCCGGCTCGCTATGCTCTCCCGACCCGTGGTTTGCAGCCAATCACTAAACCTCCGTTGATTGCTGGCCAGCTTCAAGACGACTCTCCTCTGCGAAGTCGAGTCCGGTCCGAGCTTGCTCAGCTCTTCCTTGGCGAAGCCATCAATCATGAGGGCGTCGTCGGGATAAGGATGATGCTGTTTCAACTGCGACGCGGCGCCTAGATACTGCCGCAGCCGATCGAGACTCACGTTTATTCTTTTTCCTTCATCCTTGATAAACTCCCTCAAATCGTCCTTCAACGACCGTTGCTGCTCATCACTACCGGTGAGTCGGCTCGCTATGCTCTCCCTGCCCGTCCTTCGGAGCCAATCACTAAACCTCCGTTTATTGCTGGCCAGATTCAAGACGACTTTCCTCCTCTTGGAAGTCGAGTCCGATCCGAGCTTGCTCAGCTCTTCGTTGGTGAAGCTATCAATCATGAGGGCGTCGTCGGGATAAGGAACATGCTGTTTCAACTGCGACTCGGCGCCTAGATACTGCCGCAGCCGATCTAAACTCACGACCACTTTTTTTCCTTCATCCTTGATAAAGGCCCTAAAATCCTCCTGCAACGACCGTCGCTGCTCATCACTACCGGTGAGTCGGCTGACTATGCTCTCCCTGCCCGTCCTTCGGAGCCAAGCGCTAAATTTTCGTTGGTTACTGGCATTTTTCCGGGAAGTCGAGACCGGTCCGAGCTTACTCAGCTCTTCCTTGGCCAAGCTATCAATGATGAGGGCGTCGTCGGGATAGGGATCATGCTGTTTCAACTGGGACTCGGCGCCCAGATACTGCCGCAGCCGATCGAAACTCACGCTTATTTTTTTTCCTTCATCCTTGATAAACTCCCTAAAATCCTCCTGCAACGACCGTTGCTGCTCATCACTGCCAGTCAGGCGACTGCCTATGCTCCCCCGACCCTTCTTTTGGAGCCAATGACTAAACCTCCGTTGATTGCTGGCTATATTCTGAACAACATTCCTCTTGGAAGTCGAGTCCGGTCCGAGCTTGCTCAGCTCTTCGTTGGCCAAGCCATCAATGATGAGGGCGTCGTCGGGATAGGGATCATGAATTCGGCGCCCCGTCATGCGGGACGCGCCATCCGGATGCATGCCCCGGTCGGCGGGGCGACCACGCTTGGCGCCGACGCGAACCTCGGTTGAGACCTCCGTTGCGGCATCAACCTCTTGCTGCCCGCGCAAGTCGCTCGGATCCTGTTCCATGTCTCGGCTCTCTGAATAGCAGTCCTCAATCGAGGCGTCCGTATCGAAAGCTCCGGTCACGCCTTCGATCCACCCACTTACTTCGCGAGAATCGTCATCGCGCGGCTGGTTCCGTCTTGGGTACATCGATGCCGGTCCTCCGGAAATCAAATTTGGAACCTCGATCCTAATGCCTGCCGACCGCCGCCCAGCATGCTAAAGCCAGATCCAATCATGCCCTCAAGGCATGGCCGAACACCATATGGCGACGGCTTGCCGACAATCGTCTGCACTCGACCATCAGGCCGGCACATGGCTTGAGAGGCTCGCCAGCTTGCCGCTTGCCATACGGAGCCCGCCAGAATTGGCCTTCATTTAAGCAGTTTCGAGTGATGTGTGGGACATGCAGCGTGAAGGGTGCCGTCAGGATTTCCGGTTCCAACCAATCCATCCGCCGGCCTTTCTGATTTCGCCGCCTCAGGCAACGGAACCATATGCGGTGTAGCTGCTGACAGAACCCGTTGCGCGCTTGATAGTTATGCGACCTATGGCGCGGCGATCAGGATGAGACGCGCGCGACAATCTGGATGAGATTCTTATGTCGCGGTCGGGATGAAGTTATCATGTTGATTGTCGCTGGCAAGAGCTTCATCGTGGTCTGATTGCCGCTCCGCGACAAACTGTGCGGTGCCTTTGATTGTCGCGAATGAGGCTGGCCTGCCGCGCTGGCGTTTGGCCTCCATGGCGGAACGTCGTCGATAGCTTTCGACGTTCATTTCGAAGATCGTTGCGTGATGAACAAGTCGGTCCACCGCGGCACCCGCCCGCAGGCATAGTTTGATAGTTGCAGGATACGGGGTCGGCATCGAGTACCCAACTCACACGTTGGCTCATGATCGCTGTATGAAATGCATCCGGCGCCATGGGCGGGTTTCGTCCTGGCCTGAAGCCATAGTAGAACCCGCAAAGGGTAGGCCGTCATAGACGGCACTAAGCACTTCAGCGACCGCGCCAGCCTCCTTCGCCCCCGAGGCTCTTCCCGCATCCGTATCTGTCTACACTTCAGATGCGACAGCCGTCGCCTCTTGGGATGCTGGCCAAACGTCAACGTTTTGAAGGAAGACTGGCGACGTGCACATTCGATGTCGCCCCCGGCACTGGGGATCGTCGCATCTGGGTTGGCGCGCTGCACGTGGCCGCGTAAAAACGGATTCTCCCTCAACGATTTGGTGCTTTTTCAAGAACGACTGGCATCTATTGCTCGATCCATCTCCACCCTATTGCCGGAAAAGGTAAATGTCGTTCTCCCTGCCTGATGGCCCCAGAGTGGCCGTGTAGGGCACACCATGGATAGTGATGCTGGTCTGGGGTTTGTCCGCGCTCGGCAGCAACTCATAATAGGACATTGCAAGCCGAAGGCCAGCCGGTGCCGGTTGATTGCCGTGTTGCCAGCTCGGAGGGACAGCTCCTCCCAAGTCGTCCACAGGCAGCGTGTACTGTGGGGTGCCGAAGATCGATGCCCCCAAGCTTTGCTCCCATGGTGCGTCTGGCGGATTGACGCTTTGCACCGGTGAATAGGCGGCTGATGGCAAATCCTGCCGGAAGGTCGCTGTATTCCAGCTATCGGGAAGCTGGCCGGGTTGAGCCACTCCATGCCAAAACTCTGCGGGATCGGCGATCTGTGTGGAGGACTCCGGTCCAGCCGCCGCAGCCCCCGCTCGAGCACTGTTGGGCGCGGTGCTCAGACGTCGTTGGAGTTGCTCCCGATCGGCGACGAGGTTGTCGAGGTGCAGCACGGCTGGCCGGCCTCTTCGCGCCAGTCGTCTAACGAGCGCCCGCGTGCCGTCAACCACGAAGACTCCGCAATCATAGTCGTTGCGCTGTTGGGTCATGCGGACGGGCTCCAGACGGGTACCCAACCTTTGTGCGAGCATTGCTGCAAACTCGTTGTTCTGTCCCCGGAAGGAGTCATAGTGATAGGCAGCCGGCCCCTCGCGGTTGCGACGGTCAACGAGTAGCAGCGACCAATGGGTGCCGCGGCGATCAGGATCCGAAGCACTGGCATCGCTCACTGGAAGGAACAGGAAGTCGGCTGTATCTCTTCCATTCTGATCATTAACGATGCGCTGGAAAGCGCTCAGCGCGGTGCTCTCATCGCCCAGGCGCAGATGATAATGGGCTATCAGGGGATCGATAAGCCGCGTCCTGGCGGCGAGATCCGGATCGTTTCGCTGCAAGTCCTGCATTAGCAGCTCATAATCCGTCTGGATATGCTGGTCGCCCAGCCATTCGGTATGGTCGAGCGACAATCCGCTGCGGCCTTCGATCGATGGATCAACCTGCTGCAGCGGCGAAGTTGATCTAAACTCGGCACGTGGATCCGAACGGCCGTCCAGACCGGCCGGTTCCCGGCCACTTGCCTGCTCAGGGGACAACCCCGACGCTGCGTTCGCCTCAACGGCTTGCTGGTACTGCCGAAGCCGCTTGAAAGACGTAGTGTGCCTTCCCATGGCTTCGGTGAAGTCTTGGTAATCTTTTTGCAACGACTGTTGCTGCTCATCAGTACCGGTGAGTCGGCTGACTATGCTCTCCCTGCCCTCCCTTTGGAGCCAATCGCTAAACTTTCGTAGGTTACTGGCATTTTTCCGAGAAGTCGAGTCCGATCCGCGCTTACTCCGCTCTTCCTTGGCGAAGCCATCAATCATGAGGGCGTCGTCGGGATAAGGATGATGCTGTTTCAACTGCGACGCGGCGCCTAGATACTGCCGCAGCCGATCGAAACTCACGCCGCCCATTTTTTTTCCTTCATCCTTGGTAAAGTGCTTGTAATCGTCCTTCAACGACTGTTGCTGCTGATCAGTACCCGTGAGTCGGCTGACTATGCTCTCCCTGCCCGTCCTTCGGAGCCAATCACTAAACCTCCGTTGATGTATGGCCGTAATCCGGACAGACTTCCTCTTGGAAGTCGAGTCCGATCCGAGCTTGCTCAGCGCTTCCTTGGCCAAGCTATCAATGACGAGGGCGTCGTCGGGATAAGGAACATGCGGTTTCAACTGCGACTCGGCGCCTAGATACTGCCGCAGCCGATCGAAACTCACGACCACTTTTTTCCTTCAGCCTTGATAAACTCCCTAAAATCCTCCTGCAACGACCGTCGCTGCTCATCACTACCGGTGAGTCGGCTGACTATGCTCTCCCTGCCCTCCCTTTTGAGCCAAGCGCTAAACTTTCGTTGCCCACTGGCATTTTTCCGGGAAGTCGAGACCGGTCCGAGCTTACTCAGCTCTTCGTTGACCAAGCTATCAATGATGAGGGCGTCGTCGGGATAGGGATCATGAATTCGGCGCCCCCCAGGTCCAACGGCTTGGAGTTCTTGCCCCTCAGGCGCGAGCATCCTGAAATGAGACAGTGCTGACTGAAGAAGGTTCTCATCGTCCCCACCGCTTCCCCAATAATCCGCGATATCAACGGCTAGTGAATCTGGATCGTTTAAAAGCCGAGAAGCCATCGAATCTCTGTTCTCTGCTCGGAGCCAACGAGCGAACCCCCTAAGAACACTTGAATTTTTCCTCCCGGTAGTCTCGGGAACCCTTCCGTCCCCTCGGCCGATGCTACCGTCGGGTAGAATTTCGTAGTTTCGGACTGCTTCCGCGAACTGGTTGATGCGGGACTCGTCATCGGGATGCATGTCCCGGTCGGCGGGGCGACCACGCTTGGCGCCGACGCGAACCTTGGTTGAGACCACGTGAGTCTCCGTTGCGGCATCGACGTCTTGCTGCCCCGAACCCCTCTCCGGCGCCAGCGACTGCGGCGCCACTCGCATCGAACCGCCCACGGATCTGCGACGCGGCACACGGTCGCCGGCGTCACTGTCGTGCGAACCGAGGCGCAAGTCGCTCGGATCCTGTTCCATGTCTCGGCTCTCTGAATAGTCGTCCTGGATCCAGGCGTCCGTATCGAAAGCTCCGGTCACGCCTTCGATCCACCCACTTACTTCGCGAGAATCGTCATCGCGCGGCTGGTTCCGTCTTGGGTACATCGATGCCGGTCCTCCGGAAATCAAATTTGGAACCTCGATCCTAATGCCTGCCGACCGCCGCCCAGCATGCTAAAGCCAGATCCAATCATGCCCTCAAGGCATGGCCGAACACCATATGGCGACGGCTTGCCGACAATCGTCTGCACTCGACCATCAGGCCGGCACATGTCAAAGCCGGAAGGAAAAAGGCATGACTAAAGAGCTTGCATACGACATAAGAGAGATGCGACAGCCGTCGCCTCTTGGGATGCTGGCCAAACGTCAACGTTTTGAAGGAAGACTGGCGACGTGCACATTCGATGTCGCCCCCGGCACTGGGGATCGTCTCATCTGGGTTGGCGCGCTGCACGTGGCCGCGTAAAAACGGATTCTCCCTCAACGATTTGGTGCTTTTTCAAGAACGACTGGCATCTATTGCTCGATCCATCTTGACCTGCCCCAGCGAATTTCCTCCAGAATTGATTAGAGTCCGGCCCATCATGAACCGCTCCCAAACGTTGGACCACCGGACGCTAGAGTTTTCCGGCTTTACTCAGGGAGGCGGGCTGGTTGCGCACCCTGAATTCACCAACGAGTGGCACCTTGTTGCCGATCGCACCATGAGGTCTTTCCTCATTATAGTATCTACGCCAATCCTCCATCTTTTCGCGGGCATCCGCAAGGGTCAGGAACCAATGCTGGTTCAGGCATTCTGCACGGAAGCGGCCATTGAACGCTTCGATGAAGGCATTGTCCGTCGGCTTGCCGGGGCGTGAGAAGTCCAACGTCACGCCCTTGGAATAGGCCCACAGGTCCAAGTCGCGCGACACGAACTCGGTCCCTTGGTCGACACGGATCGTTTTCGGATAGCCGGCTTTTTGGCACACCCGTTCAAGGGTTTGCACAACGTCTTCGCCTCTATAGCTATGACGTGGATCAAGCACCGGCACGTAGCGCGAGAAGGTGTCGACCACCGTCAGCACGCGCAGTTTCTTACCCGTTGCGAGTTGGTCGTGAACGAAGTCCATCGCCCAGACGTCGTTGGGTCCGACGGCCATGTGCCGATCCTCGCGAAGCTTGGCTTTTACCCTCCGCTTCGGTGTCTTGTTCCGCAACTGTAGCCCCAAGTCCCTGTAAATGCGGTAAGTTCGCTTGATGTTGGTGCCCCAACCTTCGCGTTCCAACAGCACATGCACGCGGCGATAGCCGTACCGCACACGGATCTCGCAGATCTCGCGAATACGACGTTCCAGACCGGCCTGATCAGCACGGCGAGAGGTATAGTGGTGAGTTGATCGATCGAAGTTCAACGCTCCACAAGCACGCCGGATCGAGATCGCCCAATCGCAGCACATGCCTTTCACCATCTCCCGCTTCCGAGCAGGCCTTAGAGCTTTCGGCGGATGACATCCTGCAACATCTCGCGGTCCAGCGTCAGATCCGCGACGATCTTCTTCAGGCGCGAATTCTCGTCCTCGAGCTGTTTCAGCCTCTTCATCTCCGGTGGCAGCATGCCCGCATATTTTTTCTTCCAGTTGAAATAAGTCGCCTGGCTGATCCCCGCCTTCCTGCAGATTTCAGCAACCGACACGCCTTCATCACCTTGCTTCAGAATGAACGCCTTCTGAGCGTCCGAAAACTGCGATGCTTTCATCGTCTTCTGGTCCCTTTCCCAGCCAGGAAAATGCACCGGAAAACTCTAACCAAAATTGGTCCAGTTTGAAGGGTTCAGATCACTTCAGATCACAGGAAAAGGTAAATGTCGTTCTCCCTGCCTGATGGCCCCAGAGTGGCCGTGTAGGGCACACCATGGATAGTGATGCTGGTCTGGGGTTTGTCCGCGCTCGGCAGCAACTCATAATAGGACATTGCAAGCCGAAGGCCAGCCGGTGCCGGTTGATTGCGGTGTTGCCAGCTCGGAGGGACAGCTCCTCCCAAGTCGTCCACAGGCAGCATGTACTGTGGGGTGCCGAAGATCGATGCCCCCAAGCTTTGCTCCCATGGTGCGTCTGGCGGATTGACGCTTTGCACCGGTGAATAGGCGGCTGACGGCAAATCCTGCCGGAAGGTCGCTGTATTCCAGCTATCGGGAAGCTGGCCGGGTTGACCCACTCCATGCCAAAACTCTGCGGGATCGGCGATCTGTGTGGAGGACTCCGGTCCAGCCGCCGCAGCCCCCGCTCGAGCACCGTTGGGCGCGGTGCTCAGACGTCGTTGGAGTTGCTCCCGATCGGCGACGAGGTTGTCGAGGTGCAGCACGGCTGGCCGGCCTCTTCGCGCCAGTCGTCTAACGAGCGCCCGCGTGCCGTCAACCACGAAGACTCCGCAATCATAGTCGTTGCGCTGTTGGGTCATGCGGACGGGCTCCAGACGGGTACCCAACCTTTGTGCGAGCATTGCTGCAAACTCGTTGTTCTGTCCCCGGAAGGAGTCATAGTGATAGGCAGCCGGCCCCTCGCGGTTGCGACGGTCAACGAGTAGCAGCGACCAATGGGTGCCGCGGCGATCAGGATCCGAAGCACTGGCATCGCTCACTGGAAGGAACAGGAAGTCGGCTGTATCTCTTCCATTCTGATCATTAACGATGCGCTGGAAAGCGCTCAGCGCGGTGCTCTCATCGCCCAGGCGCAGATGATAATGGGCTATCAGGGGATCGATAAGCCGCGTCCTGGCGGCGAGATCCGGATCGTTTCGCTGCAAGTCCTGCATTAGCAGCTCATAATCCGTCTGGATATGCTGGTCGCCCAGCCATTCGGTATGGTCGAGCGACAATCCGCTGCGGCCTTCGATCGATGGATCAACCTGCTGCAGCGGCGAAGTTGATCTAAACTCGGCACGTGGATCCGAACGGCCGTCCAGACCGGCCGGTTCCCGGATACCTGCCTGCTCAGGGGACAACCCCGACGCTGCGTTCGCCTCAACGACTTGCTGGTACTGCCGAAGCCGCTTGAAAGACATAGTGAGTTTTTTTCCCATGGCTTCGCTGAAGTCTTGGTAATCTATTTTCAACGACCATTGCTGCTGATCACTGCCGTTGAGCCGGCTCGCTATGCTCTCCCTACCCCTGGTTTGCAGCCAAGCACTAAACTTTCGTTGATTGCTGGCCACATTCCGGGCAACTTGCCTCTTGGAAGTCGAGTCCGATCCGAGCTTGCTCAGCTCTTCCTTGGCGAAGCCATCAATCATGAGGGCGTCGTCGGGATAAGGATGATGCTGTTTCAACTGCGACTCGGCGCCTAGATACTGCCGCAGCCGATCGAGACCCACGCCGCCAATATTTTTTCCTTCATCCTTGGTAAAGGCCCTAAAATCGTCCTTCAACGACTGTTGCTGCTGATCAGTACCCGTGAGTCGGCTGGCTATGCTCTCCCTGCCCGTCCTTTGGAGCCAAGCACTAAACCTTCGTTGGTTACTGGTATTTTTCTGAGAATTCGGGACCGGTCCGAACTTACTCAGCTCTTCCTTGGCCAAGCTATCAATGATGAGGGCGTCGTCGGGATAAGGATCATGTATCTGGCGCCCCATCAGGCGCGGCCCAGGTCCAACGGCTTGGAGTTCTTGCCCCTCAGGCCCGAGCCTCCTGAAATGAGACAGTGCTGACTTAAGACGGTCCTGACCATCCCCACCGCTTGCCCAATAATCCGCGATATCAACGGCTAGTGAATCTGGATCGTTTAAAAGCCGAGAAGCCATCGAATCTCTGTTCTCTGCTTTGAGCCAACGAGCGAACCTCCTAAGAATCTTTAAATTGTTCGTGAGGGTACCCTCGGGAACCCTTCCGTCCCCTCGGCCGATGCTACCGTCGGGTAGAATTTCGTAGTTTCGGACTGCTTCCGCGAACTGGTTGATGCGGGACTCGTCATCGGGATGCATGTCCCGGTCGGCGGGGCGACCACGCTTGGCGTAATCGACGCGAACCGTGGTTGAGACCACGTGAGTCTCCGTTGCGGCATCGACGTCTTGCTGCCCCGAACCCCGCGACGACGTCTTGCTGCTCCATCCGAACGCCTTCTTGAACCCTGACGCCATGCGCGACTTAAATCCGCGGCTTTTGCCCTGCGGCGCCGCGGCGACTTCGCCCGCCTCCGCCATATTGCTCGATGTCTTGCCCCCCGAGCCGCCGAATCGCAAGCTGCTGGAGCCCGCCCGAGAGACGTCTATGCTGTGGCGGGCGCCGCTCAACGAGTTCTCCGGCGCCCGCGACTGCGGCGTCACTCGCATCGAACCGCCCACGGATCTGCGACGCGGCACACGATCGCCGGCGTCACTGTCGTGCGACCCGAGGCGCAAGTCGCTCAGATCCTGTTCCATGTCTCGTCTCTGTGAATTGTAGTCCTGGATCCAGGCGTCCGTATCGAAAGCTCCGGTCACGCCTTCGATCCACTCACTTACTTCGCGAGAATCGTCATCGCGCGGCTGGTTCCGTCTTGGGTACATCGATGCCGTCCTCCGGAAATCAAATTTGGAACCTCGATCCTAATGCCTGCCGACCGCCGCCAAGCATGCTAAAGCCAGATCCAATCATGCCCTCAAGGCATGGCCGAACACCATATGGCGACGGCTTGCCGACAATCGTCTGCACTCGACCATCAGGCCGTCACAGAGGCTCGCCAGCTTGCTGCTTGCCATGCGGAGCCCGCCATTCGATGCCGCCCCCGGCACTGGGGATCGTCTCATCTGGGTTGGCGCGCTGCACGTGGCCGCGTAAAAACGGATTCTCTCTCAACGGTTTGGTGCTTTTTCAAGAACAACTGGCATCTATTGCTCGATCCATCTCCACCCTATTGCAGGAAAAGGTAAATGTCGTTCTCCCTGCCTGATGGCCCCAGAGTGGCCGTGTAGGGCACACCATGGATAGTGATGCTGGTCTGGGGTTTGTCCGCGCTCGGCAGCAACTCATAATAGGACATTGCAAGCCGAAGGCCAGCCGGTGCCGGTTGATTGCGGTGTTGCCAGCTCGGAGGGACAGCTTCTCCCAAGTCGTCCACAGGCAGCATGTACTGTGGGGTGCCGAAGATCGATGCCCCCAAGCTTTGCTCCCATGGTGCGTCTGGCGGATTGACGCTTTGCACCGGTGAATAGGCGGCTGATGGCAAATCCTGCCGGAAGGTCGCTGTATTCCAGCTATCGGGAAGCTGGCCGGGTTGACCCACTCCATGCCAAAACTCTGCGGGATCGGCGATCTGTGTGGAGGACTCCGGTCCAGCCGCCGCAGCCCCCGCTCGAGCACCGTTGGGCGCGGTGCTCAGACGTCGTTGGAGTTGCTCCCGATCGGCGACGAGGTTGTCGAGGTGCAGCACGGCTGGCCGGCCTCTTCGCGCCAGTCGTCTAACGAGCGCCCGCGTGCCGTCAACCACGAAGACTCCGCAATCATAGTCGTTGCGCTGTTGGGTCATGCGGACGGGCTCCAGACGGGTACCCAACCTTTGTGCGAGCATTGCTGCAAACTCGTTGTTCTGTCCCCGGAAGGAGTCATAGTGATAGGCAGCCGGCCCCTCGCGGTTGCGACGGTCAACGAGTAGCAGCGACCAATGGGTGCCGCGGCGATCAGGATCCGAAGCACTGGCATCGCTCACTGGAAGGAACAGGAAGTCGGCTGTATCTCTTCCATTCTGATCATTAACGATGCGCTGGAAAGCGCTCAGCGCGGTGCTCTCATCGCCCAGGCGCAGATGATAATGGGCTATCAGGGGATCGATAAGCCGCGTCCTGGCGGCGAGATCCGGATCGTTTCGCTGCAAGTCCTGCATTAGCAGCTCATAATCCGTCTGGATATGCTGGTCGCCCAGCCATTCGGTATGGTCGAGCGACAATCCGCTGCGGCCTTCGATCGATGGATCAACCTGCTGCAGCGGCGAACTTGATCTGAACTCGGCACGTGGATCCGAACGGCCGTCCAGACCGGCCGGTTCCCGGCCACTTGCCTGCTCAGGGGACAACCCCGACGCTGCGTTCGCCTCAACGACTTGCTGGTACTGCCGAAGCCGCTTGAAAGATATGGTGAGGTTTTTTCCCATGGCTTCGGTGAAGTCTTGGTAATCTTTTTTCAACGACTGTCGCTGCTCATCAGTACCGGTGAGTCGGCTGACTATGCTCTCCCTGCCCTCCCTTTGGAGCCAATCGCTAAACTTTCGTCGATTGCTGGCCAGACTCCAGACAACATTCCTCTTGGAAGTCGAGTCCGATCCGAGCTTGCTCAGCTCTTCCTTGGCTAGGTCATCAATGATGCGGGCGTCGTCGGGATAAGGATGATGCTGTTTCAACTGCGACTCGGCGCCTAGATACTGCCGCAGCCGATCGAAACCCACGACCACTTTTTTTCCTTCCTCCTTGGTAAAGGCCCTAAAATCCTCCTTCAACGACCGTCGCTGCTCATCACTGCCGTTGAGCCGGCTGACTATGCTCTCCCTGCCCTCCCTTTTGAGCCAAGCGCTAAACTTTCGTTGCCCACTGGCATTTTTCCGAGAATTCGGGACCTCTTCCTTGGCCAAGCTATCAATGATGAGGGCGTCGTCGGGATAAGGATCATGTATCTGGCGCCCCATCAGGCGCGGCCCAGGTCCAACGGCTTGGAGTTCTTGCCCCTCAGGCCCGAGCCTCCTGAAATGAGACAGTGCTGACTTAAGACGGTCCTGACCATCCCCACCGCTTGCCCAATAATCCGCGATATCAACGGCTAGTGAATCTGGATCGTTTAAAAGCCGAGAAGCCATCGAATCTCTGTTCTCTGCTCGGAGCCAACGAGCGAACCCCCTAAGAATCCCTAAATTGTTCTCGACGGTACGCTCGGGAACCCTTCCGTCCCCTCGGCCGATGCTACCGTCGGGTAGAATTTCGTAGTCTCGGACTGCTTCCGCGAACTGGTTGATGCGGGACTCGTCATCGGGATGCATGTCCCGGTCGGCGGGGCGACCACGCTTGGCGTAATCGACGCGAACCTTGGTTGAGACCACGTGAGTCTCCGTTGCGGCATCGACGTCTTGCTGCCCCGAACCCCGCGACGACGTCTTGCCGCTGCTCAATCCGAACGCCTTCTTGAACCCTGACGCCATGCGCGACTTAAATCCGCGGCTTTTGCCCTGCGGCGGCGCGGCGACTTCGCCCGCCTCCGCCATATTGCTCGATGTCTTGCTCCCCGAGCCGCCGAATCGCAAGCTGCTGGAGCCCGCCCGAGAGACGTCTATGCTGTGGCGGGCGCCGCTCAACGAGTTCTCCGGCGCCCGCGACTGCGGCGTCACTCGCATCGAACCGCCCACGGATCTGCGACGCGGCACACGATCGCCGGCGTCACTGTCGTGCGAACCGAGGCGCAAGTCGCTCAGATCCTGTTCCATGTCTCGTCTCAGTGAATTGTAGTCCCGGATCCAGGCGTCCGTATCGAAAGCTCCGGTCACGCCTTCGATCCACTCACTTACTTCGCGAGAATCGTCATCGCGCGGCTGGTTTCGTCTTGGGTACATCGATGCCGGTCCTCCGGAAATCAAATTTGGAACCTCGATCCTAATGCCTGCCGACCGCCGCCCAGCATGCTAAAGCCAGATCCAATCATGCCCTCAAGGCATGGCCGAACGCTATATGCGACGGCTTGCCGACAATCGTCTGCACTCGACCATCAGGCCGGCACATGGCTTGAGAGGCTCGCCAGCTTGCCGCTTGCCATGCGGAGCCCGCTAAAATTGGCCTTCATTTAAGCAGTTTCGGGTGATGTGTGGAACATGCAGCGTGAAGGGTGCCGTCAGGATTTCCAATTCCAACCAATCCATCCGCCGGCCTTTCTGATTTCACCGCCTCAGTGCGCGGCGGCAAACAAGGTGAGACTCAGCCAGATTGTCGCTCTACAGAACCCACTCGGCCTTCCGTGATCATTCAACTTTCGAGGCTCATTCCCGCACCCGTATCTGTCTACACTTCAGCCCCCCGCTACCGCGACGCCCGCAAGACTCGCCCCGGCTTCGCCGCTGTGACCTTGGCCGGATGGGACTTTGGCCGGATGGGACTTGCGCCGCCAAGCAGCTATCAGCTTGGCATGACGTATTCCCGAGCGGAGGTCCATCATCTCATTGGTCATCAGTGGCCTTCTATCGGGCTGTGCTTGAACCACCCGACCCTGCCGAAAAACCACTGATGCCCACCTACTCCTCAGAGCCTTCACCACCTAAGGGGACTCCGTGGATCCGCTTTTCCAAAGCATTTTGGAATATCGATTTTGCATGGTGGCGGCCAGTCCGGTTGCGCTAGCATATGCGTAATCTGCAATTGGAGACCAACAGCGGTGAACACAGAACAGGCCCGCGGGGCGGTAAATCCTCCGAGGACACCTCTAACATTCAAGCTAATCTTAGCCCTGCCGCGGCGCAGACACCTCCGACGGACTTCGACGATGGTTTGGCGAAGGGACCACGCTTTCACGAATCCTCGATGCTTGGGCTGAGGAAAGGAATCAGGAGGAGACGAGGAGCGGCTGGAGGCGGTAAGACGAACTATAACGTGGATGGACGCTGGCGATGTTAATGCAACTACAATCACTGCGGCTGGCCAAGGCGCCGGCACTGTTCCGCCAGAGCTCCAGAAGCTCGCGGACGACAACCGGCTGTGAGCAGCTTCCCGAGCGGGTCCGGACGACGCTGGCAGAACCAGTGATCGCATCGGGCTATATGGGCCCCGCAGGTCGTCTTTCCGCCCAGTTCACGGAAGTTTAGTCCCCTCTAGGCGAGACCAGGAGCCGCGCATGCAACGCGTACCCCCCGCTTCATCGAAGCTTAGCAGTCACGTATCCGCTTTATAGGCCGGACAGTGAGCGCACCGTTCCCACATGTGAAGCGACTGAAAAGGATGCGCTTCATCACACCTTTCACTCTCAGGAGAGACCGCCATGGATAACTCAGAACGATCGCTGCGCTACAACATTTCCGAGGAAGATGATCGCACCCGGGCCATGGCGGGGTGGATCGAGAATATGACCGGGGCACAAACACTTACGGGCATGCCGTCCCGATCAACGCCAGATCCCAATGCTCGTTCGCCTTCGTCGCCAACGCGGCCATACTCGCTCTCTTCCGAACCTCCAATTAAGGTGCTCGACAGATCTACATTTGCCAGAAAAGTGAGGGAATTTTACGGTGATGATATCAAGCACATTTCCGTCAATCCACAAGAGTACTCGCCCTTCGTGTCCTCTAAAGCCCTGCGTGCGGCTACCATCGCTCGACTCTACGGCGGCACCGACGATGATACGCCCAGCGCGCGATATTTCAGCTATGATCTGGGAGAACGAAGCGTTGGGCTTTTAAGAACAGAGGATGGATTTAGCATCGAAAACGAGCCGTGGCGGGAACTATTTCCCGGTCGAAAAAGAATCACGTCGATTGTAGACCTTCGCGTTACTCATCCGCTTGTCGAGAACGCTGGCGATATTCTGCTCGAACATCAACTTCAACTCGACGGCGAACAGCCGTTGATCATGTCACGTCCCGCTTCGCCAGAGATGGGAACCCGTCTTGAGCAGATGGGTTTCGTTGACGTGGGTGAAAATCGCTGGGTGCTCGACCCTACGCAACATCCCGACAAGTGGATAAAGAATAGCAAGGGTGGATGGCAGCGCGCAGACAAACCTTGGAGTTATCTCTCTAAAACCGTGGGCTATCTTAGCGACGATGAAGCAGGTGTCGAGGGGCATTCGAGTGAAGCCAGTGTCGAGACAGATTCTTCCGATGATGACCCGTCTTGGTACTTCGAACAACTCAATTTGAACCGCGGATAAAAGTTTGCCGTCATCGTGATGACTTTTTGCGCCGCCGGCCGAGTTGATACGCCCCTCTATTAGGAGGACGCAGGCGAAGATTAGAGACTGCAATCTTGCTGCGACTGTCTGCGACGGCCCGCCTCATGCTGCACTGTGAAGTAGCTCTGACAGCTGCTTCAGTCGGGCTGATAAACTCAATCAGAACTTTCGTGATCTGGGGATGTTGGGCGGTTCGGTCTTGAAGACACCAAGCGCGAACTCAGTGAAGCCTCGGCGGAGCCCGTATACGCTCCGTGATTGTCCTGCGCGAGCCAGAAGGAGCTGCGCAGCGCCGCCTCGTCCGCCCGTCTATCCCGCGGCAATACCGATAGAGACAGTCGCGGATCGTTTCGCGATCATGCAATTCGACCATTTTCTCGTGGTCCATGGCCCGTCGCAAGTCTAGTCTTGAGTTGAAAGTGGCGTTCGGTGCATCTGCGAACGGACATTCGCGCCGTCGGCGCTTGACCTGGCCTCGCAAAGCCGCTTCCCAGGGAACGTCTGTGAACTTGAAACCGCGTGCGTAAGACAGCAACTCTCGCGCAATCAAGGACCATTGCTCCGTTGGATTTTGCCTGCAAGAACAGCCAGTGCCTCTCTGCGCTTGTGTGGAAGGGAGCTAACGGTCCATTCGGCAACAATGCGATTGACGAGTTCGCCAGAAAGAGCCGAATGTCGACTGGATCCCCGTTTGCGGCCGCCGGGCGCGCCGGCGCCTGCCTCGGCGAAGCCTCCTCCAAAGCCTGTGATCCGAATGATCCTGCCTGGCTCGCAATCGGTGCGCGTCTGACCGAGCGGGAACGGCTGATCGACGCGATGGAGAAATCTGGGTGGGTTCAGGCCAGGCGGCTCGCCTCTCGGCTTAACTCCACCTTAGGTTGGTTATGCCATCCGCGGGCATCAAATCGGGGTGAAAGAAAGTTCTAAGCCTGGTGTGGTCGAACGGCCCGACCTGCCCTCCTCAACTCATGCACTCGAGGCGAGCTGCCATTTTACCGGTGTCTGTCTATTGTCAAATGCCTGACAACTCTATGTCGGGTCGCAAATGGAGGGAACCGGACAAAAAACGCTAACATATTGAAAAAATAGTGATTTGCATTGGCATGACCCTTGCTTCTTGAACCGCGACGTTAAGCAGCAACGGAGCCTTCAATGTCCCCACCAATGATTCCGCACAAGAGCCTGACCAGCACGACAGCCATGAACCGGCTGCTGGCCACAGCGAAGTCCACTGCTTGCGCCGCGTCATTGTGCGGTTCGTCCGCAAAGCCGCACGACGTGGAGCCGGCTGTCTGGGAGAAGATCAAGGAGCTTTCCTGCTATTCAGAAGAAGCGCACTACTATTTCATGCGCATGCACGTCGCGGTCGCACCAGCCTGCAATATCCAGTGCAACTACTGCAATCGTAAATATGACTGCGCCAACGAAAGCCGGCCTAGGGTCGTCTCGGAAAAGCTGACGCCTGACCAGGCGCTGCGAAAGGTCGTTGCGGTCGCCAATGAAGTCCCTCAGCTTCCCGTGCTCTTTATCGCCGGAACAGGCGATGCCTGTTATGACCGGAAGAATACAAAGGCGACATTTGAACGCGGAGCCACAGAGAACCCCGATATCAAGCTGTGTCTTTCAACCAACGGTCTGGCACTGCCGGACCGTCTCGGAGAGCTTGCTGACATGAATGCTGATCACTTGACGATCACCATCAACATGGTCGATCCGAGAGTCGGGTCGAAGATATCCGCGCCACTGCCGGGCCGTGCCGCAGCTCAGCAGAAGCCCGGACACAAGCAGGCCCCGCGAGCACATAGGCAGCCAAGTCTCGATATTCGTCCAACATGCCTGGCACTCTCGGTCGCAGCAGCGCTGGGGCCTTGGTCACCTCCCCGCGCAAAATGCCCGGTTGCTCTCTTTGACGCTTCAGGAGCATCCCGATCACCCGCTTCTTGTGTCAGTCCGCTCCCGTCTCCAACGCGGCGGCGACCTCCTTGCGCAGCCATTTATGCTGCGGGTCGTGATGGCACCGCTCGTGCCAGATGAGCATGACCTTATACGGTGCCGGCTCGAGGGGTGGATCAACAACCCTAAGCGGCAGCATCGCGGAAACTTGGGTCGCAACGCGGCGCGGGACGAGCAATACCAAATCCGTTGCCGAAGCTACCACCGCTGCCGTGAGAACGCTGGAAAACAGTATGGGACTACGATCCGCTCGCAGGTTGGGCAAGTGGTCGTAGATCGGGCCGAAGTGGTCGGGGGAGTCCGTACTGATGGCAGCGTGACGCAAGGTCGCGAAGTTGTCGATCGTCCATTCCTGCGCCAGCGCTGGATGGTCGTGGCGCAACAAACACGCGAAGCGGTCTGTATAAAGACTGCGCTGAAAATAGCCAGGCAGTTGCACGTCGATATGCCCAACGGCCAAATCAATATCACCTTGCTCAAGCCCCCGCACGGCACGATCAAACGGCAAACAGGCGAGTGTGTCGAGATGAGGGGCACGCTCGCGTAACCACGGCAGGAGGCGCGGTAGTACAGCCAAAGCTTGATGATCGGGGATCGCCAGCGTTGCCCCCCTCCCCCATTCTTTTGAGATTACGCTGCGGCTTGTCACCATCTCTCGGATCGTACGCAGTGCCGACGGCAGCCTTTGAGCCAAATGTTCGCCTTGCGGCGTTGGGATCAAACCCGTTGAAGACCGCACCAGGAGATCATCATTGAACAAGCCGCGCAGCCTTCCCAGTGCCCGGCTCATCGCCGGTTGACTCCGCCCGATGTGCTGGCCCGCGTGCGTCACGTTCCGGTATTCGAGCAGAGCCTCGAGCGCCACCAGGAGGTTGAGGTCTATTGATGCTAGGTTTATCTGGTGTCCAGTGAGGCGCTCTCCTCTCCAATCTTGCAACATCTTTCGCCTATAAGCGAGTTGATCCGTCACCTCTTTTTCTACATTGCGTTTCATGAAGTTCATTCCTCAACAATCAATTCCGGGTCCAACGTTTTCGAGTTCATCTCGGCGGTGGAGCGCGGGTGACAACCTCCATGGCATTGTGCCATCACGCGTCCAATGGGCGGACAGATCTGTGTGACGATGGCGATCACATGGAACATCGGGGTGTCCCACAGGAATATAGAGCCCGTGTCGACCTCCCCGAGCCCGTTGCAACAGCCTCGCATCCGGTATTGGGGTGCTTGGGTGAGAGAGGCGCACGCGCTCGAGCACAGCGTTGCAATAGGCCTCAGTCGCATAATGCGCGATGCGGTCGATGTGATTAAGGTGAACACCTGCAGATGCGAGGCAATATCGAACCGAACGCGTTGGTAGCTTGTTGGAGTGCTTGATTCGGTTAGGCCGTTCCTCTTCGACCGCCGCTATCACTCGGCCGTCGCGAACGAGAATTGCAGCCCCATCGTGCATAAAGCTGTTCGGTAGATCGAACGGCTTTTCGTAGACTCTGCTTAGACGCCCACTCAGCCCTAGACACAGCATGTTGCTCTCCAGTCCGTTTCGAAAGGAAGGTCGCTCTGGCCCGACCGCCGGCTTTCGTAAGTTCAAAGCTTGTGTTTGACGTGTCAGATAGAGCTCACAGGCGAAGCCGATACTAATAGCGACCGGCTCGGCGACATTGCCGACAATCGATGCTGCCCAACCTTCTTGATGCTATAGTTGCGACGCCGCACGGAAACCCTGACCGAAGCATTTGCAGCAGAACTGCCACGTAACCTATCCACATTACTCAGTCCTTCATATTTCGGCCCGACAGCCGCAAGAAAACATCACGAGGTTTGGTGTTCCTGCAAAAGGCGCAGATCATGTCCTTGCGGCTGCGAGCGCGCCTGCTCTGGCTTCTAGTCATTGTGAGGGATGCACTCAAAGATTTAGTCGACCAGGCAACAGTGCTTCTTGTGAGAGCCCATTAGCACTGAAACGGCAGAAGCAACGGCCAAGATTTGGCCGATCACGTCCAACGTGATAACAATCGAGGCCAGGCAACTGACAGAGTGCTCCAACTCGTTTTCCAGCACAGTCTCTACCGAACCTGAGGACCAATTTTTAGAACTCCACACAATCGTTCTGCACAGCGCTCTTCAGCGTTTTTTCTAAGGGCAATTGTTTTGACCAGTAAAATTGTTTGTTTGGATGGAATGCGTGCAAAAAAGGGATGGGTGGATTGATAGGAAGGCGAGCGGCACTACCATCCTTCCTTTCAAATGGCGGCTGTGATGATCAACGTTTACGGCAAATCCGCCTCCGACGTCGGTGTCGACCGACCGACCGACCGACCGACCGACCGACGAAATCCTCGTGTATCGTCGCATCCGCAATACTCCTTCTCTACTCTAGTTTTCAGCCGACAAGCCGAGCCGCAGCTTCGCCAGTCGGCACGTCGATAAGCGTGA
The DNA here is from genome assembly GCF_002531755.2 of Rhizobium acidisoli. Classification (NCBI taxonomy): domain Bacteria; kingdom Pseudomonadati; phylum Pseudomonadota; class Alphaproteobacteria; order Hyphomicrobiales; family Rhizobiaceae; genus Rhizobium; species Rhizobium acidisoli. Next base: position 476,260 of record NZ_CP034999.1, on the reverse strand, counting down.
TCGGGCTTGCTGCAAAGAAACGGCGTTCGTTGTTGGTCAGCGCTGCCGCATCCAGCACCGCCAAACATGGGGCGTTGGATCGCTTCGTGATCTGTCGGGCGTAGGTGCGCAGCATCTGGTCGTTGAAGCGGCAGCCGATGAAGAAGAAGCCTCTGTTGGTGCGCCGCTCCTTCACCGCTTCGCTGATCCACCTGAGCGGCGAACTCCTTCCGTCGCTGATGCAGCCGTTGATGGCGTGCTCGGCCGGCCTTCCGGTGGGCCGACCAGCATCGAGGCAGGCGATCACTACGCGGCGGGCGCGGCGTGCGAGGTTTCGATGCGCTTCAGTCCATCGGTGATGGCGGCGAGCCCTTCCCGCAGCGTCTGCCCTATAGTGCCCGGACCGATGTCGATTGGAGGATTGTCAAGCATGGCTACAATGTCGCTGCCGTTGAGATAGTCGAGCTTCTGCTGGACTGTGGTTCTGACACGCTCGGTCGCGCTCGACATTGCCTCACCGTTGCGTTCGGTGATGGCGGAGAGCTGATCCGAAAGCTCTCCACCGAACTGCAGGAAGATGTCGTCGACATACCTCCACGTTCCGCCGCGGGCTTCCACATCGACCATCTGGTTGATCTTGCTCTTTACCTCATCCCTCAGCGTCAAGGCAGTGTCGAGATGAGCCTGCCATGCAGCTATGATACTTTCGACGGAGTTTTCGACGGACTTGGTCCTTTCGGGCTGGTCTGCGATGCCAAGAAGGACCAGAAGTTGATCATCGTTATCGAGCCGCGGGACCACCGCTGCGATCAGACGCTCCAAAACCGCGCGCCTACGGGCTGCATCGCCTAGTTCCTTCGGCCATTGCGACGACACTATCTTCGCAATCCTTTCAGAATTCGCGTTCTCTAGCGGATAAGAAAGCTGTCGCTCCTGAGCCTTTGCCTTGATCAGACGGAACAAGGACTCTACTACCTCGTCTTGATCGAGAGCACCCGTTGGGACTCTGTTCAGATCGATCCCATTCACCACGACCTCTTCGCGGCGGTCGCCGTTTGTCTCGCCCTGCCCCGCCCCATCGGGCATGTCATCCACATATTGAAGATTTCGCAGATTCTCAGGATAGGCCAGCATCAACAGAAGCCGGCCGGCGAAGTTGTGCAGCGTTGCCTCCTGCTCTTCCGGAGGCGTCGCAGCCAGCACACGTTGCAGCCAATCCGCGATCTTCGTGGTCAGATGGGACAACTCTGCGGTCTGTCCCGCGCCAATTTGCGCGCTGAGACTTACTGCGTGATTGGAAATGGTCGCTGCCGCGGCGGCAATGCCCTCCTTCACTTCCGGGAGAAGCTGCTCCAGGAGCTCAGCCCCGCCTTCACGCTTGCTTCTCTCTTCAGTTTCCTCAACACTCCCTGCGGAGTTCCCTTCCGCGCTATCGAGTGCCGCCATCGGCCGATTTAATTCTTCAGAGTCGTCGGGTGGAAGAAATTGAGAGTTCTCCTCGGCGTTCATCTCAAACTGCTGAATGTCTTCTTCAGTTAAAATTCCTGCTTCCTGCATGTCAGGCAGCCTCATGCGGAAGTTCACGAAATACTTCTTCATCACCTTTTGGACTTGCGGGAACCCGGCCTTTCCACCATCAGCCAACTTGACGAGGATAACGCCGTTTTCGTTCATCCTGCCCGTGCCTCTCCGCAGAAGCGAAAAGGTCTCCTTACCACTATCCTCATCATCTTCAAAAGGCATGCTTTTCAAAGTTTGTGCCAATCCATTGAGCTTTTTCTTACTCACCAGGACAGCAGGCTTCCGCAGATCGCCAACCGTGCCAACCGCAAAGCAGAACTCCAAATCCGCACTGTTCCTCGTCTGGTCGATCAACTGCATAAACTTCTTTGCTCTTGTCCTATTGTGCTTCATTCCGGCCATTATATCTCTCCAGTTTCCTGTTCTAGATCAGTGTACGTCGGTTGATAGGATGGGACAGGATCTGATCACCCAACTTCCCGAAGATCTGCCTGATGGAGGTGACCGCGCTCTCCAGCGGTCTAGTCGAGCGGGAAAGCGGCGCGCCGAGATCAAGCAACGATCGCCGCCAGTCGCAGCCGTGACCGCCTCCGATCCGGCCGGCAACCGAAATGCCGACCTCTCCCGCCGCAGACCTGCGTGGGCGTCTCGTGATCCCATAGGGCCTTCCCAGCGCAAGTCGGATGCTATCCCGGCGGTCATAAGAAATCTGGACATCGGAATTCTGACAGCAGATTGCGGGACAACGGGCTCATCACGCTGTCAGGCTGGAGGTTAAAAACCGCCCAATGGTCACCGGACACCAGTCGTACCTGAATAAGGTCCCCTCCTCCCAAGGGCCGCTTGTCCGCCTCATTTAAGAGGCGAAATAGCGCCCAATGGCCGCTCTTGGAGAGAATGGCGCCTTGAAAACCGATGAAAGCGACGGAAGCGCCGCCGACGCCGCTGGCCGTGGGCCAATGGAAATGCATGGCCGCGGCGGCCGTTCCTCGTCGATGTTCGAGGCGCTGGCCGTCGATGTCCACCACCACCTGGTCTGTCAACGGATCGGTCTCGGCGATGGTGAGCAGGAATCCAACTGACAACTGGCCGGTATCCTCGAACATGGTGTCGCGGATTGTGGCTGCCCGTTGGAACTGGGCCAAGGTATTGCGGCCGATAGGGAAATCGACACCGCTCGTTGGCCGAAACTGCCACGAACCTGTGGATTTGTCGACGAATGGGGAAAGGTTCTCGGCGAAGAAAGTGTCGATCTCCGCCTTGCGGCCGAACAGTCGGGCGAAATCGCTCAAAGGGACATCCCGGCGGGATCCGCGTGCGAAGGGATACCGTCCTTCCGTTGCCCGCCGGCACAAATCGCCGGGGCCGCCCGCCCAACCGCTCGCCAACTCGCGCCTCACGCCGCTGACGGTTAGGTCCGAGCTGTGGCGGCTGAGGCCGAGGATCCATTGCCGGATGGGTTCGGGCAGATTGGTCGCTCCCGCCTCGATCTGGTGGATGGCGACGCCCGCCTGCCCGTTGTGTTCCAAGATGTTCGAACCCGCCAGCCCCTGCGCCTGGCTGAGGGAGCGATACAGTTCGCCCAGATCGCGGAGAGCACTGTCGATCGGCGCCTGCGCGCCCGCTTGGCTGTTCGACGGCACTTCGACCAACTGGTGCAGCCACTGGAAATGATCGCCCATATAGAGCCGGACGTGAGCTTCAGGCGTGTCCGCGGCCGGTTGAGAGCGGAACAGTGCCTCGAGCTCGCTTGGCAACACCTCGCCCTGGGGGACTCTGTCACCTTTCGTCAAGCCGTCCTCGGGAGCCGGTGGTTGCTTGAGCTTTAGCTCCTGCGCCGCCGCGAAAAGGAACAGGCGCATTGGTGACGTCGGCGCGGACAGCGTGTTCAAGGTGCGCAGCGCGTCATCGATGCCCCCAAACGGGTGGATAGACATATCGCCAATGAGCTGGTCCCAGCGCAACGCGAACTCCTGAGCGTAGAGATCCGCCGCCGAACGCCGCAGCTTCTGGCTCACATCATCGGCTGCGGTCGGCGCGACTACCTGTGCATCGAGAACCCAACCTTCTGCAGCGACAGCGTCAGCCACCTGCGGCAGCAATCGCAGAAAAGTTCCGTAAAACCCCGCCCTCGTGTAGATGCCAGGAACCCCCTCGCTGAGCGGCTGTCCCGATTTGCGAGCCAGGATGCCCTGCGCCAGCGGCCCGGCATGGTCGGCCAGACGCCAGGTTGGCGCCCGCGAGGCTTCGGGACTGGTCGCGATGATGTCGAGGACGCGGCGCGCCATCGAGATGGCCTGGAGCTTCGCGCGGCTCCTCTCTATCAGTTCGCCATTAAGCTCGCTATGGGGCAGCGGCCCTTCCATGAGGGCATCCAGGTGATCAGCGAGCGCGCGGCGCAGGCCGGCATCGGCTTCGGCCGGAAACATCACTCCCCAGTCGGCAGCCATCCAGTTCTTGACGACCGCGCGCTGGAGCGGACCCTGCTGACCCAGCATCAGGTAAACCTTTAACGCCTGGTAGACGAACTGATCATCGTCGTGCCGCTCGGCCAGTAAGGTTTCCAATCGGAAGATCAGCCGCGGCAGCAGGACGGTGTTCAAAGCGCGGCGGTACGCCGCGAGCGTTTGAACCTTGATTTTCTTACTCTGGTCGAGACCCGAACTTGATAGGCGGTCGCCCGCGCTGTCGCCGTTAGAATCACGCAGCCGCTGAAGCAGTGGCAGGATGGGTCGAAGATCGGCACTCTCAACCCGGTCGAGCTTCAGCTTTTCGGCCCCTCTGGCATAGCTGCCAGCCATTAGGCGAACGCTCTCGATCCGCTCAACATTCCGAATATAGCTGAACGTCCACAAGACGCCGGCGCTAACGATGACCGCCGCTATTATCGTGTAGGCGCTATATCGGATCCGCCGCTGGCGCCGATCGAAGCGGTGATTGGCACCGACGAGCCCAGCTTCGGCGAAAACGACTTCGCGCAGCAGCCGGCTGATGAAATAACCACGCCCCGGGCCACGAAGCGCTGTACAGGGCGGCTGAGCGATCTCGAAGGTCTGAGATCTGGCGTTCGCAACTCGATCGAGGGGCATGCCAATTTGCGTGCCGCTTAAGAAGTAGACGCCGCGGAGCATAAGCGGTTCCTGGAACGAATTCCCGCCAAAGGCTTCCTTCAAGAACTGTTGCGTCAGGTGCTTGAGGCTAGCGACCTGCTGTGGGAAGCCGAACATGAGCGCGCGACGCTGGAGGTTGCTTTCATGCTGCATTCGTTCAAGCAGCCTTTCGTTTAGGCGGCCAACCAGCGCATCGTATGCTGCCGCAAACGCCATGGGATCGCCTTCGTCCTCCGAAGCCTCTTGCGCAAAGGTGAATCCCCACACCGCCTCCCGCCCCTCGCGACCCAGATCGTCGAAGAATTCAACAAATCCCGCCAGCAGATCGCTCTTAGTGAAAAGCACATAAATCGGCAGTTGCAGGCGAAGCTCCCTGTAAACTTCGAGGAGCCGCTCACGGATACAGCGCGCGCGGTCGGCGAGCACTTCCTCGGATGTCGAGTTCAGCTCGCTGATCCCGATCGTGACTAAGACCCCGTTCAGCGGCTGCCGCGGCCGGGAGCGTCTGAGCATACGAAGCAAGCCACGCCAAACCGCTTTGTCCCGGTCTGCATCACCCTCCTGTATCGTGTAGCGCCCAGCAGTGTCGACGAACACCGCGTCATCGGTGATCCACCAGTCGCAGTTTTCCGTACCCGCGACCCCACCGGCGGCTCTCAGACCGGACCTTGCCGCCAGCGGAAAGCTGAGCCCGGAATTGACTATTGCTGTGGTCTTCCCCGAGTCGGGCGGACCGATCATCACATACCATGGCCGCTGATAGAGCCACCGCCTGCTGATACCTCCTGCGTAGCGGCGCCCCTTGAGTGTGGTAAGGGCCTCGCGGAAACGATGACGAATCGCCTCAAGCTCTCTTTCAGCAAGCGTGCTGGCTTGGCCCAGACTTCGGTCGGAAGGCCTTGGGTCTCCCTTCTTCTGCTCGGCCCCAACCTCGTCCAGCGCTCCCGACACTCGTGATTGGACGAGGTCTTCAAAATAGGCCTGAACCTTGTAAAGCTGGGACTGGATCAAGTAGATCACGGTGTATCCGACCGGAATCAGCATCGATGCCGCGATCTGGCTGCGAAGGCTGTCAAGCGGCGCAAATCCTCCGACCGAGATGTGTGGTCCGAGCGTGAAGATTAAGGCACACACGACCCCTGCCCCGCCGACACGGAGCCATTGCCACCTAAGCGCTTTTTTGATTGACTGCATGGCCTGCCTTCATCGTGTCTTTGTGATGATGATTTCAATCCGACGGTTCCGCGCGCGGCCCTCGGGCGTATGGTTCGAAGCGACCGGTTCACCGCTCCCTCTGCCCTCTTCTCGCACGCGGCCTGGGTCATCCATGATGGATTTGATAATCTCGGCAGCTGTCCTCGCACGCGCGAGCGAAAGGGAATCGTTTGAAGGGAAGGCGAGCGATTGCACCGGCATAGCGTCGGTGTGCCCGGTCAGGAGGATTGCTCCCGACTCATCGTTCAGAGAACGACCAATTCGTAAAAGAAGCGGCAGGAACATTTTCTTCACTTCCGGACTAGCAGAATCGAACATCCCGGAGGCGCGAATGGTAACGACGATCTGCTGTGGGTCCTCGGACACAGTGACAAGCCCTTCGCGGATTTCGGGCTCGAGGAAGTTACGCAGTCGGCCGCTGCTCATCACAACCTTTGGCGGCAATACGATTCTCACCGATCTGACAGCGCCGTTTGGCGGCAATGTCGCGAGATCGTTGAAGACAGCATCGGCGCGGGCATTTAATGCATGCAGAAGTCCGGTATAGATCGAGAGGAGTAACCCTGCCCCAAACGCTACGACAGCCCAGATTGGAACGATTGTGCGGCGTGGCTTCGGATTATTAGAGTTCCTCCGCCAGTGCGGGGATAGTTCGCGCTCGAAGTCACCACGGGCTGCTCGGATCAGGCGGTAGACGTCTTCGCACAGCACACTGAGCTCTGCGGCTCCTCCCGCAATGACGCGGTATCGGCCTTCGAAGCCCAACCTCATGCAGTAGTAGAGCAGCTCCAGCAGTTCTATATTGATGGCCGGTTCATTTTTCAATTGCGTCAGCAGATCGAAGAAACGCTCGCCGCCCCAGGTATCGCTGAACAGCGATCCCACCAAGCTGCGCGTCGTCCAGACGCTGTTGCTGCCCCAGGCTGTGTTCAGAACGATGTCATCGATGGTCGCGCAGAGGGCGTATTTGCAGACCTTGATCGCTCGCGATGGCAATCCGAGCGGCGTGATCCGACGCTCAAAAGCATCGATCTCCTGCAGCACTCTAAGGCGCAGTGCTTCAACGTCGATATGGCTAGCACTGCTCTTGAGCTGAGCGCTGAGACCCAGCAGCGCCGCCGCGGCGGCGACCAGTGGATTAAGTCGGTCGAGCGCAAGCATCTCCCAGGTAAGTTCGTCCGGCACTGGCGATGACGGCGAAGGGACAGCCAACTGCTCCTCGGCGTGGAGGAGGACGAGTGGCTGGGATTTTGGCATCGTTTCCTCAATCACCATCATCAACCCGCCCACTTCCCTTCGGAGCGGACGCTCTCATCGTGGGATCGGCGGGCGGGTCGGCGACGCTCTCGCACTGGGCGCCCGAAGTCGGCGCCGAAGCTCCGGAGCAAATCAGTTTCGATGTTCGATACGACGTCATTGAAGACACGCACGTACGCACTCCGGTTTTGCGCCTTATGGTTGCGGTGCAAAAGGGAACGGGTCCGCCCCATCGCCTTCTCGATCCCTGCTAGGGACAAGCGTGCACGGACGCTGGACAGAGCCTTCTGCACAGCCGCGAATAACACGTCATGCGTCCCACGGTCGGCGAAGGCATGCTCAATGGCCAGGTCTCCGCGGAGGAACCCCCTGACATCCGGAACGAACCTCAGGGGTTTTTCGTCGGAACTCTTATTTCTGAATGATTGTTCGCCAGCTCTCGCTCGGAGTGAATGTTGTGCAGCGCGGCGGAATACAGAAGCATTTTCCCTGCACGATCCAGCACGCTTACGATGCCGGCATTCCGGACATCTGCCAATGATAAGCCGCAGGCGGCAAGAAAAGCCGTGACGGCCGCCCGATGATTCTTGTCGAGATGATTGATCTACCTTGGGTTGCGCCAAGATGGGGGCCCGATCCGGCACACTGTCTGCGTAGATATCCAACGGATTTCTCATCATGCCCGCCAGCGCGTCAAACGGAGTGTCTAAGACTGGCAATGGTGGGAACTCGCCGTTCCTCAGGTCCAGCAGCGCTTCTTCACCCCGGGTGCAATTGCCCGCCAGGAGCGACGAGGCCATTTCGAGGGGGCCAAGAAAACTCAACTCCTCACTTGTCGCTGCAAGTTGTCCCTCCGGTTCGGCGGCACTCTCCGCAATGGATATCGAAGGCGACACGACGACATCGATCCTATAGGCGCCGATCTGAATAACATCGCTGGTTTTCCGGGCGACCGGCGCCTCTGACGGAAGCGGCACAGCCTCGCCACTCAGACATGTGTTGCCGCGGCCTCGGTCGATCAGTCCGTATCGCCGTGCCATGCATTCGATTGAGCAGTGGTATTTCGAGACCATCTGCTGATCATCCGGCAGAACGAGGCTGTTGCCTGCTCGGCTGGTAGTCAGCCCACCAGCCGCGTCGCCCGGCACGAGATGTTCCGGAAAACTGCATCTATTGCTGTGTACACGTAGCGTGAGGGGCATTGGTGGGCTAACTCAAATTTGGGTTCTGTCCGGCTCGGATGGCCCAAAGAGCCATTTCGAGATTTGGGAAGTCGCCAGCAACGTGCAGCGCCAAGCCAGCGGATTGGGGCATATCCTTCCAGAAGCGGCTATTTTGATCGATCTCGAAATAGCTGAATCCAACATGGAACGGGATCTGACGCGGCGCGACCGGTAGGGGATTGATGATAATGCCGGGCAGCGCGACATTGACGAGTTCCGTGATTTTCTCCGCCGGGCCGATCTTAATCTGAGACGGGAACTCGCGCCGGAGGCGCTCGACCTCAATATCAGCCCGAGCAGCCAGCACGAAGCTCGAGGTCGTAAAGAGAGAGCGGTCGGCCACCTCAGCCACATGGATACCGTATTTTTGCCGCTGCAGCGGTACGGAGACCGCAGTCTGCTCAATCACTGCACCCAGCGAAGCCCGGATCGACTGGATCACTGGCAAAAACGCCTCCGCGAGAGAGTCGTGCTTGTAAACACCAAGGGTCGGGGCACGTTTATCGAGGCAGGCGAACGTGGCTAGTTCACCCGCCAGCTGGAGCATGAGAACATACAGCGATTCCGGATTTACAACGGCGGCCTTGGACAGGTGGCAGAAGTACGGCTCGTACCGATTGATCGCCTGCAGCAGAAGGAAGTCCGCGAGCTCTGCAACCCGGTTCGTGCCCGACTGGGAGACCCGAGTAGCCAGAGCTTCACCGCGATGGTGAAGCAGGCCGGTGATCTCAGTGATGTAGTTCGAGAGGACCCGGGAGCTGGCGCAGTCGGGGGTTGGCGGCACGTGCGTCTCGTCCAGAATGATCTGTCGGTCGGCCCGGACCTCTATGATACGGGCGATTGGGATGCAAGTGTAGCCAGACCGGTCTGCCGCGTCCGGCAGCAGTCGAAAATCCAGCCGCGCTACGTCGATGGAGGCGCTGCCCCGCTCGCCAGCGTTGGTGTCGACAACATCCTCAGTGGAGACTGCGAAGCGGATAGGTACGTCAATTCCCGCTTGCGCGTCGGTTTCAAGAGCGCCGGGTTGATAAAACGGTACCGCCAAGTGAATAAGCGAATCTCGAAAATCCCGCGGAACGTCGTAGGGAGTTGGCTGGTTGGCTTCGTCAGGAATACTGAAGGGCATGCCGTCCTCCAAGACGCCGCGAGCCGCTTCGATGGCGATCTTGCCGAGACCAAGTAGCTCTCGATTGAGCCGCAGCTCGCTGATACCCCACCCGTACCCATGCAAAACCGCCGTCCTGCTACGCACCAGCTGTTCGACGTGACGATCGGCCTGCTGAAAATGCTGCGGGCGGAGGAATAAGCCCTCCGACCAGACGACCCTATTATTCCACGACATTCAAGACTCGCCTCGCGTCCACCTGACAGAACGGCTTTCTCCGTAAAAAGTAGCAGAGCTTCACTGCCCCCTTGCATGCACATCTGATATCCAACAATGCGCTGGTAGAAGAGCATCGCGTGTCGAGACAGCTCAGATATGCAAGTGCCGAAGCTCATCAGGATTGGTCATGAGCCCCCTTGCAGCGCGACAAGCAAGGGATCTCATCTAGGCTGTCGCTCAGTAGCCCGTTGCCCTCAGAGCCGTATTGGTCGTTCATGTTCACACTGACCTACTACGCGCCAATTCGGCCTGTCCTGTCGCTCGTACGGGATGAATCTTGCAAATGACCGCCCGGAAGCCTTGAGAGCCGGCGCCGCAAGTACGGGGCCAAAAGTGCAGCGCAACAGGCAAGGTGACACGTGATGCGCATTGCCTCGTCAAAAATGTTCCTGAATACGCCGAAGGCATGTGCCGCCGCCAACATCGTCTTCACGCGCCGCCGCCCCTAAAGCACCTTGACGACTAGTTTAGCGATTAGACAACCACCTCCTGGACACGATGCACGAACCGGTTGCAGTCCCGGTTCGCGCCAGGTGCGGGATAGCAGCCCTGGCGGCATGGATCGTTCACGCGGCGAAGATAGGCATTTGCACATTTGGTGATGCCCAATAGCTAGCGAATGGGATATGCGCAGCGCCTCATGTTGGCGCGCGAGCACATGCTCGATGGCACGGTGGAGATCGACCGTTTTCATCTCGGTGAGCGACCGAGAAAGAATCCGGACGGTCTACCGCCTGGACGGGGCCGAAAAGGCCTTTCGATATGTGTAGGGCGCGCGACGGCGAAAAGGGATCGAACCGCATGCCTGCTTGATGGGCGGTGAGGCGTTCATGGCGATTGGCAAGAGCTTCGCTACGCATGAGAACGTAAAGCATTCGAGCCGCGAATTCGTTCGAGACACCGCCCACGTCAACTCGGTGGGAGGTTTCAAGTCCCGAGTCCGCCGCACCATTGCCGGCGTCTTTCATCAGCCCGCAGCATGCCTTGTCTTTCCACGAGATCGGCTTCCGCTGGTCACAGCGCATTGTTACGGGCCAGGCAGTGCGGATACTGGTCACGGTGCCGCCGGCGCTGCGATTGCTGCAAGTCTTTCGCGCTATTACCGGCCGGCAATACGCAGAAGTCCGGATGCCGGGATTATCGTTAAATCTCCCAGTCTTTTTGTGATAAGGCCGCGTTGTCTAGCGGAAGCCAGCAAAGAGTTCGAAGACGAAGGGCCGACCTCACTGGCGCCGCAATTGGCGACAGTTGCCACTACCCTGGTATCGGTGGGCCAATCAATCCCACCATAGAAGAGATCATGTCGATGTTCGCGTCGTAACCGGCTTGCGCGGCACCGGCGGCCGTCAGCGTTGATAGCAATCCGTGCCGATCGCCACATCAAGCAAGGACCTCCGGTCTGGAGAACGGGTCGTCGCTGCATCTCTCGAAGGATCGCCGCTGTCGTTATGGGTTCACGCAGGAGCTGCGCCATAGCCGCTCACTAACTGGATGCGAGCATATCACCTGTGCATGCAATCCAATACCGGGATTGCGCTAGTTTGAATCGCGGGCTCTTCTCCGTGGTTTTCGAGGTTCTGCTGCAATGATGCGTTCACGCCACCAGCTATCAACGGCCTGGCCATGTCTTCGGGATCTGCCGGCCTCCCGTCACCTGAGCTCGATTCCGCAGAGCCGCCCCATGCCACAACAGCAGAAAACGGGACCCACGGTGATTGAGCGGCGTCCGAACGAGGCTCGGCAACCTGGAGCGGTCGATGGTTGCAGTCGCGTCCCTTGCGATCTGGTTAAGTCGCTTGAGCCCCTGATAAATTCTGACCTTCCGTCAGCAGTCGGTGCTCGACAGCTGACCCCTTGTTTCCTGAAGGCCATATCCCAGGGGGGTGAGCATGGTTGACAGGGACCCTCGGACTAAAGGGCAGGGCTCTGCGCGCGCGAAGGAGGGCCGGCACCCAGCGGATCAAAGAGCGCAGTCTTCAGTGGCGCGTGTCGATCACGTGGCCGACAACTTCAATTCGGACGACATCTGGCAAGAGAATCCGATGTTGCGTTACGTGGAAAGGCTAACGGGGCTTACCCGAGTAGCCGTCGCCCCGGCAGAGACCGCGTTCAACCTCGCGAGCGCGACAGCGGCGGGAGCCAGCCCTCGGCAGCCAACGGATCAAAGCACGCAGCCTTTAGTGGCGTCTGCCGATCAAGAGGAGCTTTGGCAGGCGGTGGACCAAGCCGGTCCGCCGTCGGCCGCCAGCTTCAATTCACAGGACTTCTGGCTGGAGCCTTCTGAGTGGGCCTCTTGGGCTGCGTTAAGCGTCGACCAGCCAAGCCCGCCGACCGAGCTTCAAAGCCCTGAAGAACTAACCCCGCAAATGATGGCTGACATGACGGAACTGATGAGAGTTCCGGTCGCCCCGGCAGAGACCGCGTTCAACCTCGCGAGCGCGACAGCGGCGGGAGCCAGCCCTCGGCAGCCAACGGATCAAAGCACGCAGCCTTTAGTGGCGTCTGCCGATCAAGAGGAGCTTTGGCAGGCGGCGGATCAAGCCGGTCCGCTGTCAGCCGGCAGCTTCAATTCGCAGGACTTCTGGCTGGAGCCTTCTGAAACGGCCTCTTGGGCTGCGTTAAGCGTCGAGCCAAGCCCGCCGACCGAGCTTCAAAGCCCTGAAGAACTAACCCCGCAAATGATGGCTGACATGACGGAACTGATGAGAGTTCCGGTCGTCCCGGCAGAGACCGCGTTCAACCTCACGAGGACAACAGATGAATACAATAATGCCGATCGCATTATTCACCTCGTCGAGGGACAGCCGCTGGAGACTGGCCCTCAGCGCAGGGGGCTGCATGGCCTTGGGAATTTAGAAGCCTCGGCGGTTGCCAGGCCGACCGAGGTGCCGGGTGAAAGAGAGGAGCATTCGGCCATGTCCGAGGTGCCCGCGGAGCCCAGCGATCCGACCGGTGGCGGGCGCAAGAGGCAGACTACTGAGAAGGGCGCAGATCCCAGGCCCAGCCGCAAGCAAAAGTTTTATAATTTTGAAGCTTCGGCGGTTGCCAGGCCGACCGAGGTGACAGGTGAAAGAGAGGAGCATTCGGCCATGTCCGAGGTGCCCGCGGAGCCCGGCGATCCGACCGGTGGCGGGCGCAAGAGGCAGACTACTGAGAAGGGCGCAGATCCCAGGCCCAGCCGCAAGCAGAGGTTATATGCTCAAAGGCCGCTGGCGTTGGCGCCTGATCTCAGCGCCGCGAATGCCAGCATAATCGTGGGGGCCTCAACGGGCGATCTCGTCGATCGAGCGGCGTTCCAGACGGTGTCGGCCCAGGATCAGGCGAGGCTGGACGAAGTCGCCAGGCAGACACCGCGGCAGTCGAGGCAGAGCAAGGGGGCGTGGGCGGACGCGCTGAAGGCGGCCCATCCCGATCTCAGCGCCGCCGATGCCGCCGCCATCGTGGGCGTCGTAAAGCGGGTTATCGCCAGGAGGGCGGCGTTCCGGACGGTGTCGGCCCAGGACCGGGCGAGGCTAGACGAGATCAAGGCGGCGACACCGCAGCTGCCGGGGCAGAGCAAGGGGGCGTGGGCCGACGCGCTGAAGGCGGCCCATCCCGATCTCAGTGCCGCCGATGCCGCCATAATCGTGGGCACTTTTAAGGACGATATTGCCAGGAGGACGGCGTTCCGGACGGTGTCGGCCCAGGACCAGGCGAGGCTGGACGAAATCGCCAGGCAGACACCGCGGCAGTCGAGGCAGAGCAAGGGGGCGTGGGCGGACGCGCTGAAGGCGGCTCATCCCGATCTCAGCGCCGCCGATGCCGCCATAATCGTGGGCGCCGTAAAGCAGGATATTGCCAAAAGGGCGGCGTTCCGGACGGTGTCGGCCCAGGACCAGGCGAGGCTGGACGAAATCGCGGCGGCGACACCGCGGCAGGGGCGGAGCAATGCGGCCTGGGCGGACGCGCTGAAGGCGACCCATCCCGATCTCAGCGCCGCCGATGCCGCAACCATCGTGGGTGCCCTGAAGCAGGATATTGCTAAAAGGACAACGTTCCAAACGGTATCGGCCCAGGACCAGGCGAGGCTGGACGAGATCGCCAGGCAGACACCGCGGCAGTCGAGGCAGAGCAAGGGGGCCTGGGCGGACGCACTGAAGGCGGCCCATCCCGATCTCAGCGCCGCCGATGCCGCCGCCATCGTGGGCGCCGTAAAGCGGGCTATCGCCAGGAGGGCGGCTTTCCAGACGGTGTCGGCCCAGGATCAGGCGAGGCTGGACGAAATCACCAGGCAGACACCGCAGCTGCCGGGGCAGAGCAAGGGGGCGTGGGCGGACGCGCTGAAGGCGGCCCATCCCGATCTCAGCGCTGCCGATACTGCCACCATCGTGGGTTCCGTAAAGCATAATATTGCTAAAAGGGCGGCGTTCCAGACGGTGTCGGCCCAGGATCAGGCGAGGCTGGACGAAATCGCCAGGCAGACACCGCGGCAGTCGAGGCAGAGCAAGGGGGCGTGGGCGGACGCGCTGAAGGCGGCCCATCCCGATCTCAGCGCCGCCGATGCCGCCATAATTGTGGGCGCCTTAAAGGACGATATCGCCGTGAGGGCGGCGTTCCGGACGGTGTCGGCCCAGGATCAGGCGAGGCTGGACGAAATCGCCAGGCAGACACCGCGGCAGTCGAGGCAGAGCAATGCGGCCTGGGCGGACGCGCTGAAGGCGGCCCATCCCGATCTCAGCGCCGCCGATTCCGCCACCATCGTGGGCGCCGCAAAGGACGAAATCGCCAGGAGGGCGGCGTTCCGGACGGTGTCGGCCCAGGACCAGGCGAGGCTGGACGAAATCGCGCGGCAGACACCGCAGCTGCCGGGGCAGAGCAATGCGGCCTGGGCGGACGCGCTGAAGGCGGCCCATCCCGATCTCAGCGCTGCCGATGCCGCCATAATCGTGGGTGCCGTAAAGCAGGATATTGCCAAAAGGGCGGCGTTCCGGACGGTGTCGGCCCAGGACCAGGCGAGGCTGGACGAAATCGCGGCGGCGACACCGCGGCAGGGGCGGAGCAATGCGGCCTGGGCGGACGCGCTGAAGGCGGCCCGTCCCGATCTCAGCGCCGCCGATGCCGCCATAATCGTGGGCACCTTTAAGGACGATATCGCCAGGAGGGCGGCGTTCCGGACGGTGTCGGCCCAGGATCAGGCGAGGCTGGACGAGATCAAGGCGGCGATACCGCAGCTGCCGGGGCAGAGCAAGGGGGCGTGGGCGGACGCGCTGAAGGCGGCCCATCCCGATCTTAGCGCTGCCGATGCCGCCATAATCGTGGGTGCCGTAAGGCGCGATATCGCCGTGAGGACGGCGTTCCAGACGGTGTCGGCGCAGGACCAGGCGAGGCTGGACGAAATCGCTAGGCAGACACCGCAGCTGCCGGGGCAGAGCAATGCGGCCTGGGCGGACGCGCTGAAGGCGGCCCATCCCGATCTCAGCGCCGCCGATGCCGCCATAATTGTGGGTGCCTCAAAGAAACGAATAGCCAGGAGGGCAGCGTTCAAGGTGATATAGGACGGCTCATGACTCATCACCACATTCCCTAGGAACTGCACCATCATGTGCGTTGGTCGTCCACCACGGGATTGCATGAGCATGTGAGAGCGCCGAATTTTTCTTCAGCCTGGAGGCCAATACCTGGCTCGAGATCGAGATTTAGGGGCACGACGGCCGGCGCATTCCGGCTGACTAACACGCCGAGAGCGACCTCGTCTTCGACGGCGCGGATCGCAGAATGTCGGCTCGCATGCCGCTGCGACCATCGGCCTGCTCCTCGCAAGATTGGCGCCAAGGCCGCCGTCGAACGATGCCGAGGAGGCAAGTTTCCCCAAACTTTCTTTAGCATAGAGGTAGAAGGATCGGTACAGCGGGGTTGCAGTGCCCGGGCGGCTAGGGTGACTAAGTGCGTGCACTCCACGACCGTCTAACGGGTTCGGTGTCCGTCAATTCGAAATCGCAGGGATCTGCACGAGAGACCGCGTGGTTGCCCTGCACGATTAATGGAAGCAGGGTCGACAGTCACGTTGGGGTCCGGTAGGTGCGCGGTAGAACGAGAGATTGGCGGCGGGATTCGATTCCTTTTAGAAGATCACGCAAAGCCGCATCACACCCATTGTCAATAGAATACCGCGACGATGGTTATTAGACTTCGACTTCCGTCGAAAACGGCAATGGCGCTCGCGAAGGAGGCCGGCCGCTGCGAAACCCCGCCATCTCCGCACCCCACTCCTTCGCTCCAACTGGGAGCGAAATGAATGAGGCAACGTGCGAATCTCGGGGAGCATCGTTACATGCGGTCAATACGGATCTCATCTAGATTGTCGCCCTATAAGCCTCGTGCGGCGGTCCGGCGGAGCGCAGGAGATTACATGCCGTTGAAGTGCTCGAGCCGTTCTACCACTGACGCCGGGTCGCTGCACGCGCGATGGACCCGCCGGCTGGCCGCTCGTTCGATGTGGGTCCGCGCCCCGACACCCCCAAGACCGATCGCCGACGAGGCCATCCACCTTATGCAGCACCCATTGCACCCTCTGCGCTTCGAATCCTCCACTAGGCAGAGCGGCAGACGGCCGAATGGTTGCAGCTCCGAGGCTTTCTCGCGCTAGCAAGCTGAAGCGTTTGACCGGGTGCCGTGGACCTCGCACGTCGGCAATCTCTTATACCTCATCAGGTCAATTCGAGGCCAGCTGGCGTTGAGCTTCACATGTATCACACCACGCCCGTCGCCTTGGTGCGGACCCTGGTGCTGGCGCGGAGGCGGCCGCGCGAAGACTCCGTAGTTGGAGGCCTTCCGGCTCACGTTTGCAACGGTACTCCGCAGGTTGCCCTTTGCACAGACTGCCCCCCCCCCCCGCGCTATCGGTGAGTTGATCCGACACGAAGTCCAGCGACCAACGATCATTGGCAGCCAGCGGGATCAACACCAACGCTTGCCTTTCGCTCGTTTCCGGCCACGGCGCTTGCGCATCGTGAGCTTCTCCTCCCGATGGAGCCGGAAGAGCTTCTTGTGGTTCACAAGGTGTCCTTTGCGCCTGAGCAGCACATAGCTGCATCAAGATCCGAAGCGGCGGCGTTCACGCCCCAAGCATTCACGACATATACGAATGTCGATTGTGCATGAGCAATCGCGTCTGCTCATTGCTAAACGTTGAGAAACAGAGGCGCGACGATCTTTAATGTCGGGAAAACTGGGATTTTGGTCATGCTCGATGCAGATCATTTATTAAAACCGATCGGCGACGGCAACGCATGCGGGGATGCTCTCGATTACGATCTGAGCTTCCTGGAGCTCGAGATAGCGTCGCACGGCAAGCCGCACCAGCAGATAGGCGACTCCATCGCCACCGAGGAGGCTCCCAATTGGACAGAGGTGTGGCGGCTTGGCCTCGACCTTTCTGCCCGCACTAAGGATCTAAGAGTCGGCATCTTGCTCGCACGATCCGCCCTCAGTCAGTTCGGCTTCCCTGGTCTAAGTCAGGGGCTTGAGCTGCTCGCGGCCTATGTCGAGCTCTACTGGTCAGAGCTACATCCGCGACCGGATCCAGAAGATGACGGAGATCAGACCGTTCGCCTCAACGCTCTGGCAAGCCTCTGCGATCTCTCCGGGATCTTGGCGGAAATACGCCAAGTTCCACTCACCGCCTCCAGGCAATTCGGGGCATTTACGCTCCGCGATTGGGCTGGTGCGCTACGGTCGCAGTCTGCGGAAGTTGATCGTTCGACTATCGAGCTCGCTTTCACCGACACCGACCCACTGCACCTCGAGCAGATCAGCACTGGTCTCGACGCCAGCCTAGCAGCCGCCACCGATCTAGACGCGAGTGTTCGGCGGCACGTTGCGAGTGACGAGGCCGTTCGATTCGACCCTCTGATAGTGCTACTCACCCAGGCCAAGGATCTGGTCGACGTCCATCGGAAAAGGGCCCAGCCTGCAGCCGCGGCATCTCCATTGCCAGACTCCAGCAAGGCCCCATACCCCGACGTGATCCGCAACCGCGATGACGTTGTCGAAATCCTTGGCCGCATTTGCCACTGGTACCAGGTGAACGAACCCGCGAGCCCGCTATCAGCCCTTCTGGAGCGCGCGCAGCGACTTGTCTCGAAGGACTTCATGGCTCTTGTCAAAGAGTTGGCGCCAGAAGGGGTTGCCCAGTACCGCTCGATTGCCGGCCTGGCGGTCGATGAGGGCACGTGACGTGCGTAATCTTCCTAATCAGGAGTGGAACACATGACAAAGGCGAGTAGTCAAAAGTTCATCGCGCGGGTTCGTCCGCCTCGCGTACAGATCGAATACGACGTGGAGACCTATGGCTCTCAGAAGAAGGTTCAGCTTCCCTTCGTGGTCGGCGTGATGTCCGATCTCGCTGGCAATGCTGACGAGCCGCTTGCTCCTGTCGCGGAGCGTAAGATGATGGAGATCGATATCGACAATTTCGATGATCGGCTCAGATCGCTGAGGCCCAGGGTGGTGATGCGGGTGCCGAACCTATTGACCGGAGAAGGCCAACTCGCTGTCGACTTGACCTTCGAGCGGCTCGAAGATTTCTCGCCGGCGGCCGTGGCGCGCAAGGTCGACAGCCTTAGCAGGCTGCTCGAAGCGCGAACGGAGCTCTCCAATCTGCTGGCCTACATGGACGGGAAGAACGGTGCCGAAGAGTTGCTCACCCACTTCCTCGCCGATTCGGCACTGCTAAGCGCCCTCGGCAGTGGCATCGAGACTGAGAAGCCTGATGGAGTGGTTGCCGCTCCGCCATTGGCATCCCCAGACACAGAGGAGAACTGATCGTGACGCCTGCAGATGCCACAGATGTACAGGTCGCCACCGTTGATCTCGGCGATTTCACCCGCATGCTTCGATTCGAGTTCAGGATCCGCTCGGACCACTCCCGTGACTTGGTAGAGAGTGCCGTCCGAACACTGGCCGAGCAGGCACTTCAAAACACGTCGCTGATCAGCGACGATGTCGTCGCGACTATCCAAAAAATGATTGCTTCGATCGACCAGAAGCTTTCTGCGCAACTCAACGAGATCCTCCATCACGAAAATTTCCAGCGCGTGGAATCAGCTTGGCGGGGCTTGCATCACCTTGCCCTCAACACCGAAACCGATGAGACGTTAAAGATTCGCGTTCTCCCAGTTTCAAAGGTGGAGATGTCCCGAACTTTGCGGAAATATAAGGGTGTCACCTGGGATCAGAGTCCGCTTTTCAAAAAAATCTACGAAGACGAATATGGCCAAATCGGCGGTGAACCCTATGGCTGCCTGATTGCCGACTACTATTTCGACCATACCCCACCGGACGTAGAGTTGCTTTCGGGACTCGCGCAGATCGCGGCGGCGAGCCACTCACCGCTTATATCTGCCGTCTCACCACATCTGCTGCAGATGGATTCTTGGCGTGAGCTTGCGAACCCGCGTGACATCACAAAAATCTTCCTCACTCCCGAACATGCTCCTTGGCGAGCGTTCCGCGAAAGCGAGAACTCGCGGTACGTGGCCCTGACCTTACCACGCACCCTTGGCCGGCTGCCCTATGGGGCCAAAACCAACCCGGTCGATGAATTCGCCTTCGAGGAGGACACAGACGGCGGCGACAGCGAGAAATACCTTTGGACGAATGCAGCCTACGCCATGGGCGTAAATATCACGCGCTCGTTCAAGCTCTATGGCTGGCTCTCCAGAATTCGCGGCGTCGAATCCGGCGGCCTCGTCGAGGGCCTGCCGGTACATACCTTCCGCAGCGACGACGGTGGCGTCGACCTAAAATGCCCCACTGAGATCGCGATCAGCGACCGCCGTGAGGCCGAACTCTCCAAAAACGGTCTTCTACCGCTGTTGCACCGCAAGAACACGGACCTCGGCGTATTTATTGGCGCTCAGACTATTAACAAGCCGGTCAAATACGAAGACCCCGACGCGTCAGCGAACGCCGAACTCAGTGCCCGGCTACCCTACATCTTCGCAACCTGCCGCTTCGCACATTATTTGAAGTGTATGGTCCGGGACAAGATTGGCACGTTCAAGGAGCGCCACGAGGTCGAGGAGTGGCTCAACCAATGGATTCAGGGCTACGTCCACCCCTCGCCCGAGCTTGGGAGCGAAGAGAGTAAGGCACAGCAGCCGCTCTCCTCGGCCGAGGTCAAGGTGGAAGAGGTCGAAGATAATCCCGGATATTACGTTGCGAGATTTTACATGCGGCCACACTATCAGCTCGAAGGCCTAACCATCTCTTTGAGATTGGTCTCGCGCCTGCCATCCGCCCGCAAGGGCTGAGAAAACCCGCAGATGATTGTGCTCCGTTCTCGGCGCCAAAACTCGGGAATGGCTGCCCTGGGCTGGCCGATACAATCCAGGCCCAATCAGATCAACGAGATAAGGAAAATCCATCATGGCGTTCGACGCGGTTATAAAGTTCACGCAGGCGTCCAAGGACGGCATTTTGCCCAAGGGCGAATCTATCATTCTAAAGGACGGTATCACGCTAGCGGACGAATGGAGCTTTTCACTCGAAAACAAGCTGAACATTGGGCCTCATACCGCCGGGGCGGGCGCGGGCAAGGCCGAATTCGAGGTCTTCACTATCAAGAAGCAGGTGGATACGTCATCGCCCTCTTTGTACGTTGCCTGCGGTCGCGGCGCCCACTTCAATAACGTTGAACTAAAACTTTTCAAAGCGACGGGGAGCGGACAAGCTACATCAGAATCGAACCTGTTCTTGCACTGGAGTTTCAATATGCTGGTAGTCGAGAAGGTCGAGTGGTCCTATGCGGAAGAGGCCCCCGAGGAGACGATCACATTCCGGTTCGGCGCCTGCAAGGTCATCTATTACAGGCAGGATGAAAAAGGCGCTCTTACCAAAGCAGGCGAGGGCATCTGGAACCAAATCGCGAACAGTACCGACTTCAATAGGCTCGTCGGCTGATGGGGCCATTGGGAACGGGAATATTCCGGGCCGCGCGCGAAAACGGCGGATCGCCTCTTCGATATTGCACCTGGAGATTGTAACATGGGCAGAGATGTTAAGCGGGATCTCGTGCAACCATCCCTCCTGGACCGGCTTACGGACGATGAGCCGCGCAGCTCGTGTGAAGCGCAGGACAAGCGCAGTTTCTCTGTTCGCCAACTGGAAGAGGTGATTCTACGCGATGTTTCCTGGTTGTTGAACACCAACCAATTGGGTGCAACCGTAGATCTACAAGCGTACCCTCACGTAGCGGCCAGTGCACTTAATTATGGTGCCTGGCCTCTCAGCGGACAAATTCGCGAAGGCATGGATAAGAGCGCATTGCGCGAAGCGATAATCGAGAGCCTTCAGCGCTTTGAGCCGCGTCTCTTACCGGACACCCTCAAGGTGACGGTCCTGGACGATGGTCAGGGTTGCGGCACTTTTCGCTTTAGGATCGAAGCCGATCTGTGGGCGCAGCCATTGCCGGTGCGAATGGTGATGCGTACGGAGGTAAACTCCGAGCTCGCATCCGCCCGCGTCCTTCATCTCGGTACAGAGATAAGCTGATGGATCCCCGGCTCCTGCGACTGTACAACGATGAACTTGCTTATATGCGCGAGATGGGGGCCGAGTTCGCCCGCGCATTCCCGAAGGTCGCCGCCCGGCTCGGGATGGAATCAGTGGAGGTCGCCGACCCCTACGTCGAGCGGCTTCTGGAAGGCTTCGCTTTCATGGCGGCGCGGGTGCAATTGAAGCTTCAGTCTCGCTTTCCGGAATTCACCCAGCACCTCCTGGAGATGGTCTATCCGCATTTTCTACCGCCGCTCCCGTCGATGACGATCGTGCGCTTCGAGCCCGACCAGGAGGCCGGACGACTTGAGAATGGATACGTCGTGCCGCGGGGAACCAAGCTTTTGGGCCGTCTTGCTCCGGGTGCCGTCACACATTGCGAGTTCCGCACGGCCCATGATGTGCATCTCTGGCCAATTGTGGTAAGCGCTGCCGATTATTTTTCGACGCCGGGGCAGATCGCCGCACTGGATCTTCCGGCCCGGCAAGATGCGAAGGCTGCTTTGCGACTACGCCTTCGCACCACGAATGGCATGCCGTTCAATAGACTCGCACTAGACGCTCTCACACTGCACCTAACAGGCCCCGGTGGCATCGGCGCCGCACTCGCCGAACAGCTTCTCGGTGACGCATGCAATATCTTAGCCCGTCCGGTCGGCCGGCCCATCCCTTGGCAGGAAAAGATTCCGGTTCATGCGCTGCAGCAGCGCGGTTTGGAGCCGAGCTGTGCTCTCCTGCCCGAGGTGCCACGCTCTTTCGACGGGTACCGTCTCCTACAGGAGTATTTCGCCCTCGCGGAGCGGACGTTGTTCGTCGAGGTTAGCGGGCTGGCAGACGCAGTAGCCCTGTCAACTGCCGAGACCCTTGAGATCGTCTTCGCACTTGGACGTGTCGAGCCACGGCTGGAACGACAGCTCGGACCCCAAAATATCGTTCTCTTCGCAACGCCCGCGATTAATCTGTTCGAACGCCAGGCAGATCTCGTCCACGTGAGCGACAAGAACACCGAGCATCATGTGATTGTTGACAGGATGAGGCCGCTCGACTTTGAGGTCCACTCGATCCTCGAGATGAGCGGAGACGGGGCGAAAAACGAAGCGGCTCCCGTGAGGTTCTACCCGTTCTATAGCATCAGCGCGCACGGTCAGGAGGAGCAGCACTCCAGATACTACGCGATCCGCCGGGAGCAGCGCCTCATGTCGGAGCACCAGCGTCTAAATGGCGCGCGGACTGGCTATATCGGCAGCGAGACGTTCGTTTCTCTAGTTGATCGCCAGGCGGCTCCCTATTCGGCAGAACTCCGGCATTTGTCTGTAAACTGCCTGTGCTCGAACCGGGATCTGGCGCTGCTGCTGCCGATTGGCCGGGACGAGACAGACTTCACCCTGGAAATCGGCGCTCCAGTTACCGCCACCCGGTGCGTATCGCCCCCGAGCCGACCGCGCCACTCCTTCGCCAATGGCGATATCACCTGGCGATTAATTAGCCATCTCTCACTGAACTACCTCTCGATCAGCAATTCCGATAGGAACGACCACCGGGGCGCAGAAGCGCTGCGTGAACTCCTCCGCCTCTACGTCGATCCAGTCAACGCCTTCGCCTCACGGCAGATCGACGGGATCCGGGAGATCCGGTCCAGGCCTGCGGTCAGGCGATTGTCCAGCGGTGGACAAGCCGCCGTAGCACGTGGGATTGAGGTTGCTATCATCCTGGACGAGGCGGCTTTCGAAGGCGTTGGCATCTTTCCGCTCGCCTCCGTGCTCAACCAGTTCTTCGCAAAATACGTATCCATCAACAGCTTCACCGAGATGGTCGTCTCGACGCTACAGCGCGGGGAGGTAATGCGATGGCCGACGATGGCCGGCCGCCGGGCGATCCTTTGATTTCGGGGGCACTCGGCGACTTCCTAAGCTCGCTTGGGGCCGAGCCGCATGCCTGCGACTTCTTCCAGGCTCTGCGGCGGATCGATGCAATCAGCTCAGATCGGCCTCGGCTGGGAGAATCGAGCGGTCCCAGCCTGGATCGTGTGCGGATCGCCCAGCAGCCCTCCCTTGCATTTCCGACTCGATCGATCGCGGGCGTGACTGCTCACGAGGAGAACGATCCCGTAATCTCCACCTACGCCTTCGGCTTGTTTGGACCCCACGGTCCCCTCCCATTGCATCTGACGGAGTACGCCCTTCTCCGGCAGCACAACTCCGGGGATGAGACGCTGATCCGATTTGCTGATACCTTTCATCATCGAATGGCCTCGTTCTTCTTCCGCGCATGGGCGGAGGGCGAACCGACCGTGAGCTATGACAGGCCACAAGAAGATCGATTTGCCCTTCAGCTCGGCGCGCTAGCCGGCTTCGGGATGACCTCCCTGCGCGCGCGGGATGCTATGCCCGATCTGGCCAAACTCCACTTCACCGGCCGTCTCGCCTCACACACCCGCAACGCCGAGGGGCTCGCTGCCATCCTCGCCAGCTTCGTCGAGGCGCCGGTTGATATCCGTGAATTTGTCCCAAAATGGGTCGAGCTGCCCCGCATATCGCTCTGCCTCCTGGGCCGCGACCCGGGCACGGGCACGCTGAACAGCACGGCTGTTGCAGGTGCGAGGATCAAAGTGTGGCACCATCGGTTCCGACTCATTGTGGGTCCCCTCAGCTTGGCTCATTACGAGTCGCTTCTGCCTGCAGCTCCCGGCCTCAAGTCGATAGCGCAGATCATCTCCAACTACCTTGGAGATGAACTGGACTGGGAGATTAACCTCGTACTTCGTCAGGAGCAGGTCCCGGAAGTGCAGTTGGGTCGCTGCGGCAGACTCGGTTGGTCCAGTTGGATGGGCAAGCGGAGAAGGCGCCAGCACGCCGATGACTTGACAACTACCCCAACTGATCGCGGCCCACCGGCTGCCGCATGGCACTCTCCCGAAACGGACATCCATGATGCGGCGGGCCCGCTCGACCTTCTTTTCGGGCGGGGAGAAGATCTCGTTGGCGAGATCGATCTGGATCGGATGAATGGCTCACGTGCCCTCGATGCCAAGTGCGGCGGCACGGCGGGCGGCGGCTTGGAAGGCCCGTTATGACAAGCATCGGAAGCCAGACTATCTTCAGTAAGCTCAACGCAAACTGCAATGAGACCGCCAAGGCCCTTTGCAAAATTCGCCGTGACGCCTCTTTGGAATGTTCTCGCCATTTTGACGCCCTTGAGGCTTCAGCAGCGGAGAGGCCGATCGAGGCGACGATCGCGGCGAAACTCGACCACCGTGGTTGTCCGCTAGGGCGCTGCGCCCTGGGCCTGGCTGAGAATTCCAGGAGATACGTCGTTGCTAGCACCGCCGGAATCCGCCAACTCATCAATGTTCTAAGGCCGCATGGCGAGATTTGGGTGGGAGTTAGCGTGGGTGAGTTCCAAGAGGCCCACACGCTTTCTTCGCCCCGCCCCCCCCCCCCTGGCTCTGACGATGCGGGCCAGCAAGCCATCTTGGCTGAGCAACGGTCGGCGATTTCGATGCACGAGATAAACGTCTTTCTGCATCTTCGCCGATGGCTTCGGCGGCATCTTACTCACGCTATCGGGCGCAACCGCGCCTTCTCATCAAATCTGCGGAACACACACCACCATGGTCCTGTCAAGAATCGAGAGTCTCTTAAGGCACAATCGTTTTGTTGCGGTCACTTCGGCCGCGTCCGAGTTGAATGAAATCTCTCTCCGACGGCTCAGTGGCACCGAGCGGCTGGGGGAACCTTTCCTCTACGAGGTGAAGCTCGCCAGCCGCAATCCAGTTCAGAACTTTGCTACGATTCCCGGTCAAAGCCTGACAATCGGGCTTAAGCTCAAGGACTCGCAAACGCGCTTCTTCAACGGTGTTGTTACGCGCTTCCAATATCTCGGCCTCGACGATACCGAGCACCTCAACTACGTGGCGCAGGTGCGCCCGTGGATTTCATTGCTCGAGCATCGCTCAAACAGTCGGGTCTTTCAGAACAAGACCAGCATCGAGATCATCACCACGATTTTTCGAGAACATAAAGGCAATTTCAAGAATCAGACCGCCCGACGGTTCCCACAGCGCCCATATTGCGTCCAGTACGATGAAACGGATCTGGCCTTCGTCAGCCGCCTCATGGAGCAGGACGGCATCTACTACTATTTTGAACATGCTGAGGACCAACATGACCTCGTGCTGGTCGACAACGCCGCGAGCCACATGGCCTGCACGCCTGAGATCGTGGAGACCCACCACAATCTCAGGCCCGCCCGAAGTCTGTACCAAGAAGACGTCATCCTGCATTGGGACGAGGTCGTTTCGCTACAGCCGAACAAGGTCGTTCTCAGGGACTATGACCATGAGAAGCCGATGGCAGAACTCACGTCTGTCGCGCGCGTTCCTCCCGTGAGGACAGGCGGCATTCCGCCCCGCAAGCTCACGGGAAGCGCCATCACCCGACCGCCGGAGAGCGTGGCGGTCAGAACGGGCGAGACCTCGTCGGCAAGCAGCGGCTGCACGGCAATGCGGGAGGTCTTCGAGTATCCAGGCCACTATACAAAAAAAAGCGATGGCGATTTCTACGCCACCATCCGTGCCGAGGAACTCGCCTGCAACGCTTATCGCGCGCGGATCGAAAGCACTGCGCGCCAGATAACGACCGGGTCATTATTCAAGGCCGCAAATCCCTTCTACTACGGCCAGGTCGGTTCCCGGCCGAAACCCACCGATCGCTTTCTGGCAGTCGGACAGGACTTCACTGTCATCGGAGAGGTGGGGGACGATCTCACTGCGGACACCGTGGGGGGGAAGGGCGAGCGCTTCCTCTATCACAGCAACGTAGAGATTATCCCCGCGACCACCCAGTACCGCCCGAGGCGCCGCACATCGGCGCGGTTGATTCACGGACCGCAGACGGCCGTCGTCGTAGGCCCCGAGGGCGAATCGATCGCGACGGATAAGTACGGCCGTGTGAAGGTTCAGTTCTTCTGGGACCGAGAAGGCGAAAAGAACGAGAACAGCTCCTGCTGGATTCGGGTGGCCCAAAACTTCGCTGGTAAGGGTTTTGGCAACCTGGTCGTCCCACGGATCGGCCATGAGGTCGTCGTTGATTTCATCCACGGAAATCCCGACACGCCCCTGGTGACCGGCGTCGTATACAATGGCTCAAATCTGCCGCCTGAAACCCTGCCGACTGACAAAACGCGGTCGACTTTCCGGACGCATACCGATGGCGGCGCCGCTAATGCGTACAATGAACTGCGCTTTGAGGACAAGCAAGGCCGTGAGGAGGTCTATTTGAAGGCGCAGAAGAATCATACCGTCGAGGTCGGGAATATCTACAGCATCGACGTCAAGAGACACTTCCTCCTGACCTCGGGCGTCGCCGCGCCCGCGTCCTCTGCCGCAGCGGCCTTGGGTAGCCGCGTCGAGGTAACACCCGACAAGATCCGCCTTGTAGTATCGGGCAGAACCGGCCCCCAGGCCATCGAAATCAGCGCCGATGGGATAGCCATTATCGGCACGATGATTGGCGTTATGGCAACGCCTCCGCGGCTCGGGTCCATCGTCTCCATGCCGCCGCCGACACCGGGTCCACCCACGCCGTCGATAATGAAGCTTATTGCGACACTCGGGCTGCCGCCTGTTACGCCCGAGTGACACGATGTCAAGGTGAACTGGTTCTGGGCCTCGGCTGTCCGGCAGTCGTTGCCTTTAAGTCGGCAGGGCCCTGCAGGCGTAGAGATGAACAGCGGAACGGCCTTGGCGTCGTAAGCTGACCTACCGAATCAACGCGACACCGCGAGATTGCCCGAAAATGAGGGAAGGTTATCGTGCGTGAGCACTTGTTCCGGGAACTTGCGCCTCAGTTGATGGAGTTGCCTTGCGAAATCGGCCGCAAGCGGCTCCAAATGCGTCTAGTTTATGTCTCCACCAAGCTGGAGTATAGCCATCATGAGGATGAAATACCTTTATCACTCGGCGTCACGAAATTGCGATCAGGGCGCGGGCGGCGCAAAAATCAGCGTTCTCGATCTCGCGTCATAGCGCTGCTTTGCAGGGCGGGCTCTTGCCTCGAAGCACTACTGCCGGAAGCCGCCTCGCGTTCGAGCGCGGTCGAAGCCATTCACCATGCTTGAAGGGCTCTCGCTTCCGTTTGCGTTTCGCGTTTCTGATAGGCGCTGGCCATGCCTGTCAGGCCGAGTCCGCGCAGCATGTCAATGGTGGGATTGGTCAACGTCGCGGTAAGAATTATGCGCTGTCCACTTCGAGGAAGGACGCTGGCCATGCCCCCGAAGCATAACGTGATACGAATTTGGTATTGGAAGGAAAGGTCGCGACGGAAATAACATCAGCAGTGACGCAATGACCTAAGGAGCGACGCGATGAAGGGCAGAAGGCAGGGGGGTGGTGGCAATAGTTCCGAACAAGGTGGTGAAGACACTTTTAACCGGGTTGAAGGCTTGACTGGCTCCTCGTCCGGCGAAGCTGCGCTGAAAGAAATTTTACTGGCCTGGGCGGAAGATGGGCAGCAGGCGCAGGACGAGGACCGGCACGAGGCAATGGCACGGATCGAGGCCTGGACGGAAACCCGCAATTTCCGTGCCCCCCTGAACTTGACATCGCTGTCCCTAACGGCACTGCCCCCACCTTACCGGCCGGCCTCCAGCGGCTCAACGCCAATGACAACCGGTTGGGCAGGCTGCCCAGAAACCTCCCGCCCGGTCTGCGAGAGCTCTCTGCCTGCGACAACCAGCTGACCACGCTGCCTGAGGTTCTTCCGGACATGCTCGAGACGCTCTGCGTCGACGGCAACCGGCTGACCAGATTGCCGAACGAGCTTCCTTCCGGACTAAAGTATCTCTACGTCAACCACAACCGGCTGACCAGTTTGCCCGATAACCTGCCGCCTGAGCTCAGGGAGCTTCATGTCACCCGCAACGAAATCGCGCACCTGCCGGAGAATCTCCCCCTCGAATTAACGGATCTCCGCGCCGAGCTCAATAACATAATTCGCCTGCCCGAGCGCCTTCCCGCAAAGCTCACGAGGCTCGAAGTCGCTCACAATGAACTGACTAGCCTACCCGAGGACCTCCCGGCCACCCTAAAGTGGCTCAGCGCCGACAGCAATGAACTGAGCCACCTGCCCCCTAACCTGCCGACGGGGCTGGAGGAGCTTAGGGTTCGTGGAAACAACCTGAGAGGACTTGGCGACGCGCGAACTGCACTGCTGCACATTCTGTCGCGGCTTGGTCGTGATTGCAAAGTGTACCTGAATAGCAATTCGCTCCCAGATCGACTGCGGGCGCACCTGAGCGCGCAAAGCGGGACGAGCCTTCCGCAGATCTTTTTGTGACGCTGCCTGAGAAACGGGCCTAACTAGGTCCCTGCTTTGAGTAAAAGCCTTTTGCCGAAGCCATGGCGGTGGGGTGCAGGCCAGGTATGACGCGTGCGGATCAAAAACAATGAGTTTGCAGGTTTATGCCGCTCGTCGGAATGTGTTGAGTTGTGGAAGCAACAGACGTCTCGCTGAAGACCATGGCCGGAAAGCCCAGGCTCGGCACTTGTGTCCTTCGTGCGACCTTGCATGCGAGCCACTTTGTACAAAGGATTACCCGCTCTCGCGTATCAGAAGGTGCGACGCTTATGGCCTAGAGGCCTTGCTGCCGGTTGGAAACCTCGCAAGCTGGACCCGATACCAACAGTCCTCAAGCGCATCGGCCATTTCCACATCCCAGCATCGCGTATTCGTTGATCTAACTACTGAGACTCCAGCCTACGGGCCTTTTTGGATTCGTCGGCGATCGAGGACTGTCGCCTATCAGTTGAAATAGGTTTCGTGGCGAGCCAGCAGAGGGACAGCCCATGGATGAGAAAAACAGCCCCATTGTTTGCATCTCGGGTGTAGACGAACGAAAGCTCGGCGCCGCTCTAATCGCGGTCCAATCGGCATTTAGTGTCGCGATTGCGGAACTATCGAAGCTTCACAAAGGGAACAGTCCTCAGTGGTTCGAAGACCTGGAGGAGGTGGTAATCGCTAACGCAAAAGGCACAGTCACCGAGGGCATCTCGCTGGATGTCGAGGTGGAAAGCCTCAAATTCGGCATCGACGTCCTTCGGGCGATCTTGGATGTAAGCCGCGTTGAGCTAGGCTTTGCAGCAAAGGAATAACCTTTCGCCCAAACGAGGTCTCGATGCTATTTGGCGCCGGAGATGTTTGATGCACACTCGAACCTTCGCATGGGTACCGCGCTCGTCGCCAAAGTCGCCCGCATCGTCACCAAATGGTACGGCCGTCCGACAAACCAGGAGGTCTAGCCGCAGATGATCGACGATACGACCTATGCATGGCGCACCGGCGTTTTGAGGGAACACGCGTTTCCCATGCGGAAGACCGGGCGGACCAACCTTCATCGGGGGTAATTTGCGCAAGCCGGAGACTCTGATGGAAGACAATAAATTGTCGGACACAGCGGCATCTGCCAAAATCCAAGAATTGGCGACCACAGGACCGAGTCTAGTTTAGCGGGCGGAGGTCCAAGGACAAGGATGCCAACTCGACACAGGAGTTGAGCGGTGCCAAATCTGGTGCTGAACGCGATATCGGGGACAATCGGTCATGGTTCTTCTCCTCGATACCGTTTTGGCTTGGATCGCCTGCACCAAGATTGGCCTTGACGATCCCCAAACTCTGCGGGGCGTGGGTTCCCAGGGAACCCCAGACACGGTTTACGCTTCGCGTTCAGAACGCCCCTACCCCGATGGATAAGACGGCGGCGCGGTTGGTAAACGACCGCAACGCGGCGAGACGAATGACTTCCTGGAACGACCGCTCCCTGGTTGGGCGATGTCTCACTGTGCCACGTGCCGGCGCCGCAAGAACCCACCGAAAGTGCAAGTATTGAGCTCATCGGATCCTCACGTTGGATGCTCTAAAGAGGCTCTATCGCATTCGCTCGGAAGCGAAGGATCCGGGGCTTGGCGGGAACACGACCGTACGGCTTCCATGGAGGAAGACCCGGTGGTGGATATGTGCGTGTATAGCTCGCGCCAGAACCTGGGCTTCGACATCACGTCCCAGCGAAACGTAGTCGTCTGGAGACTGAGCATGGGTAATCCGCACGGTGTCCTGCTCGATGATCGGGCCCTCATCGAGATCGGCTGTGACGTAGTGCGCCGTTGCGCCGATAAGCTTCACGCCGCGCTGATACGCCTGCCTGTAAGGGTTCGCGCCTTTAAAGCTCGGTAAGAAGGAGTGATGGATGTTGATGATGCGACCGGACATCCGCCCGCACATCTTGTCCGAAAGTACCTGCATGTAGCGCGCAAGAACCACGAGCTCGGTCGACGTCGACTCCACGATCTCCATGATCTTGGCTTCTGCCTGCGGTTTGTTCTGTTTGGTCACGGGACTGTGGTGGAAGGGAATATCGTGATTGACGACGAGCTTCTGATAGTCGAAGTGGTTTGAGACCACGCCGACGATGTCGATGGGCAGCGCGCCAATTCGCCAGCGGTAAAGAAGGTCGTTAAGGCAGTGGCCGAAGCGGGAGACCATGAGCAGGACCTTCATACTGCCAGCCGCAATATGTTTGGCCTGATTTTTAAGCCATCGAACTGAATTAAGGTTTTCGCTGCTCATTTCTAGGTATCCGGGCCGATGTTGCGGACCTTGGCGGGGAGCCTCCCGTGAGATCCTTAGCGATTCCGGGGTACTGTTTGATAGGTTATGGCTGCTGCGAAGTTCGCCGCCCGGTAACTCACCTCTGTTACGGATTGTGCTCGCTTCCGGGTCGGCAGCCGCATCCCGTGCGCGTCGGACTAGCGAGCCTCGGCTGCCACCCCGGGCCGTTGCGCCTCGCAACAGGGGCATCTGTGGACTCGGACGATTCCGTCTGGGGCCAAACCTCTTCAATCCGGGCTAGTATGGGAGGCGCATGAGGTCTGGGAAAGCCTTTGGCAGTTGGCCGAACCGGCAGTGCCGTGCGTGAACTCTGAAGGGACAAAGCTCGGCGGCCGGTTCAAAGATTCGCGAGGGTGAATATCAGGCGGCCCGCCTTCACACCGGCGCTACCTGCCTGGTGTCTATTCTGCTCGATGCAGTGTTCCTGCGCGAAGCAGCTGAATAACGCCGGAAATCGTATCGTGGTTACGGATAAGCTCCTTCGTCAGCGAGATGATGGGAAGCGTCAGAGTAACCTAAATGCAGATGCAGATCGAAGACGTTTCCATGACCGGGGCAACCACTCCTGCTCCACTGCGCAATGCAGCATTCTGTTCGATTTGGAGTTCAGCGCAAGTCGCAAATCTGGGATGGCTTGTGCAGACCGTCGCGATTGGTTGGCAGATGGTGACGATCACCGCTTCCGATCTGATGGTCGCGCTCGTACAGGCGTCGACAACGCTTCCGGCATTCATACTCTCCATCGTCGCCGGCGCCATCGCCGATACTCATAGCCGCCGATCGGTGATGATCATAGGACTGTCATTGATCGCGCTAGCGTCTGTCGCACTGGCAGTTGCCGCCGCCTTCGGCTTCCTCAGTCCCTGGCTCATTCTAGCGCTGGGATTTATGGCAGGCTGCGGATTTGCGCTTAATGACCCCGCCTGGCACGCCTCCGTGGGGGATATCCTCGACAAGCGGGATATCCCGGCCGCGGTGACGCTTATGTCTATTGGATATAACATGACGCGCAGCGTTGGGTCGGCGCTGGGCGGGGTTATTCTCGCCTCTCTCGGATCATTGGCCGCCTTTCTCTTCTCCGCATGCAGCAACCTGGCGCCTCTCGCCGCGGTATTGCGTAACAAGTGGCACGCGCGCCCGTCTCCTCTGCCTGCGGAGCGTATCTCGACAGCAATCCGAGACGGCATCCGGTTCACCGCGCTTTTCTCCGATATCCGGGCGACAATCATGCGCGCAACCCTCTTCGGCCTTGCCGCTATTGCTATCCTCGCACTTCTGCCGCTCGTCGCCCGCGATCGTTTGGCCGGCGGCCCCATCGCCTACGGCGTTCTTTTCGCAGGTTTCGGAATGGGCGCCTGCGTGGCCGGATTGAACAACCGGCTCTTAAGGAAAGTTATTCCTCAGGAATGGCTGATGGCAATTGCTTCCATCGCTTGCGCGGTGTGTTGCATCTCACTTGCCTTCACCTCCTCTGTGCCTTTAGCAACACTTGCGCTTGCTATCGGCGGCGCCGGCTGGGTCATCACCTGGACCGGCTTTGACGTCTGGGTGCAATTGGCAAGTCCGCGCTGGGTCGTCGGCCGCACGCTCTCGATCTATTATGCATTCCTATCCGGCGGCATGGCAGCCGGCAGCTGGATCTGGGGCAATGTTGCCCAGTCATATTCGCTCGCTTCTTCTCTCGAGCTGGCCGCGGCCGCGCTGCTTCTTGTTGCTGCGTCAGGGTTCGTCTTGCAGGTGCATCTGGGGGCGGAGGGAGACCAGCAGGGCTCGGTTTTTCCGGCTCCATCGGTGGCGCTTGATCTGAAGCCGCAAAGCGGTCCGATTGCAGCGAGGACAGAGTATTCCATAGACGAAAGCGACCTGGACAGCTTCTTCGATCACATGCGCACTCGCAGATACGCCTTAGCTCGCGCAGGCGCGCGCGACTGGACGCTCCAGCGAAATCTTCGAAAGCCCTCCCATTGGACGGAAACGTTTCGCACGCCGGCCTGGATGAGTTTCCGGCGTCTGCATCATCGCCTCTCTCTATCGGATCAGGACGTCTCCCAGCTTCTCGCCGCTTTGCATTTGAGTGAAAAGCCTGCGGAAACTGAGCTCGTTATTGAACGTACAACGGACGCGCGACGAACCCGGAGCCATCCAGTCCCGCGCGTTTTGCGTCCGTGAGGTGATTAGTGATGAGACCATCCGTCGAGCAGCAACGGTTAAAAGGCGGCGCCGACCAAAAACAAAACCTCACGATCACTAGGACTGCGGAGAATAGCCGCAAGTCCGACACGGCTCCTGGCCCGGGAGTGGCATCAACCCCTGCCATCCAGGTTCACTCGGCTGTCGTCGATCCCTGGTCGACGACAGCCGCTTTTTCCTCTGTTTTTGATTGTGGTCTTGCCGCAGCCCGCCGAAGCGGAACTTGCGACCCTCTGCTCACAGGCTCAAGGCCGGAGAGAGGAAGTAAGGCCAACCCAGTTCCCACTGCCCTCCCTCATCGCCGCCGCCCCGCAAAGACGGCCGAAGTGCCCCGTCCGAAAGAGACCGAATGACATGCCATCAAATGAAGGGACAGCATCCGTAGGCCTACTGGCGCCACTGAAGAATTCGACGTTCCGTTCGATTTTCTTCGCGTCTCAGCTCTCCAGCCTGGGTTGGCTGATGCAGACGGTGGCCCTCAGCTGGCTGATGGCCACCGTTTCCACTTCGGATGTGATGGTCGCCCTCGTCCAGGCATCGTCTACCCTGCCTGCCTTTTTTCTTGCGATTTTCGTTGGCGCGATTGCCGACAACTACAGCCGGCGCATGGTCATGATCGTCGGCCGAAGCCTGATGATGGCGGCCTCGGCGATGCTGACGATCCTGATGGCTTTCGGCATCACCGATCCATGGATGATCCTGGCGTTCAGTTTCCTTGACGGCTGCGGTATCGCACTCAGCGATCCCGCGTGGCGCGCTTCGCTTGGCGACATGCTGGAGCGCCGCCATCTGCCGTCGGCCGTCACCCTTCTCAATGTCGGATTCAACACGGTCCGTAGCGTCGGTCCCGCGCTTGGCGGCATCATCGTCGCGATTTTTGGGCCGCTCGTCACTTTCGCGCTCACCACGCTTGGCTTCGTCGCGCCCCTCACCGCTCTGTGGCGAAACAAGTGGACCGTGAAAGCGTCGACCCTCCCTCGCGAAGCGCTCATGACGGCGATCTATGATGGACTGCGGTTCACGGCGATATCCTCGGAAATCAAGGCAGCTATTGTCCGCGGTACGCTGTTTGGGCTGACCGGAACCTCGATGCTGGCGCTCCTGCCGCTCGTCGCAAGAGACCTCTTGAAGGGCGGCCCAATCGACTACGGTATTCTCATGGGTGGCTTCGGCGCCGGCGCGCTGATCGCGGGGCTCGTGAACCCGCCACTCAGGCGCGCGGTCACGCAGGAACTGCTGATTGTTCTGGCATGTGTCGCGTGCGCGGTATGTGCGATCTCACTTGCGCTGACGTCTTCCCTGATCATCGCAACAGTCTGCCTCGCCTTCGGCGGCGCCGGCTGGGTAACCGGATGGTCGGGGTTCGGCGTCAACGTGCAGTTGGCAAGCCCGCGCTGGGTGGTGGGTCGCACGATTTCCATCTACAGCGCTTTTACTTATGGGGGGATCGCGGCTGGCAGTTGGCTCTGGGGAATTATCGCCGAAAACCATTCCCTCTCCCTATCCTTGGCATGTTCTGCTGCCGGCTCGTTGCTGGTCGCCGCACTTGGGCTCAAGCTGCCGATCAGCAACCGCTTGGAGTCTGAACTCGAAGCCTCCGGCGCCTTCGATGCGCCAGTACCTGCACTCGATCTGAAGCCGAGAAGCGGCCCAATTCTGGTGACGACGGAATATGCGATTGCCGAAGAGAACGCCGCTGTCTTTCTTGAGATCATGCGCAGACGGCGGCATGTTCAAAGCCGAGCCGGCGCACGCCATTGGACCCTCACGCGCGACGTTCAGCAGCCTTCGCGATGGCTCGAGACCTTTCGGACGCCAACCTGGACGGATTACCATCGCCTTCATCACCGCCTCAACGAAGCGGACAAGCGCCTGGGCGATGAGCTCAAGTCGCTGAGCGTGGCATCCGACCTCCCGCGAACAATCGTTCTGGTGGAGCGCCCGACGGCTGCGCGCAAGTCCACGCCCGTGCCGTACGTATCGCAGAAATGAGCACGCTATGCGACTCCGAGGCAACTCATCCAGCAAGAGAGGATCGTTCGATAATGGATACGTCGAAGCTTTGCCCCCTCCAGTTGGCCTCCCTCCGATGGCTGAAACAGAGTAGAACGTTGGAAGAGATCGCGCGGATCGAGGACCGAACCGTCGTCGATATCGAGCGATGCCTGCAGGATGCTTTGGTGCTGCTCGGCGCAGACTCGATTGAGGCGGCCAAGGCCGCCAACGACGCCCGCGACGAGGACCTCGACGGCCCCGTCGGCTATGTCAGCGCCGCCCAGCGCAAGCGCGAATTCGCCGCCGACATGGGCATCCAGGCCCATTCGCTCAGAATGGCGGCCGAAGGCGCCGTCGCCGCCTATGCCAAAGTGCTCGGCGAGACCTGGAAACCATTCGACCGGCCGGTCGAGCAGCCGGGTCACTCGCTGGGCCGCAAGGCCGCCGAAGCGCAGATCTCGGCCTTCGACTAGGCCCTGCCGGCGGGGCTTCGGCCCCGCCTTTGGACAACAGCAAGAACGGCCGGTTCCCTGACGGGGAGCCGGCCTGTTTTCGTGTCGTTGACGCAGCCAACAGGGAACGGAAATCAGGCAGATGGCACGCCCGTCGCGGCCCGTCCCGCTTGTCGCGTCTGCAGGAGCTGCCGGCAGATGCAACGGCTCCGCCGTCCTCCACTTAAGTTCCGGCCGTTCCAGTGCATCGGCCGGCTGATCGGCTCCTGCCTTCTGTCGTAGCCCGTTCGTCGGGACGCAACCTGGCGGCAACAGAATTTTCCCCGCCGCTTTCTGCGGCTCCTCGCGGGACAAAATTCAGCCGCCGCCAGGTCCTCCACTTCCGTTCCGGCCCTTGGGTGCTTCCCTCCTTCCGGTCTGCCGCTTATCCCCTGCGATGACCGCAGTTCGAAAGGAGAAACGCCATGCAACAGCTCGCTCGATTCCTCGCCGCCACCGGCCACCGGCTCCGCACCCTCGGCAAGGTGATCAGCCACTTCCTCCGCAAGGGCAAGCTCGGCCTGAAGCTTGCGATCAAGATCCCGTTCTTCGTCAAGATCGAAGCTTCCTTCAGACCGATTGGAACCGGCGCCGATGAGGCGCGTCCAAGGCCCGCTTCGGCGGGCCTTGCTTCAGTTCGTCATCGCGGTGCGCGGGCGGTAACCGCGTTTTCGCTTCTGTCGGAGTAGAACGAGAAACAGTTCGACAGCTTCCTTTTCCCGTCCGAAATGGTGGATTATCGTCTGGCCCTTTGCGCCGATGCGGCCCCACTTCCGGAGCAGGCAGACATCGCCCAGGAGGTTCGGCTCGATCGACATGGCATAGTAGCGCGCCATGTTCCGGGAGGCGTCCGTGCGTTCGACATAGAGATGATAAGGCTGTGCGATCATGAGACCAGAATCGCCGATCGTGGGAATGGCGTCCAACGACAGTTATGAATCGGTTGGCGTTGATCGATTCAGATCGGTGATGATAGGCGAAAGTCGCGATCGGTTTGGGCGTGACGCCTCTGGCGCATGGTCTATTGGCTTGCGCTCACGAAGCCCGCACATGGTCTCCACCGCAAGGGTGACTATCCTCTCGCCGCTTCTCAGCCGCACCATCCGTGTCTTGCGCCGTCCCAGCGTCTGGCCGGGCCCTCCTCGACAAGTGTGTTGCCGAGCGAGCGTCTAGATCGCGAGACAGTGCGGAGCTTGCGGCCATACTTGTCTTCGTCGCGCCAGCCGGCCGTCTATGAGAAATAGCCTCCTTTTGAGCAGCGCCAGCAGGCGTGCCTTCGCCGCCTCGCCTTTGATCCATTCCGCCGCGCAACGCGCGGCGGGCTGAGCTCCGGCGTGTCGATATCCGCGATGCGAATTTTCTCACCCTTGAACCAGAACGTGTCGCCATCGACGACGCAATTCGTTCGCACGCTCTCGCCGCAGAACGAGAACGCGGCCGACGATGAATCCGTCGCCGGCGTTTCAGCTAGTGTGAAGACACTCGGGACATAGCCAGCACCGCCGAGCAAACCAACCTCCCGCAGCAATCAAGATGGCTGAGATAACTGCCATCAGCGATGTGCGCAGACCATTCTGTCCATGCCGGGGTGACTTCCCCGCATGCGATGTCGATCATTCGTGCTGCTGCACTTCCGCGGCCTTTGGAACGGAACCACATTGTATTTCGCCACTTGCCCGTCCTCTTCTGTTTGCCTCAACCTATCTCGGATCTGGTTTCATCTGAGTTTACCGCGCCGACTGGCAGTTGGGCTGCAGTATGGTGTGCGGGAGCGGGGCGCAGTCGGTCCCGCCTCCCCTTCGGGCCACTATGTTGAGGCTCCTGCGGCTGCGCCGTTCCCCGCTCTCGCACGGCGAGAATTCCCGAAATCCCACCCCTGGGTGGCCGCTATGCTGATTTCTCCGATAGTCTTCATCATCCTTGATCGGCCGTGCTCGTTGCACTGCGCACCGGCTCGATCGAACGAATTCTCTGCGGGGTTTGCTGCTTTCGACAACGCGCTCGTGCCCACGCACCCCTTCATGGCATTCTGACCGCAAGGCCTTTGTCTGTCAGAACGAGCTGCCCGCCGGCGCCTCGGCCGTGGTGCAAGCGATAACGCAGCGACCATGCCAGTCCGGACCAGACATCCGCTGCGCGCGGCGTGTGCACGATCTTGTTGCGAAAGGTTACTCCGTCGCAGGCTGTTCACGAGGTTGGATCGAACGTCACCGAATTACCATACTCAAAATTGTAGTTCCTCGTATTAATGTGCTCGACTCATTAGTGTAAATTGAATTAGGTGCTTCTTGGGTGGGGCATCCAACTCTCTGGGCAACTGCGCGAGGCGCGGCGAGCTGACTCGCACCCACCTGTTGCCGTCGGGGTTAGAAATGAAAATCGCAATCGCAATCTTGGTCGCATGGTCCACGTTCTCGCTGTCTGTCTCGGCAGCTTCCGCTCACAGTGGCGGAACGGATTCAAACGGCTGCCACACCAATCACAAGACCGGAGATTACCATTGCCATTGAAATCGTTGTTGGTGGCCGCCGTCCTGACGCTATCGCTTCCGGCGAACACCTTCGCATGGGATGGTATAGATAGCGATTCTGGCGGTGCGGTCGAGATTGGCAAAGGCAATCTAGTCAGATCGGGACAGACCGTCGAGGTTTACGACTACGAAGCGGGCGAGTACCGTGACGTTGATGTCCAAAGCATCCAGCGTTCTGGAGGCTCGGTCGAGGTCGAGGTTTACGACAACGAAAGCGGCGAATACCGCACCTTTGAAATGGACGACTGATAAAGTAGGCCGCCCTAAATAGGGCGGCTGCTGCTATCGTTGCCATAGCGATTGGTGTCTTTGCCGCGGAGCTATCCTCTCCCAATGACCAACTCGTCAAAGATAGTCTTAAACTCCTGAAAAGAAGCTTCGATCACGATCCGTCCAGGCGATTTAGGTGTCGCCTCAGTTTTACGTCGCCTTGAGGTCCGTCAGCACCTTGTCAAAAGCATCCTTGACCGGCTTTGAGATTTCCTCCACCGTCCTGCTTGCGAGTACCCGGAATTCCTTGGCGTGCTGCAAACTTGTCTCAACCCGCTTGCGCAGGAAGGTCGACTGCAGTTCGAGGACCTGCGACGGCGAATTTGCGCTAAGCAAAGCTTGCAGATGCGAGAAGCCGGCCTCGGCGTCGGCCTGCAGTGCAGCGATCGTCTTCCACGACAATTCGTTGCCGAACAGACTTGTCGTTTCGAGGATCGGAGGCAGCATTTTCTGTGTCGCTTCAGCGCCGGACGCAAATTTCAAAAAAGCCTCTGTCACCTGCTTGTTCCCCTTTTCAACGGATGCGCCGAACTGATCTGGCACCTTGAGCGGCGATGACGCCGGGTTTTCGATCGTTTCAAAGGATCTTTCGGAAATCTTGGTCATAGCGTTTTCCTTCTCATTGAGTTGGTTGCAAGCTGTGACGTCGGGATTGACCCCTTCCGCCGGCGGACTATGCATGGCCGCTTGGTAGAACGTCGGTTCGATGACGAACCGTCATGTGGCCTCCGTTCCGTTCGTTTCATGAACCGGCATCATGCAGACTGCTTTCTGCCGCTTGTAACCAGGGATCAGCAAACACCATGCCAACTGCTCAGACGCTCCAAGAAGATGAGTTTCGTTTATCGATGGGCGGATTGATCGGTATTTGGCGGACGAACAAACGTTCTAATCTCGACAATCCGACAATAGGTGTCGGGTGCCCGACATTTGCGAGACATGTGGACAGCTGAGATCGGGACAAGCGAATGAGCATGTAATTCAATCGCGCTCAGGATCGTCCTGTGTCGGATCGTATTGAGCCTGCGGGGTGGAAAGTGACGTTGCGGTCCTCGCCGCAAGTGCCTCCGTCAGCCGCGCACTGGTGTTTGCCTTGACAGTCAGCTTGCGCGAGACATTGCGTGCAAGCGCAGTGCCTTCTTTACACCGGCCGTCATCTGGGTAGAAACGTAAGCGCCCGGTGAGGCCCGTCTTGCGAGGTTGAGACGAACATCGGAAGTCCTAGTGCAAACACTAGGAGTAGTCCTATGACGAAGCATCCGATTGAGGTGATCACGTCTGTCGAGCGCCGCGGCGCTGGTCTCAGGAAGACAAAGAGCGGCTTGTTGCGGCCTGCTTTGAGCCAGATGCGGTGCTTTCCGAGATTGCCCGTGCGGCCGGTATCCATGTCAGCCAGCTTTTCCGTTGGCGCAAGGAGCTTTGCCAAATCGAGGAGCCGAAGACGGAAACGGCGAGCACGTTGGTGCCGGTGATCCTGTCCGAGGCCGCGCCTCCAGCCACGCCCATTCCCTCGGGGCCGCCTGCCCCATCGCAGTCCCGCCGGAAGCGTAGCGATGTGACGATTGAGCTGGGTCGGGGCCGTCGTATTCGCGTGGACAGCGACATCGATACCGAGGCGCTGGGCCGCATTCTCGATGTCGTGCTGGAACGGAGATGATCCCGGTTCCGAGTGGTGTGAAGGTCTGGCTGGCGACAGGCCATACGGACATGCGCAAAGGCTTCCCCGGTCTATCGCTGATGGTGCAGGAGACGCTGAAGCGCGATCCGATGTGCGGACACCTGTTCGTGTTCCGCGGTCGCGGTGGTGGCCTGATCAAGGTCATCTGGCATGACGGCCAGGGAGCCTGCCTGTTTACGAAGAAGCTTGAACGCGGACGCTTCGTCTGGCCATCGGCGGCAGATGGATCGGTGGTGATCACACCGGCGCAGCTCGGTTATCTGCTGGAAGGTATAGACTGGCGGATGCCGCAAAAAACCTGGCGACCGACGTCGGCAGGATGAGCAAAAGCACTGGAATGGCTGGGTCGAATATGATTCCATCCTACCATGAACGATGCGGCCGAACAGCTTCCTGACGATCTTGCCAGTGCGCTTGCACTGCTGGCGCAAGAGCGTGCCCGGCGTATGAAAGCCGAGGCGGAAGCCGCCAGTGCCAAGGCGCTCGTGTCACATTCAGAAGCGCTGATCGCGCGGTTGAAGCTGGAGATCGAGAAGGTTCGCCGTGAACTTTACGGCAGCCGGTCCGAGCGCAAGGCGCGACTTCTCGAGCAGATGGAGCTGCAACTCGAGGAACTCGAAGCCGACGCTGGTGAAGACGAACTGGCGGCGGAGATTGCTGCCAAGGCCTCTACAGTCCGGGCGTTCGAGCGAAAGCGTCCATCACGGAAGCCGTTTCCCGAACACCTGCCGCGCGAGCGCGGCGTCATCGCCGCCCCGACGAGTTGCCGCTGCTGCGGTTCCGCCAGGCTGTCGAAGCTCGGCGAGGACATCACCGAGACGCTGGAGGTGATCCCGCGCCAGTGGAAAGTCATCCAGACTGTGCGGGAGAAGTTCTCCTGCCGCGAATGCGAGAAGATCACTCAGCCGCCCGCACCTTTCCATGTGACGCCGCGCGGTTTTGCCGGGCCGAACCTGCTGGCGATGATCCTGTTTGAGAAGTTCGCCCAGCATCAACCGCTGAACCGCCAGAGCGAGCGCTATGGCCGAGAGGGGATCGACCTCAGCTTATCGACACTGGCCGACCAGGTCGGTGCTTGCGCGGCGGCGCTGAAGCCCATTCATTCGTTGATCGAGGCGCATGTTCTGGCCGCCGAGCGGCTGCATGGCGACGACACCACCGTGCCGATCCTGGCGAAAGGCAAAACCGATACGGGGCGCATCTGGACATATGTCCGGGATGACCGACCGTTCAGCGGGCAGTCACCACCCGCAGCTCTTTACTATGCGTCGCGGGACCGGCGGCAGGAGCATCCCGAGCGCCACCTGAAGACCTTCACCGGCATTCTCCAAGCGGATGCTTATGGCGGCTACAATCCCCTGTTCAAGGTTGACCGCGATCCCGATCCGCTGACGCAGGCACGTGCTGGGCGCACTCACGCCGCAAGTTCTTTGTGCTCGCTGACATTGCCACGAATGCCAAACGCGGCAGCCGTGCCATGCCGATCTCGCCGCTGGCGCTGGAGGCTGTCAAACGGATCGATGCCCTGTTCGACATCGAGCGGGAGATCAACGGGCTTGGTCATGCGCCCTTCATCCGACGGTCGAGGGAAGTGAATCTGATCTTTCGTCATCGACAGCAGCACCTGACGCGCGCTTCCAAGGTCGTGGAAGCGGGCGAAGATGGATCGAATTACCTCTTGCAGACGCAGATCAGGATCGAGCCCAAGCCCGGCCTCCCGATGCCAAATGTAGCCGAACGGAACGGAAAGTCGCAGTTCGCCACGGCGCGCCTTCGACCTGGCGGCATCGAGCATCCGGGCTCTCAGCACGCCCAGTTCGAACTCGCTGATACTGCCCTTCATTCCCAGCAGCAGCCGATCGTTGGGTCGACATGGATTGTAGACGCCGTCATGGTCAATGACGCGGGCTTCGACCAGGCCGCACAGTTCGAGCAGGTGATGCCGGTCCCGACCGTTGCGCGCAAGCCGTGAAGCATCGAAGCAGAAAACGGCACCAACTTTGCCGGCGCACAACAGGGCGACGAGACGATCGAAGCCCGGACGGGCGACGGTTCCGCTGGCAGAGCGCCCGAGGTCGTCGTCGATCACCTCGACGTCGCTGAAGCCGTGGTGTCGCGCAATGTCAACAAGATCATACTGCCGTCGCTGGCTTTCCAGATTGGTTATAACCTGCGACTGAGTGGATTGCCGCACATAGAGTTGCTTATCGAGTGGGTATTTGCGGGCGCGGGATGGATTGTTTGGTATCACCGCTTTCGCGCCCTTGGCGGCAATAGCCTGGCGTAGCCGGTCACTGTCGTAGGCGGTATCGGCCATCACGACCTCGGCTGGCATGCCGTCGATTAAGGCGTCGGCCTGTGGTGCATCGCCTTTCTGGCCGGCGGTGAGCACGAAGCGGACAGGGCATCCAAGGCCACGCACTGCCATGTGAATTTTGGTGCTCAAGCCGCCGCGGGAACGGCCAACGGCCTGATCTTCAGCCCCTTTTTTGCACCGGCGGCGTGTTGATGAGCCCGGATGATGGTGCTGTCGACGATCAAATATTCAAAATCGCTGTCATCCGACATCGCTTCGAAGACACGCCACCAGACACCCTTCTGGCTCCACCGGCTGAAGCGACGAAACACGCTGTTCCAATCGCCGAACGCGTCCGGCAGATCGCGCCAAGGCGAGCCTGTACGCACGATCCACAAGACCGCTTCGACGAACATGCGGTTGTCGCGACCCGAAGAGCCACGCGTTCGATCATCGCCGATAATATGCTGCGACATCCGATCCCATTGATCGTCTCGAAGAATCAAACGGTCAAGAACACCCATGACTGCCTCCAAAAAGCAGTCTTGAATCACATCACGGCTCTTCTGGGAATCCCAAGAGTCCACGCCTCCTAGAGCTTTCGGCGGATGACATCCTGCAACATCTCGCGGTCCAGCGTCAGATCCGCGACGATCTTCTTCAGGCGCGAATTCTCGTCCTCGAGCTGTTTCAGCCTCTTCATCTCCGGTGGCAGCATGCCCGCATATTTTTTCTTCCAGTTGAAATAAGTCGCCTGGCTGATCCCCGCCTTCCTGCAGATTTCAGCAACCGACACGCCTTCATCACCTTGCTTCAGAATGAACGCCTTCTGAGCGTCCGAAAACTGCGATGCTTTCATCGTCTTCTGGTCCCTTTCCCAGCCAGGAAAATGCACCGGAAAACTCTAACCAAAATTGGTCCAGTTTGAAGGGTTCAGATCAGGTTCAGGTCAACGTCCGTTTTTCCGTCTGCAAGATCACCCGTCGTAAAACTCGTTTCCGACACCAAGGCGGCGTAGTTCGGGTAGGATAGCCAGTGGGTTTCCTTGACCGCGTTGGCATAGACGCCCGAGAAGGTTTCCGGTGTCATGTTGACGAAGGCCGCGACATTTTCCTTCACGAAATCTGAACTTGAATCGTCGTAGATTTCCTGCAACCGCTTTCGCAGTTTGGGTTCGGCTTCGGACAAGTTTTGCGTACCTGCCGGAGCGTCTGGTCGCTTTCCGTCGTGTGGCCGGAGAGGCAAACGTCGGCAATCAGCGCGGTGAGCAATTGCAAGGCCGAGGCGCGGAAGAAGTCG
The DNA here is from genome assembly GCF_002531755.2 of Rhizobium acidisoli. Classification (NCBI taxonomy): domain Bacteria; kingdom Pseudomonadati; phylum Pseudomonadota; class Alphaproteobacteria; order Hyphomicrobiales; family Rhizobiaceae; genus Rhizobium; species Rhizobium acidisoli. Next base: position 432,625 of record NZ_CP034999.1, on the reverse strand, counting down.
TCGCGAACCCCACGGGCGCCACCGCTGTCGCTTATAATCCACGATGCGACGGAGGCAATATCCTCCTCCTTCGTTTCGCCGAAGCGGCCGATCCAGTCGAGAGCGCGTTTTCGGATCGAGGACGAAGATGTCGCGGTTGGCGTTGCCACGGTGTTTCGACACAATTGGCGCGACCTCGTTCGACGGATCGAGGACGACGAGCGCAGCGCCCCATGTCAGCGCCGTCGGAATCGTGACTGACGTCGTCTTGAAGCCGCCCGATCCGGCGAAAACGATGCCATGAGACGAGCCGTCGAAGCAAAGCAGCGGCGACTTGCCACCTGCTCCCCAGGTCTCGGCACTGCCGGCGCGAAACGGCTGGGATGCAGTGCTGTCGCGGTCGACGCGATAGCGCTCGCCGATGACGACGCCGCCGGTCTCGGGAAACAATTTTTCGGCTAGTAATAGTTTCATCCGTCCGCGTCGCCGTGCAGAGCCCGGTCTTCTTCATCCACTTGCGTACGAGATTAGCATTCACGCCGTGTTCCCGCGCCAGTTGAGAGACCGAAACGCCGGGCTCTAAACACGCTGCGACAAGCTGATCTCGCGAGGCAGGGTCATATCGACGGCGGCCGTCGCGACCAACAAGCCGCACCTGCAGTTTAGGAGCATCTTCATCCATGATTTGGTGTCCACCTATTTTGGTGGACACTTCATGCCTGAGAGCACTGCGCTTCAGAAGGTGCGCAGAAATTCGCGCTTACGTTCCATCGGAACCGGATCGTTTTTAGAATTCCTGCTGACGCGACCAGCGGCATCCCCTCATGTCGTCAACCCCGCCCCAGGCCGGGCGGGGTAGCTTTTCGCCGCCTATACAGCGTACAAGATCAGTTTGTTGGCCTCCAAGAAAGCGGATCTGCTGGATTGTCGAAATATTTAGCGGCAGCGGCAGCAGTCCACCAAGCTGCATCCTTCGGCTCGAGCCAGTCTTCACTATTGGGATCGCAATCGGCTGGCAAATCCGCTTTTACATCATCGATCGTGTAAGGAATTGCCGGTCGCAGAATGGACTGTATCTTCGGACCTTGGCCCTCCAGAGTACGCATCATCACGTCCCATACGAAACGAGCCTCGGAGCGCGGCGGCCAGAAGTGAAAGCTCCTGCTCACAAATTCAGGATTCTTACGCCAGTAGCATGATGCCGAAGCCTCTCCGCCAAGCACGATCGGCACTATCTCGCGCCCGGACTGGCGGACGGCGTTGATCACACCAGACTCAGCTCCCGACTGAACAATAATACCGTCAATTCGGCCAGGGTTAGCGGCGAGAAATTTCTGCACTTCTGATTGGGCGACGCTGTCTGTCCATTTCCCGTCAACCTGTCCGACGACGTTGATCTCGGGATAGTACTCCAAGGCTTTTGTGGCGCCGACCTGGAAGCTGTCTGAGGAGGCGAAGCCAGTGATTCCGGACACAAGCAACACATTGCCGCTGCCTTCGATCTCTTCAGCCAACCACTTTGACGCCTCAAAACCGCCTTGCATGTTATTCTCTGTCGCATTGATTGCGAACGGCGAGGTCACATAACCGGAGTATGAGATAACAGGCACGCCTTTCGAATAGGCGTACTCTATTGTCGGGTTGAGCGCTGTAAGATTAGAGCAGCATATGATTATGGCGTCGACACCATCATCTACCATCTGCCGCATTTGGCTGATCTGGGCGTTATCATCGAGATTGGACTGTGTAACGACGAGCTCGGATACCAGCCCAGCCTTCTTAAAAGTCGGCAGAAGCTCATTTGTAAACTCATCAAGGACGTTCGCACGCCATGTGTTATCAGCGTAGCTCGAGGCGTAACCAATTTTCCACGGTGGCGCTCGCTTTGCTCTGAAATTTCGAAATACAGATTCTCCCGTGGGCAACCGCGGGTCCAATAACTCGTAGGTCTTCCGCTCTTCCCGTGGCAGTTCACTAAGTCCACCAGCCTTCACCGTCAGCGGCATGGCCAGCGTTGCGGCGAGAAAAAATCCAATAATCAACTCACGTACGCACACGGATAGACACCTTTCAAAGTCTGAACACTGGAAGATAGTTTCTTTGTCTTTAGGTTGACCCGGGCCGTGCTGAATCCTGCGCGACGGAGAGCGACAAAGAGCTACCAGGAGAGAGACCGGCGCATCGAAGCAAAATCGTGCGCTCGGTTATGTAACCTTCATTCGATTGGATGGCCGCATGGCCCGCCATCGGAATGCTTCTAATCTAACTACGGCTGCCTTATGCAGCGACACTTACCCGATGAGCCGGCCTATCATCTGTTAACTTGAACCCAGCAAGCCGTTCGCTGAGTTCGACAGTCTGATCAGAAAGCGTCTTCGTTGCAGCGTTCGTCTGCTCAGCCATGGCTGCATTCTGTTGCGTCCCCTGATCAAGAACATTTACGTTGTTATTGATCTCAGCCAGCGAAGTCGCTTGTTCGCGGCTGGAACTCACAATCTGGTCGATGCGATCAGAAATCTGCACGATTGATGCCGCTATACTGTGCAGAGCCTCCCCGGTCTTGCCGACGTAATCCGAACCGACGGCCACCTCTGACGAAGATTCTGAAATCAACTGCCGGATCTCGAGCGCTGCGGCTGACGACCTTTGGGCAAGCTCGCGGACTTCTTGTGCCACAACCGCGAAGCCTTTTCCAGCATCGCCGGCACGAGCTGCTTCAACGCCGGCATTCAGCGCAAGCAAGTTCGTCTGGAATGCAATCGTGTCGATCAATCCTATGATCTGACCGATCTTGTAAGATGCATCCTGAATTCGTGCCATGGCGCTTATAGCATCAGTTACAATGATAGCCGCGCCCTCTGCATGTTCCTTGACTGCAGAAACAAACGCTTGTGTCTCACAGGCATTCTCCGAGGAGTTCCTCACCGTCGCAGTCACCTGCTCAACGGCTGCTGCGGTTTCTTCGAGAGAAGCAGCTTGTCGTTCAGTCCGGCGTGACAAATCATCAGAGGCTTTGAAAAGTTCGTCGGTTCCCCATTTGATTTGTTGGGTGTTTTCGTCGATATGGGACACGGTATCTCTGAGGACGGACAGTGAGTGGTTGAAGTCACGCCGCAGTTGCTCGAGATTGGGATGGAAGTGGCGGTCGATGGTCTGCGAGATGTCTCCTCGCGCCAATCTAGAGAGTGCCTCCCCGAGTGTTTGTACAGCGCTGGACACTTCTTTCTCAAGCTGAGCACGTTCAAACTCACGATCCGTCCGCTCCTGATCAGCCGTTTTACGGTCGTCTTGCGCACGCGCTTCAACCTCGAGCTTCGAGACCGCATTTCCGCGAAAAACTTCAAGCGCGCGAGCCATATCGCCAATTTCGTCTTTCCGCTGGCAGCCAACGATGTCTGATTGAAGATCACCGGTTGCTAGCCCCTGCATGCGCCTTGCGATCCGTTCGATTGGAGCGCGCAATGTCACCATCAGGCCGGCTCCGGCTAAGAGGGCGACCAAAACACCGGAGACGGTAGCAGCTGCGGACAATAGTCGGGCGAAATCACTTTCCCGGTGAGCGTCATGTTCCTGAGTCGACGCGAACGACACGAGATTTTTCCATATCGACTGGACGGTTTTATCCGCCTCTGCGTATTGCGCCTGCCGCCCTTCCGCGATCTTGACCAACTTCTCGGTATTCTGTTCGATGGCATCCCCCTGTAAGTAGAGGGTCTCCTCCATTTTGGGGAAGTCTGGCAATGAACCGGCTACGCCTCCAACCGCTACGGTGTCACGCGTCAGTTTCGTAAGTTGCTCAACGAGTCGCTCCTGGTTTTCAGTGCTGGCCGCCCGCAACAGGTTGTTTATCTCAATCTCTATCGAATCGGCATCCTGGCCTACCGATGCCACTGCCGCAACGAGCGTCTCCGATTCCGCCAATGGCTTATCCAAGGCTCGAACTGCGTGGGTTCCCTCGATCATGTGCTGTATGGCGTCATCTCGCAGTCGCGGGGCAAACGCACTAAGGTCGATCCCAAGGCTGTGAAGGAAAGCGCTATCCAGCCCGGAATTGGCGACGACGCTGGAGATTGCCTGTTCCAAGTTTGCGACTGCTTGTCCACCATCGCCCGTTGCAACGACGCGCTTGACGGTTTTCATCGCCTTTTTGATCATGAGCGCCTGTTGCTGTGCCTCGGGGGTTTGCATCGCGCTGGCCGGCAGATTCACCAAATTTTCCGACAACCGCTGCATAATTGCCGCCGTGTCGATTGAGCGGGTAGCCTCTCTGAGCATCGTTTTGCCAGAGTTTTCCTGGTTGCGGACCTGCGCACGGGCTTTAACCGCGGCCAGCTTCAGGTCGGCCGCGACCTGCTTGATCTCGGTCAAGCTCGCGGCAACGTCACGACGAATGGACAGCTCATCGTTGTGCAGGGACCACATGCGGTCCATGCTGTCAGAAATCGCGGACATCGCGGACTCACTGCTTTCAAGAGCACGAGTGTCACTACCAACGTCAGTGGCGACTTCCTGAAGCGACAGCATCGTGGCGCTCTGCCCCCTTAGACTTGCCAGGGCCTCATCACGGTTATCCGTAGAACTCTGCGCCAAAAACCGGTTCATGCTCTCAGAGACGTCCCGAAATCCGCTCAAAGTCTCGAGAACTTCGCTCGATAGCCGAAGGCGAGATTGCAGCAATCCGGTCGCCTGTAGGCTCACGACACCGACGGCCGCCAGTATCATGACAAGCGGCACCAGTACTAATAAGACTTTCGCTCTGATGCTGAAAGCGGATAGCAAGCGATCGACGAACATAAAACCTCCAGATGACTAAAGCGGGCACTGCCACCCATTTCTGAAGTTTTAGTTATTCGACCTAAACGAAGAGGAAGAATGTCCGAATGCGGAAAAGCAAAGTTATTTACATCTTATTAGGATTTCCGCGTCGAATTGACGCTCAAACTATCAACCTTAATTACAAGTTAATTTCTTCGCGAATTATCCTCGGAAAGGACTATCGTCAGGTTTCAGGTCGATGTGCAGGACGTTCCCCGTGAGCTTTCCAGACAGTTCTGGATTTGCGAGGAATTGGACAGCTTGAACAAGTGTCCTAAGCGTCTCACTTTGAACGTAAGATGTAGAAACCGCATGTCTGGTATGAACAGCGTTTATCCGAAGCCCCGAGTCGAAATACTTCTTCGCCATCGCACTCGTCATAGTTCGCAAGGCCGCTTGGAGCACAGCTTCGCGGTCGGCCTCTAGCAGCGACTGCTCGTCAAACCACGCGATATTCACAACAGCGAGTTCCTCTCCCTGGAGGCGGGAGCCGAAAGCACTTGTCACCCTTATCAGATTGGAGACGGCATCAAGCCCAAGATCCGCAGCGGAAAGCGGATCGGCGCATTCACGGCGACGGAAGGCTATGTTCACCAGAATATCGACCCGGCTCCAGCGTAGGTAGACCTGATCGACCATTGAATTGACATACACGTCCCTATTCAAATTGACCTTAACCGGAAACAAATTCGCCCCCGAGACTGCGGTTAATGAACTGAAGTCTGAAGGGTCGAGGTCGCCTACGGCGACACGGTAGCCAGTTTCGAGAAAAGACTGCGCAAGACAGAAACCGACCGGGTTTGACGCGCCCACCAACACGCATACTTTGCTTGCATGAGAGCCGGCAGCGGTCTGTCCTCCTTCGATAAACCCTTCCGTCGGCGGCGTCCGGCAAGCGTTGTGAGTCTTAGATCCTGGTTTCACGCGGAAAACGGTCCATGTGTGAAATCGTGAGATCCAGCAACTCGTTCGTATCTCAACAGGGAAACCACACATCTATCTCCAAATCACGTTGTCTCCCGCCTCTCCGACCCCAAGCAGCCACGAGGACATGGAAGGATGATCGACGGATCCGTCGGCTTTTTCGACGTCCGGCTTCACGAGGTCTTTGGCGCGCGCGTCGGTTTAGTCTGGCCGTGCCACAGTTGGACCTTCCATGGAACAGCCCATGGATGTCTCTGGGGAACGGCATCTTTCCGGAAAGTTCTACGCTTTCACACGCGGCTCTCTGACGCGTACGGCATTCGTTTGGCCCTCAACGCTTGCACGCGCAGCATCGTCGAGCGCGTCAACGTCTATTGCAGACTGGCCCTCAGATAGGCACTCGCCATTGTCGCGTTCCACGGTCGAGGTCGGTGGAACGATAATGCTGTCTTTCAAAAACTCGCTCATGTGTCGTTCCTTCAATAAGCTGCAGTTGACAAGGTCTTTCCGCGCAATACCCACGAATGCGTGGCGTGCGTCCGCCAGGTCACTGATGAATCCCTGCTAGACCTCGCCCTTCAGCGTCTCCTTCTGGGTAATAAGGCGGGCAGAGTGATGTCCGGAGGTAAATGCCCAAAGCCAGCTCAGCGCGACCGCCATTCGGCTCCGTGTTCCGATCAAAAAGTAGATGTGTGCAAAGCCCCAGATCCACCAGGCGATGGAGCCCTTGAGCCGAAGCCTGCCGAAATCGATCACCGCGGAGCTTGGCCCTATGGTGGCAAGATTACCAAGATGCCTGTACTTGAAGGGAGGCGGCGCTGAGCGCTGCTTAAGGCGGGCCTTGATCACTTGGGCGACGTATTTTCCCTGCTGCTTTGCAGCAGGCGCGATACCAGGAACCTGCGATCCCTCATCGGTCTTGACGCAAGCTGTATCGCCGACAACGAAGATCTCCGGCTGTTCTGAGACCGTGAGGTCGGGCTGCACAATAGCCCGCCCTGCTCGATCTGTCTCCGCCCCGACCCACACGGCGGCCTTGGATGCCTGCACGCCCGCCGCCCATATGACCGTTCGGCTCGGGACGAACTCGTCCCCGATCGATATACCTTCCTCGGTGCAGTCGGTTACCGGCCGTCCTGTGCGAACCTCGACGCCCATCGACGCAAGGGACCGCTCGGCGTATTGCGATAACGCCTCGTGGAAAACAGGCAGAACACGCGGCCCTGCCTCTACAAGAAGAATGCGCGCCGAAGTCGTATCGATGTTTCTGAATTCCTCGACAAGCGTCCTTTGAGCCAATTCAGCGATGATCCCGGCCATTTCGACACCTGTCGGCCCCGCACCGATTATCGAGAAGGTCAGCATTGCCGCGCGTGCATGGGGATCGGTTTCCAGCTCCGCCTTTTCGAACGCCAGGAGAAGGCGGCGGCGGATGGTGGTGGCGTCTTCCAAGGCCTTCAGCCCGGGCGCGAAGGGCTCCCATTCATCCCGGCCGAAATACGCGTGACGGGCCCCCGTTGCGAGAACAAGGGTATCGTAGGGAATGGCATGACCGCCCTTGAGCGAGACGGACCGCTTCTCGACATCGACGCCCACGACCTCGCCAAGAAGCGTCGTGACATCTTTCCTTCCACGGAATACTGCGCGAATGGGCCAGGCAATCTCGGAGGTCGCCAGGACGGTCGTGGCGACCTGATAAAGCAGCGGCTGGAACAGGTGATGATTGCGTCTGTCGATGATCGTGATCGAGAGGTTTGGACATTTGAGATCCTTGGCCAATTGGAGGCCGGCGAAACCGCCTCCCACGATGACAACTCGATGCTCCATTTCGTCCTCCCGCGAGCCTTTGAAAAACCGCCTCGGATCGAGCGCGTCTTTCGGTGTTGCACGATCACAAGCTCAGTCGCTGATACGACTGCTCACGATGATGGAAGGTGGGCTTACCAGCAACGGAAGCAATGGTTCGAGAACACGCTTGACGTTCGCAGATTCTCCGTGACGCGCGGCTGCCTCCTCGTTCGCCCAACCATCGAGAATGAAGAACGTATTCGGCTCGTCGGAGCGCTGGTAGAGATTGTAGTAAAGGCAGCCCTCTTCCTCGCGGGCAGGGCCGACAAACTCCTGGAGAAGTGTGTTGACACGATCCCGGTTACGCGTCGATGTTTTAAACTCGACAATGAGATGCTGTTCGTCGGACTTGCTCGATGGCATGTTGGAAGCTCCTAGTTGAAGACGATGACAGGCTTGATCACGCGGCCAGCTTCGGCATCGGCGATGGCCTCGTTGATTTTCTCGAACGGATACTTTGTGATCAGCTTCTGGAACGGGAACAGGCCGGCCTGGTTTAGTTCGACCAGTTGGGGAATGAAGAGCTGCGGAATCTGGTCTCCGAGGATGGCACCCTGAATTTTCCGGTTGAAGACCATGAGGTCCAGCGGAATTGGAATATCCTTGCCAAGCGCGTCGAGACCGAGGAGGACGACATGGCCCCCTGCCCGCGTGCATTTGATCGTGTTCAGGATGACGGGAATGATACCCACGGCGTCGATCGCAAAATCGGCACCGCCGCCCGTCAAGGCCTGGATCTGCTCCACGACGTCTGGGTCCCGGCCGTTGATGGCGTGGGTCGCGCCCAACGTCTTGGCCATCGCCAAACGCTGCTCGTTCAGGTCGATGATAATGATCTTGCTGCACCGCCGGACCTTGGCGGCCATCACCGCAGCCATGCCCACTGCTCCCGCGCCGAACACGGCAATGGTTTGTCCGATCTCCGGCTTCATGGCGTTGATAACCGTACCTGCTCCCGTTGCCATGCCGCAACCGAGCGGGGCCGCATTCGTCGGGTCGAAATCCCTGGGAAGCTGCGCGGCGTTGTTTTCGGTCGCCAGGATGTGGGTCGCAAAGGATGACTGGCCGACAAAGTTGCTGCCGATGCCGACTTCATCACAGAGCAAGGCCTTCTTGCCGTTCGGACGAAGCCCCGTCAGATTGTACTGGGTGTAGTTCTGGCAGTTCATCGGGTGAGAGCGCCGGCAGTCGCCGCAGAAGCCACATGAACTCTGGCTGAGCGCAACGTGATCGCCGACCCTTAAACCTTGGACGTCCGCTCCAATGGCCTCGACGATGCCAACACCTTCATGTCCCGGTATGACCGGGGCGGGAGGCCCAAAGATCCCATCACGGAGCAACAGATCGGTATGGCAGATGCCCGTGGCGAACGTCCGCACGAGAATTTCATTGCCTTCGGGATCCGCCAGCTCAAGTTCACGAAACTCAAGCGGAGCTTTCGGTTTTACGGCCACAGCCGCCGTTATCTTCACCATGCTTTTCTCCTGCATTCTCCCGGGTTGACACCGGGAATGACCGGTTTGGCAGATCCTGTGTGGGCTAGACGCGACCGACGCGTGCTCCGTAAATGATTGCCGCAAGAGCGATGATCCCGCCCTGGACGATAAGCTTGCCGGGCTCCTGGATGCCGAACACCGTCAACATCGCAAAGAGGAAACTGAAGGCGACGACCGCCACGAAAGGCCCCGCGACGCCGCCGCGGTCGACGCCGAACGTCACCCCACCGAGAATCGTCGCGGCGAGAGCGTTCATGAACGTGTCGAAGCCGGGCTTGATCGTTCCAACGGCCAGCGCCGACACCTGAACCAGGGCGGCGATGCCCGTCAGCGTGCCCGCAAGCGTATGGGAGACAAAAATCGTGCGGGCCAGAGGTATGCCTGTTATCTCCGCCGCCCTCGGATTGTCGCCGACAGCGCGGAAGTAGCGCCCGAGGATCAGGAAGCGGAAAGCTAGTGCGACGACCACGGAAATCCCGATCCAGACGATAACGGAGTAAGACAGGCCGTAGATGTTCCCGCTCGTCAGGACGCGAAGCCAGCTTGGTGTCGAACCCGGTGCACGGCCCGAACTCATGAACTGGACGATTCCGATGAGGATCGCCGATACGCTCAGCGTCGCGATGACCGCGGAGGCGCGGACATAGGCCACGAGGGCGCCGTTGATCAGACCGACGGCAAGGCCGATGACGATCGGCATCAGGACCGTGACGAAGGGCGGGTAACTGTTGAGGAGCCCGGAGCTGGCGAGATAGATCGAAAAAGCGAACACTCCACTGACCGAGAGATCAATCGAACGCACCCGCATGACAAGAGATTGCGCCAGCACCGCGATCCCGAGCGGCGCTGACTGTTTCAGGATCACGAACCAATAGTTCGGATTGATCAGCGTCGCACTTACCGCGGGGGCCACAGCGATCAGGATTGCGAGCACGTAATATGCCGGGGGCAAGCCGAGCACCCAGGAAAGCACGCGTCTTGCGGTGAGAGTGCGGGATGGCGTCTCAATTTTCGCATCCGTTGTGGTCATCGAGCGGTCCATCTCTTTCAAAGTCCGATCGTTTTGCGACGCTGCGAGACGACGAGTGCCAGCAGCAGAAGGCCCTTGACGACCGACTGGAGGAATGCCGAGACGTTGGCGAGGTTCATCACGTTGTTGACGATGCCGAGGATAGCCGCGCCGGCCACAGTGCCGAGGATGCTGCCAATACCGCCAGCCAGGTGAACACCCCCGAGCGCTGCTGCGGTAACGGATTCAATTCCGAATGTGGCGCCCCCCTTGGGATCGCCCGAGGCAAGGCGGCCGGCGAGGAACATCCCGGCAGCGCAAGCAAATAGCGCCGACAGGATGTAGGCCTTGATGACTGTGCGTTCGACCGGGACGCCATTCATGCGGGCATTGAAATCGTTACCCCCCGAGGCGAACAGGTAGAGGCCAAACGGCCTGCGATAAAGCAACCAGGCGGCAACGAAGGTGGCGGCGATCAGCCAGAGCAGCGAGTTCGGCACGGGCCCGACCGAACCCGCGACTGAGGCCGAAAGCCATTCAGGCACCTTCCCGCCGGGGATAGGAAGAATGATAAGCGCCAATCCCTGGCCGATACCCATGGTAGCCAGGGTCATGATGATCGGATGGACGTTGAGCCTGGCTACGCCGTATCCATTCGCCAGTCCGAATGCGATCGCAACCGCAATGCAAAGCATGACACGGGCAACCTCGGGCATGTCGAGTGTCATGATCGTGGTCGTCACGCTGATGATCGAACCGACGGAAACATCGAGGCCGCTCGTCAGGATCACAAAGGTCTGGCCAAGGGCAGAAATGACAAGAACAGTCGATTGGGCCAGCAGGTTCGACAGATTCTCCGTCGCCAGAAATTCTGGAAGCAGGATGATCGAGGCGACCACAAGGACGAGTAGCGTCCCGATCGACAGCCGGATCGCACCCGCCCTATAAGGTGTCTTCAGGAACTTTGGGATGGTATTCATATATCCTCCTCAATGAACAGCGGCGCGCGGATCGTGCGCGGAGTTCGAGCCGAGTGCGGTTCCCAGAATGGTTTCTTCTGTGGCATCAAGCGCGGGCATCTGCCCGACGATCTTCCTGTCGTGAACGACCAGGATGTTGTCACAGAGCCCGATCAGTTCGGCGTGCTCGCGCGAGGAGACGATCACTGCACCGCCACGATCGGCAAAATCGCGAAGCAGCTTGTAGATTTCCGCTTTCGCGCCGACATCGACGCCACGTGTCGGCTCCTCGATGACAAGAATATCGACCCCCGACAGCAGCCAGCGGCCAAGAAGCACCTTTTGCTGGTTTCCGCCCGAAAGTTTTCCGACGGGCGAGGCCGGGTCGGCGGCCGCAACACGGAGCGACTTTATGACATCGTGAACCCTGGAGATGGAACGCCATGCAACGCTCACCATGTTCCGGTTCAACTGCTTGCCAAGTGCGATGTTGTCGTAGATCGGAAGCCGAAGAAACAGGCCTTCCTGCTTGCGGTCTTCAGGAATGAAACCAATGCCGGCTGAGATCGCACTCGAAAAGCCGGAGGATACGTTCACACCGATCATGCTATCGTCGCGGCGACGCCGGACGGTCACGGCAGCCACGGTTTCGACCCCGACGACTGCACGCATAATTTCACGCTGCCCCTGGCCCTCCAGCCCGGCGAGCCCGATGATCTCGCCCGTGCGTACGGAAAAACCGACTGGCGGGCCATGGTCATTGAGACGAAGCCCTGCCACGTCGAGCATCGGCGATCCAATGGCCTGTGCCCTCGGCGGAAAGAAATTCTGAAGCTCCCGTCCAACCATGGTTGCGACAAGCGTTTGGAGATTGAAGTCTTCCGCCCTGGCCGTCTTTACCCAGGCCCCGTCCTTCATGACGGTGATCGTGTCGCACAGCTCGAACACCTCGTTCATCCGATGCGAGATGTAGACGACGGCCTTGCCTTGCGCCTTCAGATCGCGGATGACCTTGAAGAGATGAGCGACGTCCGTCGAGTTTAGTGCCGCGGTGGGCTCATCGAAAATGAAGACATCGGCATTGGATGTCAGGCCTTTGGCGATTTCCACTGCCTGCTGCTGGGCAACCGTCAGCGTTTCCACGATAGCCATGGCGTCCAGTTGAGGGAATACGTCGGCAAGTAGCTTGCGGGATCGCTCGACGACCTCCACCTTGTCTATCGACCCGTCGGCACGCCGCGGTTCGTGCCCCAGAAACATGTTTTCGGCGACCGTGAGATTGGGGATCAGGGTGAACTCCTGAAACACCGTCGACACCCCGGCGAGACGCGCTTCCTTGGGGGACCGGAAGGTCACCTCTTCTCCTCGCAGACGGATGCGTCCAGCGGTCTGTTGATAGACGCCGGCCAGAATTCGCATCAGCGTGGATTTTCCCGCCCCGTTCTCGCCCATCAATGCGTGGACGGAGCCGCGTTCAAGCGAAAATTGAACATTCGACAGGACTTGGGCCGCACCAAAGGACTTGTTGATGCCGACCATCTCGACAAGCATACTCATGAACACTTCCATCTGCGAGGGTGAAGAGGGCGCGCCTTGTCCGCGCCCTCCATGCGTCAGGCCTTGAAGTACTCGAGGAGCTTCTCATTCGGCATTTCTGTCGGGGCCCAGTAAGCGTCCGTGAGATCGGAGCGGTAAAACTGTGCAAGATTGTCGTCGACGATCGGCTTGGGCCGGTTGGTCCAATTGCGCTGGATCGGCTTGCCTTCGAGAAGCGCGAAGGCCGCACGCAGGGCTGCCGTCGAAAGAGCCGGAGGGCAAATTGGCCCAATCGAAGAAAGCTTTTCGTCATTCCAGCGACGCATCCAACCGTTGAGCGCTTCTCCCGTGATCGGTGGAATGGTGGAGGCCCCGGCTTCCTGCAGCGCGTCCAAGACGCCGAGCGACATGTTTGCGCCGTCAGTCCAGACCCCGGCGACATCGGGATCAGAGAGATAGAGGCTTTCGGCGATCTTCTTTGAGTCCTCGTAGGACCAGCTGCCGTGCTGGGTTGAGGTAATTTGCAGACCGGATTTGCTAAAGACTTCCATCGCCCCGGCGTAACGATCAGCATCGATCGGATGTCCGGCGACGCCGCGCAGCACCCACACTTTTCCCTTGTTGCCGAGCTTATCGACGAGGAACTGCGCCATCACCCGGCCGAAGTAGAAGTCGTCGCCCTGGACCTGCACGGTGAATTCGTCGGTGTCGACGCGACCGAGATAGACGACCGTCGGGATGCCGGCAGCCTTCGCCTTCCTGATGCCTTCCACGGCCGAGCCTGTCGTAAGAGGCGCAATGATGATTGCATCTACCTTTTGTGCGATCAGATCCTCGATGTCGGCGACCTGTTTTGAGGCGTTGAGGTCGGCGCTTCGGAATTGATAGTCGGCGACACGGGCCTTGTTCCTGCTGATCTCGTATTCGGCCTCGAATGCGGTTTGATAGGTGTGCGTCGAACCGGCCAGGCCATAGTGGCTGTGACCAATCTTCCAGGGACCTGACTTGGCAAACTTACCAGCGTCGACGACGGGGTTTTCGCCTTCTGACGGCCAAGTGTCGGGTAGCAGGGCGATCGTATCCTCTGCCCGCAGGATGCCCGGTATTCCGAACGCGCCAGCTGCAATCAAGGCACTGCCCGTCTGTAGGAATGTACGTCTTTTCATCGAAATTCTCCTCCTCTTGCCACCCAACGCGGCCATTTTGTCTGCGACCTGGAGCGCCGTTATCCTCCAGCCATCGCCGAATTCTCCCCCAAACGGCAGATCGCATCATTATGAATAAGCAGACAATCTGTCAATAAACTATCTTGAATTTCAGCTTTTCGACGTGTCTTCTGCGTTATATGACTGATTTATTTATTCTTTCATTGTCGATCGGGTCGATATGGCAATAAGACAAAGCGGCCGCCCGTTACCTCACCCCACGAGTGCGCCAACAGGAAACAGAGGAGACCGCGCCTCGTCGGCGAGGTTCACTAAAAGAAGTTTGGAGCCGCTAGCGCTACCATCGCCCGGAAAAACGAGGACGCGAGGCAGGAAATACGGGCACCACCGTCAGCCGCAGCGTTCGATGAACACCACGTCCGACTCAGTCAATCTGTCAAGCGAATTCCAATTTTAAGACAGCCAACAATTCGGACCAAGATCTAGATCGGCCCGCATATCCGGAGGAAGTATTTGATATTACTATGCTTTGTTTCTTTGCATCCCGTGTGGCGCGCTGGCATGGCCTCAGCGAGCATTTTTGGTTCACTGAATATAATTGACTGATTGTCTGCTGACGCCTACAAGTGTCACCCACTGGCCGAGCGCGCACTGAAGGAGTCATTTTATGAAAGAAGCATACGCTGCAATTTCGCGCGAAAAGGCAAAGCCTCTTGTTCTGGAGTGCATCGGTATCGATCAACCTCGTGCCGACGAAATCCTCGTCCGGATCGTGGCGAGCGGTGTCTGCCACACCGACATGGTTGTTCGCGACCAAGGATATGACGTACCGCAGCCTGTGGTTCTCGGCCATGAAGGCTCCGGCGTCGTGGAAGTGGTCGGGGCCGATGTAAAAGGGCTTTCGCCCGGCGACCACGTGGCTCTAAGCTACGCATATTGCGGGAAATGCGAGAAGTGCCGGGGAGGCACGCCTTATTATTGTGAAGACTTTTTCGGCAGAAATTTCCGTGGCACCCGGCCGGATGGCAGTTGCCCGCTACACGATTCACACGGTACCCAGATCAGCGGGTGCTTCTTCGAGCAATCTTCTTTCGCCACCTACGCCATCGCCAGCGAGCGCAATGCGGTAAAGGTTTCCAAAGATGTTCCCCTCGAACTCATGGGACCGTTGGGCTGCGGGCTGCAAACGGGCGCCGGAGCGGTTCTCAACTGCCTCAAGCCCCAACCGGGATCTTCCATTGCAGTGTTCGGCGCGGGTGCGGTCGGCATGGCAGCCGTCATGGCGGCGAAGATCGCCGGATGCTCGACCATTATCGTGATCGACCTTAACGATGAACGTCTCGAACTGGCGATTGAACTGGGTGCAACCCACATCATAAACGCCCGCAATGGGGATAGCGTCAAGGCGATCAGGGAAATCATTCCCGAAGGCGCAGACTTCAGTCTCGAATGCACGAGCTCGCCGAAGGTGTTTCGCCAGGCGGTCGATTGCCTCGGCACCCCAGGAACCTGTGGACTGGTCGGATCGTCCGCGCTCGGAACGGAAGGGATCGTCGATATCGGCAACTTTCTGTTCGGCCGTACGCTCGTCGGTGTGGTCGAAGGCCAGAGCATTCCCTCCAAATTCATACCCGAGCTCATCGAATACTGGCAGCAGGGACGGTTCCCGTTCGATAAGCTCGTCCAGTTCTACGATCTCGACCAGATCAACGAGGCAATGGCCGATTCCGAGAGCGGCAAGGTCATCAAACCAATCCTGCGCATGAAGTACTAAGCTCTCGTCACGAACATTGTCCAGAAGTCAGCCTCCCAAGGCAACGTCCGGCGGGGCCGTGGTCGTCACGGTCTCGCCCGGACACTCTGGAACGCAGGTGTGAGGCGCAACCCCGTTTCATCATTGCAACGCGACCAGGTCGCGGTAACGATAGTGGGCTCTTCCAGGTCAAAATATTAGTCTGCGACGGCGCAATTTCTCGGCGATCCGTGACCGCCGCATCAAGGCCGCACGCCAATGCAGAATCTGCAAATGTGAAATGAGGTTCAACTGATGCTGCCCTTGAGCCATAAGAGCACTCGGGCCGGCAGGCCGAGCGTCCCGACACGTGCGCCTTGCGTCGACGTGCCACCAGCAAAATGCCAGACAACCGGCGATGATCTTGCCAGCGAGCGGCCGTGGCGCGCTGTCCCGTCCCGTCGAAAAACACCAACGAAACTGTCGCGATGGGCCATCAGGCGTTGGCCCAACGCAAGCCTTAAGCAGACAGACCCAGGACGAAGGCGAGTCTAGCGCCTGCCTCTCTCCGCACATTCCGACGTTCCATTGCCGTTCTGCCGTCGACGTCCGCCTGGGCAGCGTGATCGGCCGGGTCCTGCTCGCGGTCGACCGCCTCGTTTTGAAGGTGGCCGGCGCGGTCTTGACCAAGAGTTTCCTCGCCTTCTGCAGAAGGTGTCATCGGGCCTCCGTGGCCAGCTTAAACATTGCGGGTGGCGAGCCTTAAGACCCGCCACCAGCCGTTGGACTACGACTGTATGCCGCCCATGCAGACGTATTTCATCGAAAGGAAGTCATCCATGCCGTATTTTGAGCCCTCGCGGCCAAACCCCGACTGCTTGACGCCGCCGAACGGTGCGACCTCTGTCGAGATCAGGCCGGTGTTGACTCCGACCATCCCGTACTCCAGGGCCTCCGTAACCTTCCAGACGTTTCGAAGGTCGTTGGCGTAGAAGTAGGCAGCGAGACCGAACTCTGTGTCGTTGGCCAGTTCAATGACCTCGTCCGTCGTTTCGAACCTGAAGACCGGGGCGAGCGGCGCAAAGGTCTCCTCTCGTGCGACCTTCATTTCCTTTGTGGCTTCCGAGAGAAGCGTCGGCTGGACGAAGGTGCCACCACGCTCATCCCTTGCGCCGCCGACAACGATCTTCGCACCCTTGCCAACCGCGTCGTCGATGTGGCTATAGAGCTTCGCCACTGCATCCTCGTTGATCAGCGGACCGATGGTGGCTCCGTCCTCGAATCCGTCAAGAACCTTGAGGGCGGAGACCCGCTCCGCCAGTTTTTCAATGAAGCGGTCGTAGACCCCGCTCTGGACATAGAGACGGTTGGCGCAAACGCAGGTCTGGCCGGCATTGCGGAACTTGGACAGCATCGCTCCTTCCACGGCCTCGTCGAGGTCGGCATCGTCGAAGACGATGAAGGGAGCGTTGCCGCCGAGTTCGAGGCTGAGCTTCATGATCTTTTGTGCGCCCTGCGCCATCAGGATGCGGCCGACCTCGGTAGACCCTGTGAAGGTCAGCTTCTTGACGACGGGGTTCGAGCAGACTTCTTCACCGAACATCCGGGCGTTGTCTGTCGGCAGGACGCTGAACAGGCCGCCGGGTATTCCGGCGCGCTCAGCGAGGATTGCAAGAGCAAGGGCCGACAATGGGGTTTCGGCGGCCGGCTTGAAGATGATGGCGCAGCCGGATGCCAGCGCCGGGGCGATCTTGCGGCAGACCATGGCTGAGGGAAAGTTCCAGGGCGCGATGGCGGCCACCACGCCGACGGGCTGTTTGATGACAATCAGGCGCTTGTCGGCCTGATGCCCCGGAATGGTGTCACCGTAAACGCGCTTGGCTTCTTCACCGAACCATTCGATGTAGGAAGCGCCGTAGGCCACCTCGCCCCGTGCCTCGGCCAGAGGCTTGCCCATCTCGGATGTCAGGATGATCGCGAGGTCCTCGGTGTTGGCCGTGACGAGGTCGAAGAACTTCCGCATGACGCCGGCACGTTCCTTGCCCGATCGTGCGGCCCACTTTTTCTGGGCGAGTTTGGCGACGTCGATGGCTTCGCGGACGTCCTGGAGTCCTGCGCTCGGGAGGCTCGCGATCACGTCCCCGGTCGAGGGATTGTGGACCTGGATCGTCTTGCCGCTCGCGCCCTCTTTTCGCCAGTCGCCTCCTACCAGCATTTCCTCGCGTACCAGGGAGGGGTCTTTCAGGCGATCCAGTAGAGCGGTGGAGATAGCCATTGATATTCCTTTCGATGCAACGTTCAAATCTGATTGCGGATGTGTGGTGAGCGGGCGTAGATCGCGACCATGGGGACGATCAGCAGCCCTACGACGGCCTGTTGTGCCGGGAAACTGAGCCCCAGGCCGACGAGAAGCGAGGTCAGGACAGTAAGGACGAGGACGCCGAGGACCGTCGCGCCATACCCGCCGGCACCGCCTAGAAGAGATGTTCCGCCGATAACGACCGCCGCCACGGTGGTGAACAGGTAGGGATCACCGACACCGACGAAACCGCCGCCGGAAAAACCAAGAAGCAGCATTCCGGTCAGGGCCGACATCGCCCCGCTTATGCTGTGGATCACTGTCCAGATCTTGAATTCCGAGATTCCGAGGCGGGCGGCGGCCGTGCGGCTCCCGCCAACGGCATAGAGGCTGCGGCCAAACCAGGTGTTGTGCATGATCCAGCCTAGAGCTGCGGCAATGACAGCCCATATGACGATAACCGGTGGAAACGGCAGACCGAAGAATTTGCCGTTGAACGCCGAAAGGTTGCGAAGCCACCCAGGGACGGGCGCAAAGACGGTACCGCCGAACTGCGATCCGAGCGAGGTGTAGATCTGGACCGCCCCGACGGCGGCAAAACCAAGACCGAGCGACATGATCAGCGCCTGACCCTGCAGCCGGAAGCTGAGGGCGCCGTTGCTTGCCCCGACCAAAATGCCAAGGAGAAGCACGACGATCATGGCGACGGGCGCGGGAAGACCCGCCACCATGAGGCTTGGAAGCAGGATATTGGCGCCACCGATGATGTATGGGATGGACAGATCCAGCGCTCCAACGAGCGCGCAGAGCGTCTGCCCGACAGACGCCAGTCCCAGGAAGGCGGCGAGCAGGAGGATCGATCGCGCGTTCTGCGGCGACACGAAGCCCGGCACGAGCAGGGCTCCAAGAATGAGCAGACACGCAAGGAGACAGAAGCCGATCGAAATACTCTTGTGCTTGCGCAAAGGGCTGGCGCCACGGGTCGCGCCGATTTCTGTGTTCAAGACAGTGGAGATCATTTCCTTACTCCTCACGCGACAGTGCGGCGGCTGATGACGAAGACGTTCACGAGAAGTGACCCAACGAGGATCAGGCCAAAGGCCATTTGCGTGACGAAGCCGGAAACCGTACCGAAGTTGAAAGTGGACAGAAGATACGAGATGAGGAACATGTTGATCGCGCCGAGCGTCGAGCCGAGCGCACCGCCGCGGCCCCCGGAGAGACTAGCGCCGCCAAGGACCAGCGCCGTCACTGCTTGCAGCGTGTAGGTGCTTCCCTGGGTCGGGTCGCCGGATGAGATCAGCGCGGTGTAGCTCAATGCGGCCAGCCCGGCAAAAACGCCGCCGACCATATGGGCGATGATGCGCACGACGTCGACCTGCACCCCGCTGGTATAGGCCATCCGCTCGTCAGCGCCTGTCATCCGCAGGTTGCGGTAAAACATCGTGCCCCTCAGGACGCCCCAGATTGCGAAAGCGCCGAGCAGAAGCAACAGGACAGGCGAAAATACGCTCGTTCCCGCGCCCCAGCTTAGCATCCAGTCTGGAGCCACTCCTCCGGGACGCGACATGACCATGAGGTTGACGCCCGACAGAACGAGGAAACCGGAAAGCGTGACGATGATGGGCGCGACGCGCACATAGATGATCACAAGCGCTTGCACGAGCTGGAACGCCGCTCCTAATCCCACCGCCCAGGCAATGACGGCCACGGGGTGCGTGATGCCGTTGCCGACCAGCCACGTAATCAGCGTGACGTTGACGAAGCCCATGAGCGGGCCCACGGAAAGGTCCACCGCTCCGCGGCCCGCCATGACGATAGGTGTTATCGCGAGCGTGGTCAGGATCAGCGGCGTTGCAACCAGAATGGCTCCGGCCAGACCATTGTTCGTGAACAGACCCTGGCCCCGGAAGGCGACAGCGCAAAGAAGGACGAGGAAAAGCCCGGCCGGAACGAACAGCGAGCGGTCCTGCGTGACTTGACGGAAAGCGGTTGCGGACATCATGCGGTCCTTTCCAGATCGAAATCAACGGAAGCATCCCGGGATTTCCCGAACATGGCGGCGAGAATTGGTGCCTCGGCGATTTCCTCGCCGGTCAGGGACCGAAACAACGTTCCCCCGAAGAACACGTCGACGCGATCGGCAAACCCGATGAACTCCTCGATCTCACTCGACAGGTAGATGACACTGCCGCCTTTTTCAGCGAACAGGCGGAGCTCCCGGTAGAGGTCGCGCTTGGTGCCGAGATCGACGCCGCGGGCGGGGTCATTCAGGAGGATGACTTGCGGATCGTTTACGAAGGCGCGCCCGATGAGTACCTTTTGCTGGTTGCCGCCCGACAGTGACGTGATCCTGTTCGACGGACTGCCGATCTTGATGCGCAGACGATCCACTTCGCGCTTGAACATCGGTTTCAGCGTGGGCTTGCGGATCACGCCAAGGGGGCCGAGCGTCTTCCTGTAGACGCCGATGGCGAGATTTTCAAAGATGCTTTGTTGCGGAAAGATCCCCTCACGCTTGCGATCCCCGGAGACGTAGGAAACACCGAGGGTGGCAGCATCGTCGAGCGATCGCAGCGCGAACATCTTGTCCGTATCAACCGAGCGGACCTTCACGTCGCCACCAAACGGCTGGATGATGCCGGCCAAGGCTCGGATAAAAGCGTCCTGCCCCTGCCCATCAAGCCCGGCTACGCCGACGATGCTCCCCTTGGGAAGGTCGAAATCGAATAGGCGCGCCGACCCGTGCGCGGCGAGACCGGTCGCGGTTAGTATGAGAGGGGCCGAGAGCGCCTTCTTTCGGGAGGCGTATTCTGTCGCATCGCTCGCGCGCCGGTCTGCAGGCGTCATCATGGACAGCAAGTTTTCCTCGGTAATCTCGTCCTTTCCGAGCGTACCGACAGTTATCCCATCACGCAGGATCGTCGCACGGTCGGCGATACGCACGAGTTCAGCGATCCGGTGGGTGACGATGAGGATCGTCGCGCCCTCGGCACGAAGGCGGTCGATTTCCGCGTGGAGCCGGAGGGTCGAGTCGAGGTCGAGCGCAGCCGAAGATTCGTCGAGGATCAGCACCTGCGGCCTGCGAAGAATAGCCCGTGCGATGACGATCCACTGTTTGATGCTGAGCGGCAGGCTGCCTGCCAGTTGATCGAGGTCTACGGATTTTCCAACGAGCCGCGCCAGGATTTCAGCCGCTTCGGCCCGCCGATCGCCGGTCGACTGCGAACGAAAGACACCGTCACGACCGACATAGAGGTTGTCGAACACACTGGCCTCGTCGGCAACCAGGACCTCCTGGAAGATGGTGGTCAGGCCGACCCGCTTGGCGTCGACGGGTGAGGCAACCTTTTCACCCAGGATCGTGACCTTGCCTGTGTCCGGGTGCAAAACGCCCGACATAATCTTGGCCATCGTGCTCTTGCCGCTGCCGTTCTCGCCGACGATGGCGTGCACCTCACCGGCGCGGGCCTCGAAGTCGCACTTCTTGAGTGCCTTCGTCTCCCCGAATGCCTTGGCGACATCTATCATTCTGACTGTTATCTCGCTGCCCATCGCAGACCCCCCACCCGCAACATCCGCCAAAGCGGCTTTACGATCATCCAATGGTCCGCCCGGCGGTTAAGCCACCGGGCGGATCCGGCTTACTGGGCTACCGGTTTCCAGGGATCGGCGGGACGCTCGAAGTACTGGTCGGCAATCGCACTTGGGAACCATCCGTCCGCCTTCGGTTCGACGAAATCCGTCGAGTTCACATCGCAATCCTCGGGGATCGCCGCGCGAACCTCATCGATTGTGAACGGCAGGACAGGGCGCAGGAAGGACTGTACCTTTGGCCCCTGCCCTTCAAGCGTGCGAAGCATGATCTCCCACATCTGCTGCATCTCGCGGCGCGGCGGCCAGATATGGAAGCCGGCATCGATCCATTCCGGATTCTGGCGCCAGTAACATGCCGCCGAAGCCTCGCCACCCAGCGTAATCGGCACCATGTCACGGCCCGACTGGAGCATGGCGTTCAGCACGCCGTTCTCCTGCGCGCCCTGTGTCAGAATACCGTCGACCTCCGTGGGGTTCGTCGCCAGGAATTTCTGCACTTCGACCTGTGCGACCTGGTCGGTCCACTTGCCAGCCACTTCGCCGACAATGGTGATGTCGGGATACTTTGCCAGCGCATCCTTGGCGGCCTTATCAAAGCTGTCGGATGAGGCGAAGCCAGGGATGCCCGACACGAGAAGCACGTTGCCTTTCTTGCCTATCTTGTCTGCGAGCCATGTCGCCATTTCGCCGCCGCCCTGCGCGTGGTTGGCAGCGCCGTTGATCGCGTAAGGCGACGTCACGTATCCCGAAAACGAGAAGACAGGGACGCCTGCCTTATAGGCGTATTCGATCGTCTGGTTGAGAGCGGTGACGTTCGAGCAGCAGATGATGATGGCATCAACACCATCATCAACCATCTGGCGCATCTGCTGGATCTGGACAGCGTCCTTAAGGTCGGACTGCGTGACCACGACTTCGGATACGAGCCCCGCTTCCTTGGAGCGCGGCAACAGGTCATTCATGACGGCATCGAGGGCGGCTGCGCGCCACGTATTGCCGGCATAGCTACTGGCGTAGCCGATCTTCCACGGTGGTCCCTTCTTTGGTTTGAAGTCCTTATAGGCACTCGCTCCGAGCGGGACCTGCGGGTCGACAACCTCATAGATTGTCCTCTCGCTGGCGGGGAGCTGGTCGACGCCGTCAGCCCAAGCAGTGGTCGTCAGGGCGCTGACCGCGATCAGCGCCCCCATGGTTCCGGTTAAACTCCGTCTCATTGGATGCTCCTCCCAAGAGATTGTTTTCAGGCGACCTTCGCCCTGGTTGCGGATGCCTGCTGGATTTCCTCGAGGATCGGCAGCAGGTATTTTCTGAACTCGGTGTAGTCTTCAGTGACCGGGAAATGTCCGAGCTTTTCCATCGTCCAGAACTTGCTGCCCTTGACGAGATCGGCGGCGATCTTGGTGTCGGCCGGGGAGGTATTCGGATCGTATTCGCCCGTCAGGAAGTATAGCATGCACCTCGACGTATCGATCTTGCTCGCCTCTTCGGGCGAGACGTTGTGGTCGTAGTAGTAATAATAGAGGTCACCTGCGAAGACGCCCGGACCGCCGCAGCTATATTCCCACTGGATTTCGCGGACATTGGCTTCTGGTGAATACGGCGAGATGTTGAGCATCATGGCCGCGCCGATGGAGGTACGATTGACGTTCGGGTTGTCGAATTCCTTCCTGATGCCTGCCATGCCGACATCGACATATTCGGCAGCCGAGCGTAGTGCCCCTTCGACGGAAATGGTCGCGCGGAAGTTGTCCGGGTAATTGGACGCCAGATCGATGGCGAGATGTCCGCCCATCGAGCTACCCATGTAAACGGGGCGGTCCAGACCAAGGGCCTTGGAGAGTTCCAGCTGGAAATCCATCATGAACTTCTTGGTCATGTTGTATTCCTTCTCCCACCAGCGAACGCCGTGCGGGGGAAGAGACTTCCCGTGATAGGGCAGGTCGAACGCGATGACGCGGAAGTTCTTGGTCACCTCTTCGTCGCAGAGCGTGTGGCGGTACTGGCGGCCGTCCGAGCCCGCCGTGTGACCGACAAGCAAGGGAATGCCCTCTCCGGCTTCCTCATAATAGACGCGATATTCGATGCCTTCGATCGTCAGGTAGACGTAACGGCCCGTGATCGGATCATGCCTTGTCATGCTGCTACTCCTTCCGGACGGGCTTCGCGCATCAGGTTCGTCATGCGATTGAGCGCAGGGAGATACGCGAAGGTTTCGTGATTGTTGCTAAGGTACAGACCGTGTTTGATATTCGAGGACTGCAGGCATTGGTAAAATGGCTGCGGCTTCTTCTGGAGAAGCGCCTCCCACTGTTCACCCGTGCCCCGGATGACGATCTTGCACTCCTCGTCGTCGTAGGCGGCTTCTTCGACCTTCACCATCTTGCCGTCTTCAAAGTGAAGTGCGACGCTTCGGGTCGGAAAATCGCATTTGATAATGCCGTTGAGATAACGGGTTTCGCGCTTGAACTCGAAGTCCTCCAGCGCCAGTTTTTTGAACTTCTCGAGATCGATGGCCAAGTTCGGCTCCTCCCTAGTTAAAACGGCGCGGCCGATCCACGCCTTTCAAAATTTTCCGCCGCGCCCAGCGGCGGCGGCTTCAGATGCCCATTTCGTTGAAAACCTCCTGGGCGTTTCTGAAGCTGTCGATGCCCGCCGGTACGCCGGCGTAAATCGCGACCTGCAGGAAAATCTCCTGGATTTCCTCCTTGGTGAGGCCGTTGTTGATCGCGCCGCGCACGTGGCCTTTGAGCTCATGCGGACGATTGAGAACGGAGATCATGCCAAGGTTCAGAATGGACCGCCCGCGCCTGTCGAGGCCTGGTCGGTTCCAGATGTTGTCCCAGCAATACTCGGTGACAAGCTGCTGCATAGGCCAGGTGAAGTCGGTCGCCTTACCGAGTGCTGCGTCGACATAGGCATCACCCATGACTTCACGACGCGTCGCCAGCCCTTGAGCGAACTGTTCCGAAGGGACAGGCCGCTCCTTGCCGTGTGTTTTCACTGTCGCTTCTTTCGTTGCGGTCATTCGACGACACTCCTAGCTTTCCGGTTTTCAGTAAAATAACCTGATTTTCAGACAATCTGTCAATTTCACCGCATTCCGCGGATTTCCGCGGCTAATTGTGATCTTCGACGTATCGGATGATGCGGGTGTGATCCTCGGAAGGACCCAGCGCCTTCTGTGCAGCATCCCAGGCGTCTGCCGTGCTGGCGAGAGCGTCGAGGCGAAGACCAAGCGTCTTGGCGAGATCGGCGGCGATGCGAATATCCTTGGCCATCAGGCCAATGGCAAATCCCGACCCGAACGTCTCAGAAAGAATGAACTGCTTCATCTTCACTTCGGTGGCATTGTTCTTTCCAGACGACGAGTTGAGAATATCGACGATCGTCTCCGGCTCCAGGCCGAAGGCACGTCCCAGAAGGACACCCTCGATCGCCGCCAGCACACCAGCACCGGATACGAAGTTGTTAATCGCTTTCATCGCGTGACCCGAGCCAACTGGCCCCGTCCGGAACACCTGCTGCCCCACTGCATTCAGCAGCGGCTCGGCCTCCTCGATATCAGCATCCTCCCCACCGGCCATGATTGTCAAGGTGCCAGAAACGGCGCGCTTGACTCCTCCGGAGACCGGGGCGTCAACCAGCCGAAGACCACGAGAAGCAAGTTCGAGACCGAGATCCCTTGTATCATTTGGAGCAGACGAACTCATGTCTATGACGACGGCATTTTGCTTGAGGCCGCCACAGGCGTTTTCGCCCAGCAGCGCGTCGCGCACAATCTTGCCATTCGGAAGCATGGTGATCACGAAACTGGCCCCGACCATGGCCTCGGAAATCGTTTCGGCGGCCCGCCCGCCCGCATCGGCGAGCTTTACCCTGGCGTCTTTCGAAAGGTCGAAGCCGACGACCTCGAAGCCTGCCGAGATGAGATGTTGAGCCATCGGCTGGCCCATGGCGCCCAGCCCGATAAAGGCCACGCGAGTTGCGTCGACTGTCGCTGACAATTTTTCCTCCGAATGCACGCGAGCAACAAAGCTCACCTTTCTTCAGAAAGGATTAAACGGATTATCAGACAATCTGTCAATCGAAATCTTAAGATTCTGGCGCGGCGTTCTTGCGCAGGTATTCAAGTACCACCTTCGCCGCCTGGTCGATGTGGAATTTGCAGGCTGCCGCCGCCAACGGACCGTTGCGATTCTTGATTGCGTTCGCGATATCTTTGATTTCGGCAATGCTATGCGAAAGCCGCCCCGGCTGGGTCATGGATGTCATCCGAAGGAGATTGATCCGGTTATGCAAAGCTGTCAGCATCTGCCTTACGAACACGTTTTTGCTTCCGTCCATCAAGCAGTCGTAGAATGCGTTTTTCGCGTGTATCAGCCGCGTACCGACGCCACTTTCGGCAGCGGCTTCAAATTCGACCACCGCGGCTAGAAGGGTCGTTATGTCGGCGGCGGTGCCATGCTCGGCGAACTGCTGACCCGCGAATCCCTCAAGAAGTGCTCGCACAGTATAGAGTTGCTGGGCTTCCTCGTAGGTGATCGTGCTGACCACCGGCCCCTTATGGGGATAGCTTGTGATGATGCCTTCAGCTTCGAGCTGTCGCATGGCCTCACGAACCGAGGTTCTGCCGACGCCCAGCATTTCGCAAAGTTCGCGCTCAACCAGTCGCTGGCCGGGCTTGAACCGCCCGCTGACGATCGCCTGACGTAAGGTTTCCTCAACTTTAAAGCGCAGCGTCGCGTTCTGTTTGGATATCTGTAGGTCCGTCTGCATCGCCCCGCCAACACCTGTAAACGGCTCACGCCGTGCTTAAATCATTCTCTACATATGCAGCCATTCGCGCTGAATATCAATCCAGATTGTCTGAGAGTTACCAGTATCAGTTGATCCTATCGCTATAGCTTTGCCTGCTCGTCGCACATTCAAATATCGAGAGATCAAAAAGCGGGTGCTTCGGAGGGGAGCCGTGGCGGTACCGCATTCGCACCGGCTCGTCGTGTCAGACAGCCTGGCGACACGCGGCCTTTATCAACCAAAGACAGCGACGGCTGATTTGACGATGATCCCACCATCCGGACTTCTGCGCATTTGACGGCGGTAGCGGCGCGAAAGACTTGCAGCAATTGCACCGCCAGCGGCACCCGCGACCAAAGGGTTTTCATGCGTTCCCTGCGATTTCGGCTTTTCCGCACTGCCTGGCCCGTAACAATGCGCTGTGACCAGCGGAAGCCGATTTCGTGGAAATAAAGGTCGGCGTGCTGCGGGCTGATATGATGAAAGACGCCGGCAATTGTGCGGCGGACGCGGGAATTGAAACCTTCGACCGAATTGACATGGACGGCGTCCCGAACGTATTCGCGGCTGGAATGCTTGCACTCGATCTCATCAAGTCCAGCAACCAAGTTGCCCGTCCAACGCCGGGCACGGGCAAGGCCACCGAGGAATCGTTGTTATCGACGCGCGCACCGGCCGCCGTCCCGGTGATGTCTATGAAAGCGATCGCATAACGGCTTTCCGGGGTCGCCTTGAAAGCGGTGTCGATGCAGTCGAACAGACCAGAGATCGCACCGCCGCTCGGCGCGCCATCGTTGGAGCTGAAGATAGTGGCCTCTGCGGCAAAGGCGGGCTTCATTATGGGGCTGTCGGGCTTGGCCCCACCCTGGTTATACTTGTTAGGGTTTCTGTGATCACAGCATCGTCGTCAACGAATGTTGGCTTCAAGATACTCTTCTTCAATGTGAGCGAGTGGCGTCGATTGGATATTCGATGGTTTATGCGGCCTTGCCAGACGCCAGCGGGCCGAGCTTTGCCAGACGCTTTGCCCGGTTATCCAGCCACCAACCAAGTTGAGGTGGCCAATTGGAAAACGGAGCATTCGGGGCCGCCGCTTCCAGAGCTTGTTGGGCATGGAACGCAAAATTGGGGTTGTTCAGCGCCGCATGCCCGATGGCAACCAGATCAGCCTCGCCATTGGCGACGATGGCCTCGGCCTGGTGCGGATCGAGAATGAGCCCGACGGCCATGGTCTTGATACCAGCCCCTTCCCGCACTTTAGCGGCAAACGGCACCTGGAACCCATAGCCGGTGGGATAGTCGAAGACGCCAAACCCGCCCGACGAGTTGTCGATTACATCGATGCCAATGCTCTTGAGCTCGCACGCAAATGCAACGGAATCGTCAATAGTCCAGCCTTCGCGGCTACCATCGACCGCGGAGATGCGCACGAAAAGCGGCTTGTCCTCGGGCCAGATTTCACGAAGTTCGCGGGCGATTTCCAGAGGAAGGCGCATGCGATTGGACAGGCTCCCACCGTACTCGTCGGTGCGCCTGTTGGTGAGAGGGGAGAGAAACGAATTCAGGAGGAAACCATGGGCACAATGGAGCTCCAGAACATCAAACCCGGCGGTCAGAGCCCGTCGTGCAGTACAGGCGAAATCCGAGCGCACCTTGGCCATGCCATCAACATCAAGGGCTGTCGTATCCGGCCAGCCCTCTTCCATAGGCTCGCCACTTGGAGAAACAGTGGGCCAACGCTCTTCACCCGCATGCATCGGCGTTTCCAGAACAGGCGAATTGCCATCCCATGGACGCAGCAGCGACGCTTTTGGCCCCGCATGACCGATCTGGATGCCGGCAACCGCGCCAAATTTCTTAATAGCTGCGCTGATGCGCGACACGCCTTCGATATGCGCATCATCCCACAGGCCTAGGTCGCCATGGGTGATCCTGGCTTCAGGCGAAACGCCGGTCGCTTCTACCATCACCATGCCAAAGCCGCCCAGGGCAAATTTGCCATAATGGATGAGGTGGTAATCATTCACATATCCATCCGTCGCCTGGTATTGGCACATGGGGGAGAGGACAAGCCGGTTGCGCAAGGTGACGCCACGTAAGCCCAATTTCTCAAATAGCTTCGACACGGGATTCCAAACTGTTTCTGATTCTAAGTGCAAAGGTCGTTGACCGAGAGCTAAGGCAACTCCGCGCCGAAAGTGGACACGTGCTGCGTCAGTCCAGACGAATCGTCGGCGCATTTTCCGGGAGCAAACCCTTTTGCTTGAGCTCGGCCCAAAACTCCCGTGGAGCCGCCTTCGCCGTCGCCGCGGTGTTCTGGCGAACCTCGTCTACGTTCTGTGCACCAAGTACCACTGTTGCGACAGCCGGATGCATCAGAACGAACTCGATTGCAGCAGCGCCGAGCGAGACGCCGTACTTCTCGCAGACAGTCTCCAGGGCGCTCACTTTGCTGACGACGGCTTCGGGAACGCTCCCATAATCATATGTGACGCTCTTGCCTTTAACTCCGGTGGCGAGGATGCCCGAATTGAATACTCCCCCGGCGATGATGGAGACGTTACGCTGCTTCAGCTCTTCGAATGCCGCGCTGAGCGGCTCATGATTGAGAAGTGTATAGCGCCCAGCAATCAGTGAGCAATCGATCTCGAACTCGCGGGCGACGGTGATGACCGCATCGGTTTCGTTGACGCCAAGGCCGACCGCGGACACCGCGCCGCCGGCACGGAGCTGATCGAGGGCTTTGTAACCGCTCTTGCGTATCTGGGCCCAGTAGATGTCCGCCTGATCCCGATGCCACGCCCGCCCAAGGTCGTGGACGAGAAGCACGTCGATGTAGTCGAGCGACAGGCGCACCTGACTGTCCTCGAAGGAACGCATGATGCCGTCATACGTATAGTCGTACGTATCCAGGAATGGCAGCGGGTCGACCCATTCGATGCCATATACAGTGTCGAGCTTTTCGACCTTGCTCGCGGCCTTGAGAACACGGCCGACCTTGGTGCTGACTACGACGTCGTTGCGAATTCCGAGTTCCCGGAGTGCATGACCAAGATAGTATTCGGCCTTGCCGAAGCCGTACATGGGAGCGCAGTCGAAATAGCGGACACCGTCATCGTAGGCAGCCTTGATGACCCGTTCGAACTCCACATAGGACGCTTTGGCTTTGAAACCTGCCAAAGGCACAGTTCCGAAACCCAGCGAAGTCACGCTGACATCCGACTTGCCCAGTCGGCGCTTGGGATAATTGTTTTGTACCGCTTCCGTCATGCTCACGCTCCCTAAAGTTTTTTGGCGCGAGGAGACCAACATGAGTGCCCGGTCAGCCGTGGTTCATACCACGTCGCTAATCTCAGCGGGCGTAGTAGCGTCAACCTTTTGTGACAACCGTAGACGCGTTGACCGTCTCCGCAAGGCCGACATACCTGGGCTCCTTCTGGCAGGGCGGTGAAGCCCGATGCGAAAAACCCCAGACGTCATCCTTAAACGGCGATCACTCCTCCTCATGCTCTCCAGCAGAGGCGAATTGACAGATTGTATGATCATCTGTCAAGATGCATTTGACGATTACTACATTCGATAATGTCTGATATTCCCGCGCCCGGAAACAACCTCCACTCCAACAAAGCGAGGTCGAACTTCTAGGCCTTGCGCTTGTTACCGCTCGGCTTTGCCGGGATCAGCGACAGGCGCTAGCGGCTACATTTTCGAGTTCGGACTGTTCCATTCACGCAGCGTCTTGAGAGCGTCATGGGCATTACACTGGGCGACGACGATCTCGCACACATCCAGGAACCGCCGTAGGCCGGAGAACAGGCTAGGGTTCGCTCTGCAGCTTTGCGCGTTGCGATCCAGGGCGCGCGCTGGCTCCGGGCGAGGTGATCCCACATGAAGTCCTGTCCTTCATCGGGGTCCAGCTTGGCGTCCCAGCCGATGCGCTTCTCACCTATGCCGCATGACGGCAGACCCGCCAGGAGCATATGCGGGCATTCCGCGAGATCTACGGATACAAGACCTTCGTAGGTCGGGGTGCCCGTGATCTGCGAGACTGGGGTCGGTTCCGGCTGGGGGCGGAATGACACTCTAAGAAATCAAGCGACTATATCCGCATGTCGGATAGCATGAAGGCTCGCCCCTCAGGTGCAAAGAAGCCGCGAACCATGTATCCATTGTCGACAGGGTTTTGTTCCTCGGGTGCCCAAGAAAGACGGTCGGGCGTTAGGTGTACGTCAATCCGCACCCCGGCGTAGCCCAGCGCGGAAACGATTTCTTCCAGAGAAGGTATTGACTGGGCAACGATGTCGAGCAGGGTCATCGACGGTCCATTTCGTCCTTTGACGGCGACGACCGCATCAAGGTCTGGCCCCTTGATCCGCAGGTTTGGCTGACGGATCGAAAAGCGCGTCTCTCCGATGGTCTGGAGCAGTTGGCCGTCTGGAGCAGTTGGCCCGCGCGGCGCGCAACGGAACGATCCCACACGGCAGCATCGAGGATGGAACGTTGCGGATCGACCGGCTGACGGCTGACGTTCCGGACAGTGCCGAAGAACTAATACTCGATCTCTATCGCCGGATGCCGCCCGTTCGGATCACCGACATCTTGCTGGAGGTCGATGCTGCGCTCGGGTTCACCGAAGCCTTCACTCATCTGATAACCGGGGTTCCATGCGCTGATCAGATCGGCCTGCTCAACGTCCTGCTCGCGGAAGGGCTGAACCTGGGACTGCGCAAGATGGCGGAGGCCACCAACCCGCATGATTACTGGCAGCTATCGCGCCTTGCCCCTTCGCACGTCGAAAGCGACGCAATGGACCAGGCGCTGGCGATCGTGGTGGCTGCGCAGGCAAGACTGCCAATGTCCCGGTTCTGGGGCATGGGAACGACCGCATCGAGCGATGGCCAGTTCTTCCCTTCGGCCCGGCAGGGCGAGGCGAGGAACATGGTCAACGCCAAGTATGGAAACGAACCCGGCCTCAAGGCCTACACTCGCGTTAACGACCAGTTCGCTCCGTTCGCGTCACAGACTATTCCCGCGACTGTCAGCGAGGCCCCATACATCCTCGACGGTCTGCTGATGAATGAGGCTGGTCGTCAGGTCGAAGAGCAATATTCCGATACGGCCGGTTTCACCCAGTGCAGGCTTCCGGCTACTTTAACCGTTTTTTATAAGATCGCGGCCTCCGCTTCGCGTCGGCTCGCGGACCGAATAACCGTCGGGTCCGCCCTGTCCGAGCGTAATCCGGTATCATCATGCCCTCTTTATTTCAGTATCTCAACGCCTTGGCGAACCGGCATACTCGGACATGTCGATCTCCGAGCCCGTGATCAACGATACGAACTCCGGCACGGGCGCTGTGTTCGGTGTGGACGAAGAAGCCCGCAAATACGTGGCTGCGATCGTCGCGTCCTGAGGGTCAGAAAACGCGAATAGATACATGGTGACCGCGGCAGTTTTTATTCGTTTTCCATTTCGAATAGCGTGACCTGAGCCTGTTTCCGATATGTGCGCCCAGTCACTTTTGAAGTCAGACCCAATTGCCTCTTTTACCAAAGCAACGGCCACTGTTTCTGATTGTTTGGCGAGATGTCAGATGGCTTTCTGAAATTCAACGAAAGCGTTCGAACGGAGACAAGATGACCCTTGCCTGGACGTTTCATCACGAACGCGTTCCACGCCGCTTTGGCCATTATCGCCCCCAATTTTCGACAACTTATGCGCGACTGGTTGGTAAAGCAAGCGGCTGATGCACGCCTGTAACAGCATGCGCCCCAGTGCAATGGCCGTGTTGAAGGATCGCCGCTCACCAACGTGTGCGGCGATCCTTCGGTTTACAACCGTCGAGACGACCCTTTAGTCGATGTATTTACCGATGTTCTCATGGTTGAGCACAAGCCACGGCACCGTGTAATGCTTTGACGTACCGCCTGCCCAATCGATTTTCAGAGACTTCCAGATTTCCGACTGCGGCTCATATTTCTCGCCAACCAACTGACGGAGCGCGAGGTCTAGCGCGCCCTGCCCTTCTGCCTTTGCATATTTATAGAGCGACATGTACATCTCACCGCTCTGGACCGCCCGCTTTCCATCCGGAATGCCGTCGATGCCAATGACCGGAATGTCCTTGGGGTCAAGGCCGGCGCTCTTGATGGCTTCGATAGCGCCCAGCGCCATCTCGTCGTTTTCGGATAGGACGCCGTTGATCTGGCCGGAGTATGCCGACAGCCAGTTTTCCATTACGGCCTGTCCTTCGGCGCGGCTCCAGTTAGCCGACTTGGACGCGATCAACTTGATCCCAGTATTGGCCGCGAGCGACGCGTCGATGCCCTGGCGACGGGATATCTGAGCCGACTGGCCGATCGGTCCTTCGAGAATCACGATGTTGCCCTGGCCCTTGAGACGCTCGGCCATGAAATCGCCGATCATCTTGCCGCCGAGAGGGTCGTCGACGATGACCTGGGACGTGATCTTTTCCGAGCTGGTTTCGAGCGCCGAGCCGATAACCGGGATTCCGGCGTCAATCGCCTTTTCGATCGGAGCAGCCGAAGCGTCCTTGTCGAAAGACTCCATGATAATCGCGTCGAACTTCTGCGTGATCATCGTGTCGATGGCGTTGGACTGCAGCAGGGAGTCGAACTTGCCGTCGAAAACGACGATCTTGACTTTGCCATCTTTGACCCACGGGTGTTCCTGGATTTCCTGGGTAAGGGTGTGGGCGTACTCGGCGGATTCACCGAAGGAATTTACGCCGACGAGGTACTGCTTATCCTCGGCATGCGCGGTCGCTCCCATGACTGCGGCAGCGGTAAGAGCATAACTGAATTTCTTCAAGATAGACATCAACATCCTCCTCTAATGTGTTGATTTTACTTCTTTGAACGATCAACGATAACCGCGGCTATGATGATCGCGCCCTTCAAGAACTGCTGGTAGTTCGAAGAAATACCCAGCAGATCCATTCCGTTGTTGAGCGTGCCGATGATTAGAGCGCCGAACAGCGATCCAACCAGCGTGCCGCGCCCGCCTGCAAGACTTGTGCCCCCGATCACCACGGCAGCGATCGCGTCGAGTTCGTACCCCACGCCGGCCTGTGGAAGAGCGGCGGTCGTACGGGCGGTCAGCAACAGCCCTGCCAAGCCAGCCAGAAGACCGGAAACGATATAGGCCATGGAGATGACGAACCTGGTGGAAACGCCACTTGCCTTGGCTGCGCGTTCGTTGCCGCCGACCGCGTAGACATATCGTCCGAAGGACGTGTGCTTGAGCGTGACCCAAGCGATGACGAACACCGCGAGCAGGATCAGCGCGGGCACGGGAATGCCGGCGACATTGCCGCCGCCTAGCCATTTGAACGCGGGAAGCAGGTTCGGGATCGGGCGGCCATCCGTGTAGATAAGTGTGAGCCCCCGCGCCATGCTGAGCATGCCGAGTGTCGCAACGAACGACGGTAATCTGAGATACGCGACGAGTGCCCCGCTGACGAGGCCGCAGATACAGCCAACGGCGAGCCCCGCTATGATCCCAAAAGGCATCGGGAACGGAGCCGCCAGCGTCAGCATGCTTCCCGCTATGACACCGACGAGCGCCATGACAGAGCCGACCGACAGGTCAATACCGCCCGTGAGAATTACGAATGTCACGCCGACTGCCAGAATTCCATTGATGGATGACTGGCGAAGCACGTTAGAAACGTTGTTCCAGCTGAGAAAGAACTCGCTGGAAATTGCGAAAAACACGCAGATCGCGACGAAAACCAGACCGATCCCGAAAGTTTGCATAAGGGACTTCAGAGATCCGTTCATTCCACGGGAGCTTGTTGGATCGCTCGTAAGCGTTTGATCGATCATATAAAATCCTCACAGTTGACGGCATCGCCCTGATCGGAGCGACGGCCTGTCATGAAATCGAAACGGCTTTTTTTGAAGGTGTGTTTGGCGCTCTACGCTGCCAGATCTATAATCTGCTGTTGCGTAGCTCCGGACGCCTCGACGACGCCATGCAGCTTGCCGGACCTGAAAATCGCAATACGGTCGCTTACTTGCAGAACTTCCGGCGCTTCGGACGAAACCAGGAGGACTGCGTTCCCTTGGGAAACGAACTCACGCAGGAACCGGTAGATTTCCTGTTTGGCACCCTCGTCGATACCCCGGGTGGGTTCGTCGCAGATGAGCAGTGTTGGCTGCGTGGTCAAGCAGCGCGCCAGAACCACCTTCTGTTGGTTTCCGCCACTCAAGCTCTCGACAGCAAGGTCGGGCGAACTGCATTTGATACGCTGCTCACCGATCATCCTGCTGACGATAGCGGCTACCAGGCCACGCTTAACGAAGCCGCGCGCTGAGAGCTTTGGGATTGCTGACAACGTTATATTGTTCGCTATAGACGAGTTTAAGACAAGTCCCGTCTGCTTTCTATCCTCGGGCACCATGGTCATCCCGGCTTCGATCGACGCTTTGGGATTGCCCGGAACGAGGACTTTGCCCTCAAGTATGACCTGACCGGAATCCGGCTTGTGAAGCCCGTATACGGTTTCGAGAAACTCCGTTCGTCCCGAACCGAGCAGGCCGTAGATGCCAACGATCTCGCCCGCCGCGATATCCAGGGAGATGTTCTCGAACCAACGGCTCCGCGACAGTTGTTGCACCTGAAGGATCGTCCGCCCCGTGTTCCGCAATTCGCTCGACTGCTGCGGCTCAAGTTCATGCCCGACGATCAGTGTCACAAGATGTCTTCTGTCGATATCCGCGATCTGGCCGCTCTCGATAAACTGCCCGTCCCTGAAAATCGTATATTCGTCAGCGATCTCAAAAATTTCCGTGAGCTTGTGCGAGACATAGATGATCGCGCTGCCGTTTGCCTGAAGTCTTCGGATTGCCTTGAAAAGGATGTGTGCCTCGTGCTCACCGATCGCAGAGGTCGGCTCGTCCATGATGATGACGTCCGCCTCGCGGCTCAAGGCCTTAGCGATCTCAACGAGCTGAATCTGCGCGAGACTGAGTTCTTCCATCCTCGCGTCAACCGGAACTTCGAACTCGAGGCGGGCGAGCAGCGCAGCTGCGTCGCGTTTCATCTTGTCGTGGTCTATGAACACCCCTCCTCTCCGAGGCTCCCGGCCGACGTAGAGGTTCTCCGGAACGGTCATTCCCGGTATTGGCAGGAGTTCCTGCGAGATCATGACGACGCCGTGTTCCAACGCTTCCGCCGGTGTGTGGAAATCCACTTCCCGGCCGTTGACGTGCACGTGCCCGCTGTCTCGTCGAAGTTCGCCCATGACAATGTTGAGGAAGGTCGACTTCCCTGCGCCGTTTCCACCACAGAGGGCGTGGACAGAACCCGCCCGAACGCAGAGCTTGCCATCCCGCAACGCCGGCACTCCGTTGAACGCTTTAGTGACGCCATGCGCCTCGAGGCGCACGCGTCGGTCTAAGTTGACGGCTCCCGCCGTCGATTTTTGAAGCTGCATGCACACTCCTCCCATGCGCCGCTATCTACATGTTGCCTCCCCAATATCCGCGTTCCACAAATATCAGGGAGGCAACAGCATCTTTTTTGACAGATTGTCTGAAAATCAGTCAGAGTCAATCGAAAATCATACAATTGAGAAAGTTTGCAGCGCCGACCATTTGTCAATTTTATTGAGCAATATCTGTGCGTTAATGACATTTTGCTGTGTCAATCACGATACTTTTGTAAAAGAAATTGCCTGATGCTGTGGAGTTTTATCACGGCCCATCGGTTAGAATCGGCCCATCCAACTCGACGCTCTGTAGCGATCACTGTACACAGCCTATCTGTAAAGACCGCTACACAGCTAAGCGCCGGGCGTAACCGACGCGATTATCCTCAAGAGTAGGGAAATGGAGAGCATGTCTTTCACCAAGAATACGAACGCGTCCGTCGATTATGATGGACGCGCTGAATGCTTGGCTTGTTGCCGCAAGAATTGATAGTGGCAGTGTGTTTCGGGCGATCGATCGCTGGGGCAACGTTTCAAAGCGCGCTATCGACCCGAAAGCGATCAATGATATTGTCAAACAGCGGTTGTCGAGACACCGGTCGGTACAGCAGGCATCGAGCTATACAATTGTGCCATGCGGCGAAGCGGGCGGGCGGCTCGAATGCTCTAGTTGAGCCATAGGCATCCAGTGATATTGAATTGTCCGCCCCTTGGATCAGGTTGACGACAAGCCCATTTTCGTAAAAAATCTGGATTTCGGTGCGAAAGACGCTGCGCCATAACCAGCGCAGACTTGACCGTCACTTTTCTGGCGCGCAACAATGGCCGTAGCTCCTGCACGATCCCACCAACGCCCGGCGAAACCATGGCCGCGGTCCAGTTGTGAAAAGGTCCCTCCCCCGTCAGCGGCCGAAAGCCAGACTCCGTCGTTGGTCGCTAGTTCGATTTTCACTTCGCTTCCGATCGGACTGCCCGCGACCGTCTGGACATAGTGACGCTTGATGGGATGGCTCCGCCCCGTTTGATCGACAAGACTGTTTTCCGGGTAGCTCAGTTTTATCTTGCCGGGATCCGGTTGCGCGGAGCAGTCAGTCGATCATTCACAGCGAATTACCGACGAGAATGTGCATGTCCATGGCAAGCCGTTGCGCCACATGGGATTATCCGCGGCGCTTGCGGTTGTTGTCGCTAGCAGTAGGAGGGCGATAAGCGGGTGCTTTGAAGCCATGGTCACTCCCATCATTCGACCCCATCATGGATGGCCCGGCTCAGAGAGGGATCCGACACCCCTCCTAAAGGTGGAGCCGTAAGTGTATGCGATGGTGGTGAGGGAGTTACGACAGCTGATATCGGCACTCGGTGGCAGCTCGCCGTGCACACACAATCACAAACTGTTTGAGAAAAATTGCGGGGCAAGGCTCAGACCGGCCGGTGGCGCTCACGTATTTTTACGCTCCCGGCATGTTAAAGAACGCCAGGCGATCTTTCTGCCCGTAATTTTGAACTGGCTGCGAGCGCGCTTTCTGCCGGCACTCAAACTTCCGCCGCTAAGACTGTGCCGTGGGGCCGTCCGTCCGCAACCGGCGCCTTGAGGTGGTCGAGAAACGTACGGAGAGCGGACGGCACCTGTCGATGCGAAACATAGTATGCGTGAAAACCCGGCCCAGTAGACGACCAGTCCGGCAGTACCACTTCGAGCAGACCAGCCGCGAGTTTGTCCTCGACCCGGGCCCGGAGGCAATAAAAGAGACCGCCTCCCTCCTCTGCCATGCGGATGGACAGTTCCGAATCTCCGAGCGTGAGCAGTCCCGGAACGTCGAGAGCAACCATGCGATCGCCGTCGCCAAGTTCCCATTTGCAGAGGTGATCCGTACCGGTTCGGATCCGGATACACTCGTGCGTCAAGAGATCTTCCGGCCGCGCGGGCCGCCCTCGCTCGTTGAGATAGGCCGGAGAACCGACGACGATCCATTCGAGTTCGGTTGACAGACGCGACGCGATCATCCCCTCGGGAACGGTTCCCCCATAGCGAATGCCGGCGTCAAAACCTTCGGCGACCATGTCGATAAAGCGATCCTCGACGCTGACCTCGACCTCGACATCTGGGTAGCTCTTGCGAAAACTGTGCAGTCGAGGAGCGATCAACAGCTCGGCGGCGTCACGCAACGTGGTCACTCTTACCCTGCCCGTGGGCCCGCTCCTGAAGCTGTCCAGGAGGTCCATCGCAGCCTGGATGCCGAGGAAACGGGGCTCCAGTTCGGCAAGCAGCACTTCGCCGGCGGCGGTAAGACTGATGCTCCGGCTTGTCCGATGAAACAGACGGACGCCCAGACGGGCCTCCAAACCCCTGATCGAATGGCTGAGAGCGGAGCCCGAAACGCCGCGAAGCGCGGCGGCCTTTCGGAACCCCCCCGCCCGCGCGATCGCGACGAAAGTTTCAAGGTCGGCCAGATCGGCCCGCGTCGATACCATGAGTGATGGATACTCGCACTTGTACTGAATAAGATCGTCCTTGCCAACGCCGACCTTGCTTCAGGCGGCTGGCGTCTTCAATCCTTATTCAACTAACCCTTCTTGGTATGTGATGACCAGGGAAGCAGTCAAAAATTTGACCTCAATTGATCCATGTTGGATCCTGGGAGCGACGACGGGAGATGGGCAGGGTCGCTGAATAATGAGATCTCCGGGATTAGATGGTCATGCAATGAAGTTCATCTTGTCCACAGCCACGAGAGACGGCACCGGTTGGAACGGATACACCTCCGCGCGGGCGGTCTGACAGTCCCGGAGGTTCAAGTTCTGAGCTTTTGAAAACGCCGGCTACCAGTCCTGCCGGGTTGGAT
The DNA here is from genome assembly GCF_002531755.2 of Rhizobium acidisoli. Taxonomy (NCBI): domain Bacteria; kingdom Pseudomonadati; phylum Pseudomonadota; class Alphaproteobacteria; order Hyphomicrobiales; family Rhizobiaceae; genus Rhizobium; species Rhizobium acidisoli. Next base: position 394,174 of record NZ_CP034999.1, on the reverse strand, counting down.
GGACGACAATGTCGTTGATCGTGATCTCCGGGGGCTGCTCTAGTGCATAGACCACGGCTTCAGCCACCGACGACGGCGGAATACCCTGTTTGTTAAGCTCTCCGGCGATCTTTCTGCCCGTCTCGTCATGAACCTTGTCGGCCCAGCCCGTATCGATCACGCCAGGGCTGATCATAGACACCTGGATTCCACTTCCCACGCCCACCTCCTTTCTGAGGCTTTCGGTGATACCGCGTATGAAGAACTTCGTGGCTCCGTAAACGCCAGCCGCCTCGCCGACATGAACGCCGGCGATAGAGCTCATATTCAGGATGCGGCCGGACCGGCGCTCCAACATCGACGGCAGCACGGCGGCGATCGCATGCAGATAGCCACGCAGATTGGTATCGATCATCTTGTTCCAATCGCCGACCGCGGCATCCTTCCAATAGGAAAAGAGCATGAGGCCGGCATTGTTGACCAATATATCCACCGGGCCGTACGTCGTTGTGGCGAACGCGACGAGCGTCTTGGTGCTTTCAAAATCCGTCGCATCGGCAACCTGGTAGCTGGCAACACCTCCCGAGCCGGCTATTTCTTCGACAATCTGACTGAGGCGTTCCTCATTGCGGCCAGCAAGGACGACGCGCGCACCTTTTTCCGCCAATCCTCTGGCGGTCGCTGCTCCAATGCCCGAGGAAGCTCCTGTGACGATGGCGACCTTGTCTTTCAGATGTGACATGATGTGCTCCTTACTGCGGTTGGGTCAGTTCGGCTTGCCGGGCGGCTTTGACAGGCTCGGGGGTTGTCCGGTTTTCCAACACCTGCCGCTTGGTTTCCTGGTCTCCGCCGACGACATGGTCGATGTCGTTCATGAGAGCCTCGAACCCCTGCTTGGCGACGAGCGTCTTGTCGTTTTTCTGTTGGCCACCGAGCTTCGTACCGCCCATTCCAGCGTTCGCGTGGAAGTCGCTGTTGGTGGCGCCTGGAAGGAGTGCCGTCACCGTGACCCCGGTCGAGCGCAACTCCTCGCGCAGAGACTCCGCGAACATATAACCAAATGCCTTCGACGGGCCGTAAACGGTTTCGTATGGCGTGGGCAGGGTCGCCGAAACCGAGGAGGTGATGAGAATCCTGCCGCGGCCGTTCTTGACCATATGTTGGACGACGCGTTTGGCCATATGGACGGTCCCGGTCACATTGATCGCAAGCAGGCGAAGCTCATCCTCGAGATCGTTATCGAAGAAGGCGCCGCCAATACCGATACCGACGTTCAGAGCCGCGGCTTCCAAGGGGCGCCCCAGCCCCTGCGTGAAGGTCCAGAACCCCTCGACGCCATCGTATGTCGAGGCATCCGCTTTGAACGGATATGCTTCGGCATCAAGGCTTCGTAGCGCATCGGCGGCGCCGTTTACCTTGTCGCTTGAGCCTGAAATGGCGACGTCGAATCCGTTCTTGGCGAATTGTTTGGCAAGCTCGAAGCCTATTCCAGACGAGCCGCCCGTGACCATTGCGAGTGGTTTATTCCCTGTCATGATTTCACTCCTTTGGTTTTGTCAGCACCACGATTGCCTCGAGGCGCTGGTGACCAAATGCCCGTGGAGCCGATTGGTTACATGAGCAAAATCGATCGGGGCGGTGAGTGAAAATCATCCACCGATCTGGAAGAGACCAGGAGTGTGTTACCTTTTTGGTCGCGTCCGCGGTCGAAACTGGTCAGGCATTCCCTACGTCACGAAGGCCCTTGAGAGTGAACACGGCTCATCGGCGCGTGCGATCCCGCTCACTTCAAGTAGCCGTCGCGATACCCTATTCTTATAGGACGATCGAGCGGTCGTTCGCAGCCAGCGGATATGGTCCGACGACCCAAGCGCCCGAGTAGTGTTGATGGACTTCTCTGCGCTGGTGCCATCGGCCGGCACGCTTCTCGGAGAAAAATTCCACCGCGACGGCGTGTCCGGCACACCCTCCAACGTTGACGGTCCAATGACGGGAAAGACAAAGATGAGCGAGAGAATGAACAGTATCGTTGCTCCTGGCCGCGTTGCGGTCATCACGGGAGCAGCGAAGGGCATCGGCTTAGCCATCGCGAGGGCTCTCGCGGCCCGCGGCATGAAGCTCGCGTTGCTGGATCTCGACACCGACGCACTTGAGGATGTTACCTCGTCACTCGATACGGACACTCTGGTTGTGAGCGGCGACGTCTCGGACATGTCGGCACTGAAGAGGTTGCAGGACGAAACAGCCTCTCGGTTTGGCGACGTGGCCATCCTTGTAAACAACGCGGGCATTACGCAAGGAGCCGGCCCCTGGGATGATCCTGCAAAGTGGCGACGCCAGATCGATGTAAACTTCGGAGGTGTTCTAGCCGCACAACACGTCTTCGTGCCCTACATGATCAACGCAGCCCGACCATCGGCGGTCGTCAACCTCGGCTCCAAGGAAGGAATTACAACTCCTCCAGGCAATGCCGCCTATTCGGTTGCAAAGGCAGCTGTCAAGGTGCTGACCGAACAGCTGTCGCACGAGCTTTTGAAGGAGACGGGAGGTCGTGTATCGGCTCATCTCCTCGTCCCTGGCTACACGTGGACACCCATGAACATCGCACTCAAGCCGCAGGGCGCTGCCAAGCCCGATGAGGCATGGACCGCCGAACAGGTGATGGAATACTTCCTGGCCCGTCTGCTCGACGAAGATTTTTACATCATTTGTCCTGATAACGCGGTTACGTCGGAGATAGATGCCAGACGGATCCGCTGGGCGGCCGACGACATGATCCTGAACCGGCCGGCGCTTTCACGTTGGCACCCCGACTGGATGAATAAATTCGCAGCCTGGTTGAAGGCAGGCCACTGACGGTGGAATGTTTGTAGAGGAGAGTAATCCAATGCCCAGACCCTATGTAATCTGTCACATGATGTCGCCGCTGGATGGCCGATTGATCGTCAATGATTGGGCCGAGGCAACCGGCCATTCGGCCGATGAGCTCGTGAAGATCTATGACGGCCTGCATGAGAAGATCGGCGCCGACGCCTGGCTTTCGGGAAGAGCGACGGGAGAAGAGTTCGCGGACGCCGTCGACCGCCCCTATCAAGCAACCGGCACAGCCGCGCGACCGATCCATATCGCCAACCCGGACGCCGGCGAGTTCGCTGTCATCGTGGATAAGGACGGTCGGCTAAGCTGGGACAAGAACGACATTGAGGGAGCTCACCTTGTCGTCCTGACAGGATCTGACGTGGATGATGCTTACCTGGCGGGCCTCACCCAGGCTGGCGTTTCCTATATCGTCTCGGAGAAAGATGGCGTCGATCTGAAAAACTCGCTCGATGTTCTCGGCACCGAATTCGGTGTGAAGCGCTTGATGCTGGAAGGCGGGGCGCGAACCAATGGCCATTTCTTGAATGCGGGTCTTGTTGACGAGGTCAGCCTAGTCATCTTCCCTGCGATCGGAGGCAAGTCGAATACACCGGCCATATTTGAGGGCGGCGAGGATGGGCTTGCCGGCGGGCCGAGGCTCACGTTTATCAGCGCCGAAGCCGCTGGCCTCGGCTCCGTCCATCTGAGATATCGCGTTGAACGTCCATAGGAGACGCCCACAGGAGAAGATTGTGGAAGGGCTCCCCCCATCAAGGGCCCAACTTGAGATTCGGGGACAGGTGCCGCCTTGCGCGGCATCTACCGAAGGATCGTTGGCCATATTCACTTCCTCTCCTGCGATGCCACTCTAAGCTGCACATTGGATCCTTCCAAAGCCGCGCGGACGTCGACTGACGGCTCCTGGTCGGTGATGATAACTTCGAACTCGTCAATGGTGGCCAGGACATGAAGAGCAGTATGATTGAAGCGCTTATGGTTTAAGAGCAAGCAGCGGCGCGCGGCGCTTGCAATCATCGCTCGCTTTGAGCGGACAACGTCATCATCCATATGGTAGACGCGCAATCCAGAAACTGCCGGCGTTGAGATAAAGGCGATGTCGGCGCTGAGACGCGACAGTGCCTGTTCGGCGACGACGCCGAAAAAACCATTGAACTTCATCGAATAGCGTCCACCGACTGCAATCAGGTTGATCCCTGATTCCGTCTTGAGCCGATCGATGACCGCCGCATTGTTGGTGATCACCGTCAGCGGCCTCCTCTGTGGCAGCAATTCCCCGAGCACCGACGCCATAGATCCGTCGTTGACCATCACCGTCATGCCGGGCTCGACGAGTTCAAGGGCGGCCTCGGCCATCCGGCGCTTGGCCTCGCCCTCCTGCTGCTGGCGAAACCGGAAATCGCTTTCGAAATGGCCTCCCGCCTCGATCGTTGCCCCGCCACGGACCTTGCGAAGCATCCCTGCCTGCTCAAGATCATCCAGATCCCGGTGGATGGTCATCTTGGATACAGCGAACCGATCGGATAACTCGTCCAGATCCACCACCCTCTGCGCGACCAACAGGTCCATAATGGCCTGCCTCCGATCATCTCTCTTCATATTCTAATCCTCCGGCGCGCACTGCAACCGACCTTCTAACATCAAGGTCCGCACCGTACAAAATCACACGGTGACCTTATTTCGCGTTATTTTGTGCTTTTGTTCGACAAGGCCGATCGCGCCTGGTGGCATCATGGGAGACGTGAAGACGCGTGATTCCACTGCACCTCTCGCCGGGAAGGTTTGGAAGTTCCTTGCATGGCCAAAAGCGCTCGAACTTTTCTAACGAAACAGGATGTTCGGCATTCAAGCGCAAATGTCATCGCCATGGAGATGGTCCCGCGCGTCAGCCGCGCAAAGTAGATGGACGCCTTGTCCTCCATGGCAAATATCGCGGGCCACCGGGCCGTCACCAAAACGAGCGCGAATATAGGGCTTCTTCACCGGGCAGATCACCGCGGCGGGCAAGGTACTTGGAAAAGGCCGGGGTCACTGACACCCGGCCCTTTCTCTGCGTATCGCCTTGGGAGGACGATTGTAAACGACTGCAGCTTGGCGTTCGCGCTGCTCCAAATCCATCAAACTCTTGATACGTCTCCGTCGGCCAAACAAATTTCGACGAGCATGAGCTGGCGATCTGTCACGCGCGACGGATAGATTTTTGAGAGCTGCTCCTCGTGCATGGGAACGATTCGTCGTTCGTCCATACCGACGATTTTGAGCATCTCCTCGGCTGACTCGATCAAACGTGTCTGGCTGCCATTGGCCAGGCCCGGCGCCACGAAGCAGGGATCGCTGGCGTCCTCACCCGTGAGGTTGCTGTAGGTGTAGATGACGTCGCCGGACAGGACAAACTTGCCGTCTCCACCGCCGGTCTCCACCACCACATATTGCGATCCTGCGGTGTGGGTGTCGAATGCCGGATAGATATGAATGCCCGGCACCAGGTTTTCCCGCTCTCCCTCCACCAGTTCCAGGCGGCCTTCGATATTCGCCTGGGTCAGATAGAGGATGTCCGCGGGATTCAGTCCGGCCTGCAATGAACGGAAGCGGCGACCCTTTGCCAGAATCCACATCCAGGATTCCAATTCTTTCTTCTGAACGAAAATTTTCGCGTTTGGGAAGAATTTCAGGCCGCCAATGTGATCGAAGTGCGCGTGCGTGAGGATGACATGCGTGACGTCCTGGGGCCTGATCCCGCATTCCCCGAGAACAAGGTCCGGAGGCGTCCAGCCTGTGACACCGATTGAATTGGCGATCTGGCCTCCGAAATCGGCAGCGTCGTGGCCGGCATCGACCAGAACGACTGCATCTCCTGTCTTGATGAGAATGTATGCGAACGGCAGGTTCATCGTGCCCTGATTATGGGCGCCGTAAAAAACCCCGCTGACCGGGTGCACCGGGCTTCGCGAGTATTCAAGCACCCAGATCGAGTGTGCTCCCATGGTCTTCTTCCCCATGTCCAAGTAGAGACCCTCCACAGCATGCTGTCGTGTCGAAGGTCGTCGTGTCTAAGATGGCGGCCGAACGTCTGAGTTCGATCGCCGCATTTGAAAGCAGCCCCAGCAGGGGTGCATCTGAAACCAAGACACCGCGCTGCAGGTGCTCCTCCGCCTCGACAAGCAGGCAATCTGCCCGTCCAAGATGGGAGAGTGCGTGGCCCTGCCCCGCGAGAACGGGTGAGCCCGCGAGCGAGTGACGGACGGATCGCTTTATCTCTGAGGCGCGATCGGCGAGTTCGCCCATCAAGAGGCGCATGCTCTTCTCCTTCAATGCCATATGCATGAAGGAATAGATCGCGAGGAGCTCGCCATATGTCCTGACGAGCGCCTCGAGGCATGCGCGTGCATCCGGCGATGGAACCGAGCCAACGAGCGCTTCACAGCGGAAGCCGCCGAAAACGGTGCCTCCGCTCGCCATCATCGTGCAGCCGTCGGCAGCGGAGCATTCGACGGAAGAAGGTTCGCTTCAGTCAAAGCGTCCCAAAATGCAGCGGGTATTGTCTCGTTGATCGCCTTGACGTCCTGATCGACTTCGAATGCGCTTTTTGCCCCCATGACCAGCGTGGCCACTGCCGGATGCGCATAGACGAATTGCATCGCCGCTGCAGGCAAGCTCACCGCATATCCTAAACAAATGCTCTCGATGGCCTTGACCTTTTCGACGACGGCCGCAGGAACCTTGCCGTAATCGTAAGTGGCCGCAGGACCGCTTATGCCGGTCGCCAGGATCCCGGAATTGAAGATCCCGGCGGCGATCACGGAGACGTTCCGCTGGAGCAACTCGTCGAACGCGGCCTCAAGCGGGGCATGGTTCAAAAGGGTGTAGCGGCCCGCGATCAACGAGCAGTCGATCGGAAATTCACGGGCGACACCCACGACGGAGTCGGTCTCGTTGACACCCAGACCAATGGCCGAGACGGCTCCGCTGGAGCGAAGTTCGTCCAGTGCCTTGTAACCTGAGGCCCGCAGCTGATTCCAATAGAACTCGCTTTGGTCGCCGTGCCATGCCCGACCAACGTCATGCACGAGAAGAACGTCAATATAGTCTAGGCCGAGGCGCTGTTGGCTATCTTCGAATGCGCGCATCACGCCGTCATAGGTGTAGTCGTAGGTGTCGAGAAACGGAAGCGGGTCGATCCACTCGATGCCGTAGACGGTCTCAAGCTTCTTCGTCCTGCTGGCGGGCTTCAATACGCGACCGACCTTTGTGCTCACCACCACGTTTTCGCGCAGCTTGTTCGCCCTGAGGGCATGGCCAAGATAATGCTCCGACTTGCCAAAGCCGTACATCGGCGCGCAATCGAAGTAGCGGATTCCGGCCGCGTACCCGGCGAGGATCGTCGCTTCGAATTCGTCATAGGAGACATCCGCGTTGAAGCCAGAGAGCGGCACAGTGCCAAGCCCCAGCGAAGTCACCTGCACTTTGCTTTTCCCGAGCGGTCTAGTTTCGAGTTCGGTCATGTGGTCATCCTTAGATGTCGATGGGAGGCGTCGCGAGGATCTGACCTCAGCCATGCCGTCATTGTTCGGGTAAGGCCCGGTCCACTTGCATGCAACGTTGAGGCGTTTGCCCCTAGCGCCACCAAAACTTTTGATGAACCCCCGCAGCCTGACTCCTCAATCGGCAAGGTGTAAGGTATAAGGTCATACCTATTCGAGCAAGTCTTTTTTATGCAACGGCATCCAGATTTTCGACCTGTTTGAAAATTGTTAGCCTAAACTAAGCTGGGCGCGGTGCCGCGGCCCTTCGCAGACGATCATTGATCGCCCATCCAAGGCCAGTCAGCGGGATTGGAGCGAACGCAATTACATCATTTGGCCCAGCCGAAGCGTCGGCCTCACTCATGACGGTGTAGAGGTTGCGGGCAGCTTCATGAAGGTCACCAGAAAAAGACAGCGTGAACTGACAGCCCTCGCTTTCTGGACCGAAACCGACCCAGACCATGTTGCCGGAAGGACGATCGACATTCATCTGAACTGCAGCTTCCGGAGCATAATGGCTCTTTAGCTGGCCTGGAGCCGAGACTTTCTGGGGAGCGCTGTCCTCGTCAATCGGACCGAGCAATGCTTCGAGCGCCTCCCGTGTAACCGACCCGTGGCGTAGAATGGTCGGAGAATCGACCAAAGATAGAATGGTCGATTCAAGGCCATGATCGCATGTGTCTTCTTCCACGATCCCCGAAATTCGTCCGTCCAACTGGCGGGCAACCTCCGCAAAGCGCGTCGACGTGACCTTCCCGGAGCGATTGGCCGAAGGCGCTGCCACCGGAAATCCGACGGCTCGGATCAGCCGCTGGGCGACGCTTGACGACGGAAATCGGATTGCGACATTTTTCATGCCCGCGGTAACTGCGGTTGCGAGCCCCGCGTCTTCCCGCTTTGGCAGGAGCAATGTCAGAGGTCCCGGCCAAAAGCTGGCAGCAGCCAACTCTGCCTCCGGATTGAAATGTGCCATCCTGCGCGCCATTTCCAAGTCCGAAACGTGGATAATCAGCGGGTTATGCCGCGGGCGTCCCTTGGCTTCATAAATGCGCTCTATCCCGGCAGGGCTGCTGGCATCCGCGCCGAGCCCGTACACCGTCTCCGTCGGAAAAGCGACAACTTCGCCATTTCGCATTAGCCAGGCGGCAGCTTCAATCCCGCTGTCGCTGACATCAAAACGACGGGTGGCGGTCATCTTTTTTCCTCGCGCTGGTTCCGGAACGAGCAGGAGGCCTGGTTCCGCGTGCCTGCTGACAGTCTCAACGTCGTCCCCGCCGGGCCAAACTCAGTTCAAGCCGACGACGCTGTGCGGCACGTATGGCTCCTCGAGTTCGCGGACCTCGTCGTCGCTTAGCTTGACGGCCAACGAAGCGACGGCATCCTTCAGATGCTGAAGCTTCGTGGCGCCGATTATAGGAGCCGTCACGCCCGCCTTTGTGTTGAGCCACGCCATCGCAACGAGGGATCGTGAGACGTTCTTGTCGTCTGCAATCTTTGCGACGACGTCTACGACGCGGCGATCCGCCTCGTCCGCGTGACCGTAGAATCGAGCTGTGACATTGTCGGTCTCGGACCTCAAACTGCTTTCCTCCCAAGGCCGGCTGAGGCGCCCGCGAGCCAGCGGGCTGAACGCCATGATCCCCACACCTTCAGCTTTGCAGAGCGGCAACATCTCCCGCTCTTCCTCGCGATAAAGGAGGTTCATCTGAGCTTGCATCGAAACAAAACGCGACCATCCGGCAGCGTCCGACTTGTAGAGCGCGCGCGCGAATTGCCATGCGTAACAATTGCTCGCGCCGATGTAGCGAACCTTGCCGCTTCGAACAAGACCGGTCAGCGCTTCCAGCGTCTCTTCGATCGGCGTCGAATTGTCCCAGAAATGAATTTGGTAGAGGTCGATGTAGTCGGTCCCCAGCCGCTTGAGGCTGGCCTCAGCCTCCGCGATGATTGCCTTGCGGGAAAGTCCGACCGCGTTCGCTCCATTACGCATCTTGCCATAGACCTTGGTGGCAATGACGACCTCATCACGCTGCCCCATCTCCCTGAGCAGCTTGCCGACGATTTCCTCGCTGGTGCCGTCTGAGTAGGCATTGGCCGTGTCGAAGCAGTTTATGCCCTGTTCGAGTGCCTCTTTGATAAAGGGCCTGCTGTCGTCTTCGGACAAGGTCCAAGCATGGTTGCCGCGACCGGCGACGCCGAAACTCATGCAACCAAGAACCAGTTGCGAGATTTTCAGACCTGACTGGCCAAGCTGACGATATTCCATCTGTCATCTTCCTTCTGATACGGTTTTAGAGCCGAACTTGGCGAGCGACTGCGCCAGCTCTGGATGAGATTTGGCATATTCATGGAGATCGATTCCGGCGACCGCGGCATCCCAGGCCGCACGGACCGCTCTCACACCCGCCGACGGCCCGCCGGGATGGCTGACGACGCCACCGCCACAAAGGTAAAGGTGGTCGAGCGTCTGCCCCGTCCTCCGATAGGTCTCAGGTGCCTGTCCACCCCACTGACCAGAACAAACGACCGGTAGCGGACGGTCGGCGTCACTGAAGATCGGTTTCTGGAGGTCATGGAACGACTGGACGAAAGAATGGTCCGGTTCCCAGTATTTGGCGGCGATGCCGTTGATCTGGAATTGGTCGACGCCGAGAAGTCGCCAAAGCTGTTGGTAGACCGAGAAATCGAACCCAAGACCTGGATGCCGGGTGAGAAGATCCCAGCCGTTGCGATGGGCGTGCAAGACCAGGGACGACCGCCGACGCAGAAACAGAAAAGCGCCCATGCCGATCGAATTGATGTTGATGACGGCGGCGTTGCCGCCCTCGCGCACGACCAGGTCATGCTTGCGAACCATCTCGTCGGGATCGACGTCGGAAATGCCGAAGGCATACATCACCTTCTTGCCGGTGCGCTGCTCGTGATCCCGGATGATCGGCATGATCGCTTTCACCCGCGCGTCCAACGAGGAGTACGGTGGCGACATCAGCTTCTCATCGTCCTTTATAAAGTCGACGCCGGACGCGACGAGTTCCGCAACCACATGCGCCGTGTCGTCCGGGGTGAGGCCCAGCGCGGGCTTGATAATCGTGCCGATGATCGGCCGGTCGTAAACGCCGGTCAGGCGCCGGGAGCCGTCTATACCGAACTGCGGACCGGGATAGACGCCCTCAAACGCTGCGGGCAGCTGCAGACCGACGACCCTCAGCCCGGTAAACTCCTTAATCGACCAGACCCCGCCCAATGCAACCGTGGTGACTGCCGAAAGGTCACTTCCGACGGCCTCCAGGGGATAGGCAATCGTTGTCTCCGCCCGGTTAAAGACTTCGCCCGCTGCGGGGAGCGAGGGAGCCTTGAAAGAGTCCAGTTTTTCGAAAGCGACCACGCGCGCTGCCGCTCGTGCCTTCAGTTGCGGCGTCTCCCCGGGGAGGTCAACAAATGTGCCAGTCGACTGGTCGCTCGCGATCTTGACCGCCAAGGCCTCAGCGCTCCCTGCGGTCTCAATCCGATAGGTGACCAGAATGTCCGAAGGCCTCCGCTGAGCCAGATCCATCGCTATCACGCCTCCGGGACTGGCGCGGCTTCAGGGATGAGGCCGGACGACTTCAAGTCGGCCCAGAACGCGGCCGGAACCGGCGTCGAGATCGCGGCGACGTTCGCGGCCACGTGTTCCGGCGTCAGCGCTCCCTGCACCACCGCAGTCACCGCCGGATGTGCGTAGACAAACTGTGTCGCTGCGGTCGGCAGCGAGACACCGTGGCGCTGGCAGACGGCTTCGAGCGCCTCGACCTTGCGGACGATCGGTTCAGGCGCAGGCTGGCAATCGTAGGTGCGGGTCGTCGTCATCGACTTGCTGCCCTCGGCGAGGATGCCGGAGTTGTAGATGCCGGCTGCGATGATACCGATGCCGCGACGCTGCATTTCTGGATAGAAATGGTCGAGAGCGCCATGGTTGAGCAGGGTGTAGCGCCCGGCGACCATGGAGCAATCGAGATCGAATTCCTCCGCGACCTGAAGTACCGAGGCCGTCTCGTTGACGCCGAGGCCGATGGCTTTAACCGAGCCCGTCCGTCGCAGTTCGTCACACGCCTTGTAACCGCTCGCTCTCAGCGCCGACAAGTGGGTGTCGTAAGCCTCGCGATGCCATTCGCCGCTGACATCATGGAGATAAAGGATGTCGATGTGGTCCATGCCAAGGCGCTGTTGGCTATCCTCGAAGGCGCGCATGATGCCATCGTACGAGTAATCGTAGTCGTCGACGAACGGCAGCGCCTTCACCCAGTCGATGCCGTAAAGGCTCTCGGCACGCTTAGCGCGGCTTTCCGGTTTCAGAATCCGGCCCGCCTTGGTGCTGACCACGACCTTGCCGACGAGGTCGTTGTTGCGAAGGACGTGGCCAAGGGAATGCTCTGATTTTCCGAGACCATAAAGGGGCGCGGTGTCGAAATAACGAACGCCCAAGTCGTATGCCTTGAGGACGACCGCCTCGAAAGTCTGGAAGCTCACATCGACATTGCACCCGCCGAGCGGCGAGGTACCCAGCCCCAGGGAGGTCAGTGTCACATCGGTCTTTCCAACTTTTCTTTTCAACATGATGATCGATCCTATTTCCTTGGTGCAGAGCGGACGGCCGCATGGGCCGTCCGCCATCGTCCGATTACATGTACTTCTCGACATTGCCGGAATCGAGCACGAGCCACGGCACGACGTAGTCCTTCTCGGTGCCGCCCTTCCATTCCATCAGCGAGCCCCAGATTTCGGACTGCGGCTTGTAGCTCTCGCCCTTGATCGCCCGCAGTGCGAGGTCGACCGCGCCCTGGCCTTCGGCGCGGGCGTACTTGTAGAGGCTGACCGCCATCTCGCCCTTCTTCACGGCGCGCTTTGCGTCCGGGATGCCGTCGATCGCGAGAACGGGAACGGTCTTGAGATCGATGCCGGCGCTCTTCATCGCTTCGATCGCGCCAAGCGCCATCTCGTCGTTTTCCGCAAGGACGCCGTTGATCTGGCCAGGATGCGCGAGCAACCAATTCTCCATGAGCGCCTGACCTTCGGCGCGGCTCCAATTGCCTGTCTTGTCTTCGATGAGCTTAAGATTGGTGAACTTGGCGAGACCAGCATCGATGCCTGCGCGCCGCTCGATCTGGGCCGATTGGCCGATCGGACCTTCCATGAGGACGACGTTGCCGCCGTTCGGAAGGCGCTTGGCGAGTTCCTCAGCGATGATCCGGCCACCTTCGGTGTCGTTAACGATGATGGACGCGGTGTATTTCGTCGACTTCGTCTTGAGCGCCGACACGATCAGCGGGATTTTCGCTTCCGCTGCCTTTTCGATCGGCGGTGCCGAGGCCTCAAGGTCGAACGGTGACATGATGATCGCGTTGAACTCTTGGGTGATAGCGGTGTCGATCTGGTTCGCCTGTGTTAGCGGATCATATTTGCCGTCGAAAACGGTGATCTCGACCTCGCCCGACTTGACGGCGGGATGGTTCTGGATTTCCGTCGACCAAGCCTTCATGTATTCGCCGGACTCGCCGAACGACAACGCTGCGATGCGGATCTTGTCTTCCGCGAACGCCAGTTTGGGTCCTGTCAGTGTCACCGCGGCGAGTGCCAATCCCGCGCCTGCCCTGAGCAGGCTCCTCCTAAACATCTGCATTTATTGCTCTCCTCTGGTTTGAAAGTGCCTGCACACGCCTTGCATGGCCGGGCATTGTCGCCGACCACGTCGGCGGCAATTCTGAAATTTCCTATTTGCGGAACTGGTCGGCGATGACCGCGACCACGATGATGGTGCCCTTGAGCACCTGCTGGTAGTAGGAAGACACCCCCATCAGGTCCATGCCGTTATTGATGGTGCCAATGATCAGGGCTCCGATGAGAGTACCGAGCAGCGATCCTCGGCCGCCCGCAAGGCTCGTCCCGCCGATCACGACGGCAGCGATCGCGTCAAGCTCATAACCGATGCCAGCTTGCGGCAGCGCGGCGGTGGTGCGAGCCGTCAGGACAAGTCCCGCAAGACCAGCCAACAGACCCGAGATCACATAGGTCGCGCCGACGATTACTTTGGTGGAAATGCCGCTCGTGCGCGCCGCTTTCTCATTGCCCCCGACGGCGTAGACGTAGCGTCCGAAGGTTGTGTAGTTCAGAACGAGCCAGCCGATGATGAATACGAGAAACAGAATGATAATCGGAACGGGGATGTACATGACCTGGCCGGAGCCGATCCACTTGTAGGCGTCGGAGAGATTGGGGATCGGACTTCCCTGGGAGAAGATCAAGGTTAGACCGCGCGCCACGCTCAGCATCCCAAGCGTCACCACGAACGGCGGAACTTTGATCGCGGCCACGAGGACGCCGTTCACGAGGCCGAGGCCCGCGCCAACAGCCAGTCCGGCCAAGATGCCGATGAGGACAAAGTGCTCGTTGGTTTCAGTCACCAGGCTGGCGGCGATCATCCCGGAAATAGCCATGACCGAGCCAACGGACAGGTCAATGCCCTTGGTCAAGATCACGAAGGTGACACCGATCGCCAGAATGCCGTTGATCGACGACTGCCGGACCAGATTGAGCCAGTTCGGCCAGCTCATGAAATAAGGGCTGGCAACTGAAAAAAACGCGACGATCAGCAGGAACACCAAGACGATGCTGAATTGCCTTATCATCTCGCCGGCACGGAAGCTTCCCGATCTTTCCAAAGCGATTGTACTCATTTTGCAAATCCTCCCACTGGCGGATTGGGGCTGTCGATCAGCTCGCCAAATCCATGAGCGTCTGTTGTGATGCCTCGGCACCGTCGATTACATTGACGAGCTGCCCCTGTTTGAAGATCGCAATCCTGTCACTGAGCTGCATGATCTCCGGTGCCTCCGATGAAACCACCAGGACGCCGTTACCCTTTGCCGCGAAGTCCCGCAGGAACGCGTAGATCTCCTGCTTGGAACCTTCGTCGATGCCGCGCGTCGGTTCGTCGCAAATGAGCAGCTTCGGATTTGTCAGAAGACAACGGGCCAGCACGACTTTTTGCTGGTTGCCGCCTGACAGAGTTTCGACGGCAACATCCGGCGACGCCGACTTGATCCTCTGTGAGACGATCATGTCTTGGACTGCGCTGCGCTCTTTGTCTCCGCGGATGAAACCGCTGATGGCCATCAGGGCGAGCGAGGAAAGCGTGATGTTATGGGCAATCGAAGCCGACAGCACGAGACCGCTGTCCTTGCGATCCTCGGTCACCATCGCCATGCCACGCTGGATTGCGTCCTTTGGACTGCCTGGCTTGACCTTGCCGCCATCGAAGACGATTTCGCCTCCAGTCGGAGAATGCAGCCCGAATATAGTTTCCAGAAATTCGGTTCGGCCGGATCCAAGCAATCCATAGATGCCGACCACTTCGCCCGACGCCACGTCCAACGAAATGTCCCGGAAATGGGACCCTCGCGCCAAGTTCGAGACAGAAAGCAGGATCGGCGCGTCTTCGAGAGGTTTTCCCCTCTCGACCAACTTGACTTCACGCCCTACGATCTGTGTCACAAGATGGCGGCGATCGATATCCTTGATGTTTCCGGTCTCGATGAAACGGCCGTCGCGGAACACGGTATACTCATCCGCGATCTCAAAGATTTCCGTGAGTTTGTGAGACACGTAGACGATTGCGGAACCGCGTGCGGTGATCTTGCGGAGCGCGTTGAACAAGACATGGACTTCGTGTTCGCCGATAGCCGATGTCGGCTCGTCCATGATGACGATATGCGCCCTATAGCTGAGAGCCTTCGCAATTTCGACGAGCTGAATCTGGGCGAGGCTTAATTCGCCCATCTTCCTGGTAGCGTCGACTTCGAAACCGAGCTCATCGAGGAATGCCTGGGCGTCGCGGCGCATCTGGCTGAAATCGATGAGCACGCCAAGCCTTTTCGGCTCGCGCCCAAGGTATAAGTTTTCGGCGACGGTCATCTCGGGGACCGGGGAAAGCTCTTGAGTGATGATCGCGATGCCGTGACGCAAAGCGTCAGCGGCGCTTTTAAAGTCGACCTGCTCGCCATCGATCTCAACTATCCCGCCATCACGGCGGAGCAATCCCATCGCGATGTTGAGGAATGTCGACTTGCCGGCGCCATTACCGCCGCACAAAGCATGGACTGTCCCAGCCTTTAGTGTCAGTCGGCCATCAACGAGCGCTGGTACGCCGTTGAACGACTTTTCCACGCCCTCGGCCCGCAGAAGCACGCGTGCCGACGACGACTGCACGGTTGTCTGAAGTTTTATTTTCTCAGTTGCGTTCACCATGATATGACGTCATACCTCATAAAATCCAAATCTATGCCGCTTCTATGCGGGTCGCATGCCGGATTGGTTCTACGCGCCGTCGAGTTCGAGGATGGCGCGTGCCTCTTGGGGTGTAGCGGGCTCGCGCCCGACTTTTTGGGCGATCTCGACAGCGCGCGATATGACATCCGCGTTCGTGGGCATACCGAGCTCACGATAAGGGTAGTCGCCTATTCCAATAGCCATGTGGCCGCCCAGACGGCAGATCGCAGGAGCGATGTTCAAGAGATTGCCCCCAAGGCAATTGACCGTCCATTCGATCGGCCTGTCGTCTGGCAGAAATGCAAGATGTGCCATAAGACCAGCCTCGGTCGGCGGGTGCCCGGTGATGTACCGCCCTCCTGTCAGGTGGAGGAGAAAGTAGGCAGGACCCTTCACGAGACCCGCGTCCATCAGTGCAATGGCGCGACGCGTGAATCCAACCGACCATGAGACCAACTTCGGCTTCACGCCTCTTCCGCTCAGTGTGCGCGCGTAATGCGCAAGGCTTTCCGTCGTGTTCAGATACAACCGCTCGGGATTTTCGAACGTGCGCGTCTCGGCATCCCAAAGCTCGAGATTGGCCGAACCGGTATCGATCGGAGCAATGTCTGGCTTCGTAGCCGGGTCCAATGCCAGGGTTGCGACCGTGTCGATGCGCTTCTTGGCGTCGGCATCATTCGAGATAAAGCCGAGAGTGGGCAGGATCAGCAAATCGGTCGCCCGCCTGACTTCGCGGATGATTTCGGCGTTTGCTTCTACGGTGTTCGTCGCTCCGCCGTCGGGTGTCCTGGCATGATAATGCAGGATCGCCGCTCCCGCCTTGCGGGCTGCAACGGCGGCTTCGACGATCTCGTCGGCGGTGTAAGGGATATTTGGGTTGGAAGTCCGCGGCGCGTATTCGTTAACCCTGGCTTCGAGGATGATTTTCTTTTGCATCTTCCGCTCCTTATGCCGCCACCGAACCCGCAGTGCCCGCCTTGGCCCGGAGGAAGAAATCATCGCCACCGATCTGCCCGCCCTTCAGCATAACCTCGAGGCCATCGACGTCGGCGTCGCCCGGTGCGGCAAGACGGCAGACGTGACAATTCTGTACCTCGTCAAAAACGGCAATCTCGAGCGCTTCGGCGCCAATTGTCCGCACCGCATAGCTCGAACTGTCGCCGCCTGAAAAGACGATCCGCGGCAAGGAAACCGCGCGGCGCACGGCACGTGCGACGTCGCAGTAGATGGCTCCCAAGCGTTCCGCGGGAACATCGCCGCCGGCCACGCGGCCGGTCTCCCCGCGAGCCGTGTAGATGATTGTGGGGCGGCCACGATCAAGGCCTTCGATCGCCTTAAGAGCAGCCTCCCGGGCAATCGGCGTAGCTTGTTCGTCGGACGCGATCCTGGAGACATCCAAGTGGACAAGCTTCCACCCGGAAGCTTCGGCCACAGCGATCTGGCGCCCGGTTTGCAGAGCACAGCTGCCTGATAACACCAGGAGATTTTCGACTCCGACGATCTCCGTCTTTACAGGCTCGGCCGACGATAGCAGCCCCGAGCGGGCCCAAAGAGCTCCGAGTTGTTGCGCCAGGCCTTGAGCCGCAAGCGCGAACATGGGACGTGTGGGATATCGCGCCCAGAGCAGATCGGCGACAGCCGCAAGATCCGCGTTTTCGAGCCCATCGAAAATGACCCCTGCCCCCTCTTGGAAGGCCTTGAACACACTCTCGTCCATTGCCGAGCGGTTCCGGATCGCGGGAAGCGTTACGTTGACGAATTCCTTATCCGTTTGCCCAGCCAGATGCATGCGCAGATCCGCCTCGTGCATCGGCGTCCTGGGGTGGCGCGACATGCTCGGGTGCCGGTCCAGCCGCTCTATCCTGTCGGCAAAGCGCGCGAAATGGTTTCCGAAACAGGTGTAGCGCCCGAAGTCCGGGGTCGCGGCGAGGACTGGAACGTCCCTCTTGCCGAAGTGAGCCGCAGCGCGCGCCAGGACAGCACCATAGCTTCCAACGGTGGGCGATGAGTCGAACGTCGAGCAGATCTTGTATTGGATAAGCGGACTGTCGAGGGTGCGCATGATCGAAAACGCGCTGTCAAGCTCCTCGTCGAGTTCGACGCCGGACAACGCCCGTGCGGTGCCGGCGAAGCCAAGCACATCATAAGACCGAGAGTCCGTCGCCGCCGTCTGTGCTGAGGGGCGCGCCAGATACAGCTTGCCCTTCACGCCACTGCGATGGAACTGCGCCAGGTTTTCGGAAGAACCCGTGAAGTCGTCGCCGTAAAACACGGCCTTGAGCTTTCCAGCTGATGTCATTGGATCCTCCCAATATCCCGGCCGATGATATCTTCCTCCATACATCAGCCGGGCCTCACTCTTGACAATACTCATAGAAGCAGCTCATAACTCTGTCAAGGTCATACCTTATACCTTATACCTCATATCGAGAAAATTGGAGGACGACGAGATGAGACTTTCTGGACGCACTGCCGTGGTGACAGGCGCTGGCCGGGGGATCGGACTGGCGATCGCTGAAGCCTATGTTCGCGAAGGCGCGAACGTCGCTATCGTCGACCGCGATCTGGAAGTGGCGAACGAAGCCGCCGAGCGGCTTGGGGAGCGGGCTTTGGCCGTCCGCGCCGATATTTCCGTCAACGAAGACGTTGAGACGATCGTTAAGGAAACGATCAGCCGGTTTGGCACAGTCGACATACTCGTTAACAACGCGGGTGTGGGCGCAACCACTCTGTTTCTCGACAGCTCGAGAGAGGAATTCGAACGCGTCGTCCGGATCAATCTGACCGGAACATTCCTCGTGGCGCAAGCCTTTGCTCGGATCATGGCCGCCAAAGGCTATGGGAGAATCATCAACATCGCTTCACTGTCCGGTCAAAAGGGCGGTGTCGGGCGTTCGGCCTATGGTGCCTCGAAGGCCGGCGTCGAACTTCTCACGAAGGTGATGGCCGTGGAACTCGCCGAATCGGGAATCAACGTGAATAACATCGCACCGGGTCCGATATTGACCGAGGTCTCAAAAGTCATGCACACGGTCGAAACGCGTGACGCCTATCATCGGCTCGTTCCCCAACGCCGTTATGGCGAACCATCGGAAATCGCTGACGCCGCGGTGTTCCTGGCGAGCGACGATGCAGCCTATATCACGGGGCACACCCTGAACGTCGACGGCGGCTTCCTGGCCGCTGGCCTCATGTTCCCATTCGATCCGAAAGCCTCGAAGCGGCTGGGACAAATCAGCGAATAACCTGGAGAAGTGGCCAGTTCGACGTTCGGCATTTGTCGCAAGCGGCAAAACGCGGTATGACCTCGTACCTTCTCGATTTGATTGGAGCGTGACCAGGAATGCTGTCTGTTGAGCCAAAGAAAATCCCAAGCCGGCTGGACATAGCGCTCGACTACATTACGGGCGAAATTGCCAAAGGCAACCTTGGGCCTGGTGACAAACTTCCCAATGAAAAGGAGCTGGCCCAGCTTCTCGGCATCAGTCGCACTCCAATCAGGGAGGCGATCAAAACGCTCGCGGTGTCGGGTCTTGTTGAGACGCGTCATGGCTTTGGAAATTACATCCGTAAGGACGAAGGCCTTCCGGCGATGCCGCTTGCGATGTTTCAGCTCTATCTTCAGAGCTCGACGCCTGAGATGTTGATGGAGCTGCGATACGTTTTCGACCGCAACTGTTCAGAACTCGCGTCCCTGCGGCGTACGGACGAAGACCTCGCCGCAATGAGAGAGTGCATCGACCGACTAAAAAGGCTGTCGGAGGATGCGAACTCCGCGATCGAAGATCTCCTCAAGGCCGACCTCGATTTCCACCGAGCAATATACAAAGCTGCCGGAAACCCGTTGATCGTCGTGATCGCCGACTTCGTGCTGACGATGGTCGCGCCTTGGGTGCAAAAATCGCTGGAGGTCAGTGGCAAATGGCGCGCAGTCGATCTCCACGAACACATGTTTGAGATGATCCGGGACAGAAAGACCGGTGACCTCAGCCGCGAGAGCGTCGAGGAAAACATGGAACACTTCCGCACATCGCTGTTGAAATGACAGCCAGGACATCACGTCAAGGCATAGCGCATCACGCGTTTCGCGCAGGTCTCACTGCGATCATCACAGGCGGCATCTGAAGGCGGACGCGAAGCCCCGGATACCGCAAGCCGCCCGGTCTGATTGCTGGGTTCGGGAAATTGCCAGAGAACATTAATGCGCCAGGCTGATTGCGCCTGGCGCGTCGACCGCGAGCAGATGCTTGCACATCTTCTCCGCTAGCGAGCGTGGTATTTTGTATCGACCTCGTCGATCGCGGCAACATTGCTCGCCGAGCGACCGTTCGCGTCGAACGTCTGGGCGAGGAAGGAGTCGACAATAGACTTCGCGAGCTCCGGCCCGATGACGCGGGCGCCCATGGTGATGATCTGGGCGTTGTTCGACAACGCCGCCCGCTCGGCGGAGTAGGTGTCGTGCGCAAGGGCTGCCCTTATGCCCGGTACCTTGTTGGCCGAAATGCAGACGCCAATCCCGGTGCCGCACACGAGGATGGCCTTGTCATAGGTGCCGTCAAGCACGCCGTTGGCGATCCTGTCGGAGAGGTTCGCATAGAAAGCGTCGAGACCGGCGTCCGTTCGGGAGACTTCGAACACCTCGAAACGCTCCTTGAGATAATCGGCGAGGACCTTAGCGAGGCCTTCGCCCGCGCTGTCGCCTGCTACTGCAACTTTCATCTTAATCACTCCTCAGATTTTGGCCGCGCACTTTTCGAGGATGTCGAGGTAGCCCTCGATCTTCCAGGCGGAGCGGCCGATGAACAGCCCATCGACATGAGGGCAGGATATGAGCTCTTCGCAGTTGTCTGCGTTGACCGAACCGCCGTAGAGGCAGGGAATGCGCCGGCCGAGCACGGCTTCCGCGAACGCGATGATCTCGGCCTGGCGGGCGTCGGCGTAGTCCACTGTCGCGGGGATCCCATTGACGCCAATGGCCCAAACAGGCTCGTAGGCAAGCAGTATCGGTTTTTCCTTCTGGTGGGTGGAAAGGCTTCCCAATGCGCCGCGAACCTGGCGCTCGAGGACGTCGCGGGCTCGCCCGGCCTCGCGTTCGGGAAGTGTCTCCCCTATGCAGATGAGCGGGATCAAGCCGTGGCGAACCGCCGCCTCGACTTTCAGCCCTACCGTCACGTCTGTCTCGCCGAAATGTTCACGCCTCTCGGAGTGACCAAGTTCGACGATGTCGAGGTTGCAGTCCTTAAGCATCACGGGGGAAATCTCGCCCGTCCAGGCGCCCTCGTCGTCCCAGTGCATGTTCTGCGCGCCGACCTTCACCGACGTGCCCGCCAACGTGGTCTTCACTTCTCGGACAACAGTGAAAGGAGGGATGACAAAGCGCTGGATGCGGGGATGGGACGTGGTGTCTGCGGCCCTGAGACCGTGCGCGAACTGCGCGGCATCGGCAAGCGTCTTGTTCATCTTCCAGCTGGTGCCAATCCAGAGGGTTTTCTTCTCGGTCATGTCCCGCTTCACCACGTTTGCGTTCAAATGGCTGTTGGCCGACTAGAGCGAGCCGGCTCGATACCGCTTCGCCATTTCCGCGAGCGGCACAACGTTGATGGAGCTTGCGCGCCCTGCCGTTCCGAAAGCTTCGAATCTTTCGCGACAAAGCTTCGAAAGCGCCATCATTGCGGGCTTCAAATATTTGCGAGGGTCGAATTCTGTCGGATCTTCGGCCAGCACTCTGCGCACCTGCCCCGTCATTGCCATGCGGCAATCCGTGTCAATGTTGACCTTTCGCACCCCATGCCGAATGCCGCGCAGGATTTCCTCGAGCGGCACGCCCCAGGTTGGCTTCATCCGGCCGCCGAAACGATTGAAAATTTCCTGCAACTCCTCCGGCACGCTCGAAGAACCATGCATGACGAGGTGCGTGTTCGGGAGTTTCCGGTGGATCGCCTCGATAACATCCATTGCAAGGACGTCTCCGTCAGGGCGACGTGAGAACTTATAGGCGCCATGGCTGGTGCCCATCGCGACGGCAAGCGCGTCAACCTTGGTCTCTTCGACAAACTTCGCGGCTTCCTCCGGATCGGTCAAAAGCTGATGCGGATCGAGCTTGCCTTCGACACCATGACCGTCTTCTGCCTCGCCCGTACCGGTCTCAAGCGAGCCCAGAACGCCAAGCTCTCCTTCCACCGAAACCCCTGCCCAATGGGCCGTGTCGCTGACGCTTCTCGTGACCTTGACGTTGTAGTCCCAGTCGGCCGCGGTTTTCCCGTCAGCAAGGATCGATCCGTCCATCATGACGGAAGTAAAGCCGTGCTGGATCGCAGTGACGCAGGTGCTCGGTTCGTTTCCGTGGTCAAGATGGACGCAAACGGGGATATTGGGATAGATCTCCGTCACCGCATCCATCATGTGCTTGAGCATGATGTCGTTGACGTAGGCTCGGGCCCCGCGGCTCGCCTGCAGGATGACAGGCGAATCCGTTGCAGCGGCCGCTTCCATGATGGCAAGCGCCTGTTCCATGTTGTTGATGTTGAACGCCGGGACGCCGTAGCCGTGTTCGGCGGCATCATCCAGCAGCTGGCGGAGAGTAATCCTGGCCATGAAGTGTCACTCGCTGGTTGGATTGGAATCGAGATAGCTTGCGATCAGGTCGACCTCCGTCGCCGAACCGAAAACGAGCGGCGTGCGGCAATGGTGAGAGGTTGGGATCTTGTCCAGAATTGCGGTCGTGCCGTCGGTGGCCCGCCCACCGGCCTGCTCCATCAGGAACGCGATCGGATTTGCTTCATACACCAGACGAAGGCGCCCATTTTCAAAGCCCGGTCGCTTGTCGCCGGCGTAGAAGAACACACCGCCCCTGATCAGGACCCGGTGGAGCTCTCCGACTGCCGATCCGAGCCAGCGCATGTTGAAATCGCGGCCACGCGCTCCCTCCTTGCCAGCCAGACAATCCTGGAGGTACAGGCTCATAGCAGGGTGAAGGTGACGGTGGTTGGAAGCGTTATACGCAAGTTCGCTTGTGTCCCGAGGTATCTGAACCTGCCTTTTGACGATCAGGAACTCGCCGGTTTGGGGATGCATTGTCGCCAGCAGCACACCCTCTCCGACCGAGAAACCCAGATCGACCGTACTGCCGAATGAGACATAACCGGCGGCGGCTTGTCGCTTCCCGGGGGCCAAAAACGGGTCTTCAGTTTCGCTGAATGGAATGATCGAGAATATCGTGCCGACGGGCGTGCCCAGCCCGACATTGCCTGAACCGTCGATCGGATCGATTGCGACCGCAAAGCGCTGGCCATTGAGCATAACTGGCGCATCGGCCTCCTCGGACAGGACCCTGGCAGCGCCTGCGCTTGCGAGTATTTCGATGAACAACTCGTGCGACGCGATGTCGATTGCCTTTTGCGCATCACCGCCGGTATTTGATCCGACAAGCCGGGCCGGATCGCCCTCCAGGGAACCCGCCGCGATGCGTGCGGATAAAAGACCGGCGGCATCCAACACACCGTTTATTAGAGCCGCCACCCCCTGACGGGACACATCCTCACCAGCCCAGGCCGAGAGGTACTCATCGACAGAACCATACTGGACGCGCGCATCGTCATTTCCGAGTGTCGCCGGCGCGCTCATTGCTTGCCCCTTATCCTTGCTAGGGCGCGCGTGACGATTGCGTCACGCGTGATCCCGAATTGCTCGTATAGCGTCTCGGCCGGCGCAGACGCTCCGAAGCCGGACATCCCGATCACGTCGTCTTCGCTGTCGACATACCTGGTCCAGCCGAACTTCGAGAGCGCTTCCACGGCAATGCGCGGTGCCTTCCCGAGGACCGAGCTGCGGTAGTCTTTGGGCTGTTGTTCGAAAAGATCCCAGCTCGGCATCGAAACGACCGCGGCCGGAAAGTTTTCAGCCTCAAGCTCTTCAGCCGCCTGGATCGCAAGCGCGACCTCCGTTCCGGTGGCGATGATTGTGATGGCACGTTCGCTGCTGGCTTCCCGCAGCACATAGGCTCCCCGTGCGCAGCGATTGATGCCGTCACGCTGGGTGCGCAGTTGTGGGACATTCTGCCGCGAGAGCGCCAGAACCGACGGCGTGTTCTTGCTGGTTATTGCAAGATCCCAGCATTCCAGCGTCTCGATGGTGTCCGCGGGCCGGAATACATGCAAGTTCGGCATTGCCCTGAGGCTGGCGAGATGCTCGACGGGCTGGTGGGTCGGACCGTCTTCGCCAAGACCGATCGAATCATGTGTCATCACGAAGATAGAGCGGACGCCCATCAGAGCCGCCACACGAATGGCGTTGCGGCAATAATCGGAGAAGACGAGGAACGTGCCGCCATAGGGTATGACACCGCCGTGAGCCGCCATGCCGTTCATCGCGGCGGCCATGGCGAACTCCCTCACGCCATAGCTGACATACCGCCCGCTTGCAGCGGCGGTGAAATCGCTGTCGACGGCCGGAACCCGGGTCAGGTTAGAGTGGGTGAGGTCAGCGGACCCGCCGATCATTTCGGGAAGCAGCTCCGTCAGCGCTTCCAGTGCGATCTGGCTTGCCTTACGCGTTGCCACTGATTGCGGCTTGTCGAGCAGCTTTGCCTTGGCGGCGTTCACCGCTTCGGCGTATCGCGCCGGCAATGAGCCGGCGGTGCGGCGTTGAAACTCACTTCTGACATCTGCGCCCGCTGCTTCGAGCCGCGCTTGCCAGTCCTTGCGCGCCTGGGCGCCCTTCGCGCCGACTTCGCGCCAAGTTTTGAGGATCGGAGCAGGAATCGCGAAAGCGTCCGCCGTCCAGCCATAGGCTGCCTTTGTCGCGGCGGCTTCGTCGGCGCCGAGCGGTGCACCATGTACAGAGCTTGTTCCTGCCCTTGACGGAGAGCCGTATCCGATAATGGTTTTCAGAGCGATGAGGGATGGCCTGGTTGCTTCCACCTTCGCCTGCGAGATCGCCGCGTCGATCGCGTCCGGATCATGACCGTCAACGCGCTGTGTGTGCCATCCGTATGCGTCGAACCTCGCGAGCACATCTTCCGAAAACGCGATTGCGGTCGAGCCATCGATGGTAATGGAGTTATCGTCGTAGAGGACGATCAACTTGCCGAGCTGAAGGTGGCCGGCCAGCGAAGCAGCTTCCTGACCAACGCCTTCCATGAGACATCCATCTCCACAGAAGACGTAGGTCCGGTGATCGACAAGTGCTGCGCCAAATTCCGTTGATAGGCGCCGCTCCGCGATCGCCATTCCGACAGCCGACGCGATCCCCTGTCCGAGCGGCCCGGTGGTCGCCTCGACACCAGCGGTGTGGCCGTATTCGGGATGACCTGGCGTTTTGGAGCCCCATTGGCGGAAGTTGCGAACCTCCTCAATCGTCATGTCTTCGTACCCGGTGAGGTGCAGAAGGCTGTAGAGCAGCATCGAGCCATGGCCGTTCGACAGGACGAAACGATCGCGGTCCGGCCAGCCAGGTTCGCTTGAATCGAACTTGAGGTGCCGGCCGAACAGCACCGCCGCCGCATCAGCCATGCCCATGGGCATTCCGGGGTGCCCGGACTTTGCGGCCTCAACCGCGTCAATTGACAGGACTCGGATAGCGCTCGCGAGATCGCGGATCGAAACTGCTGCTGTCAATTCTTCCTCCCTCATAAAACGCGACCAATGTGGCGCACTTTTCCGGACATCACAAAATCACGTATTGTATGCGATAAATATAACAATATCACATTCTGCCGCGAAAAAAGACGGTCATCATACCTCATACCTTATACCTCAGTATTTGCGCAATAGCTTTTATTGGCTACCACGTCGATCGGGAGCCGGAAGGATCAGCCCAGGTCGCTTTCACGGGGCGGTCTGCCTCGATCCGTTTGGTGGCAAACGGACAAGATGATCAACGTGATCACTACCGCGTTGAGCATTCGAGAATGGATGAAACCATCCCAAATGGGGAATGTTCAATTCGGTTCGCCGATGTTTCCCGACATTTCTTAAGTTGACAGCTTTTACAAATGCATTAACGTATACGTTATTGAATTCAAGGAACTCACTAGGCTTTGATGGGAGGAACCAAAATGCCTTTGACGATGCGCAAGTCCCTACAGATGATCGCCCTTGCCGCCGCCCTCGGCGGTAGCGCAGCCTATGCGCCAAGCGCTTTCGCGGTCGATATCGATAAACAGATCAAGGATATTGAAAGTCACCCGGCAAGCGGGCCCAACGGCGAGAGAGCGACCCTCGCGAGCGACCTGAAGCTATCTGCCGAAGAGATCGAAAAGATCAAGACGAAGCACGCCAAAGCGGCCATTGTGATGCACTACACGGCGTCTGACTGGGCCAAGGCCCAGATGGCCGGGCAAAAGAAGGCTCTGGAAGAGCTCGGCGTCGAAATCGTTGCGACGACTGATGCTGGATATCGCGCGGAGCAGCAAGTTTCAGACATCGAAAGCGTCATGGCGCTCAAACCTGATGTCATGATCACCGTTCCCGCCGAACAGTCAGCCACCGCCGCAGCATACAAGAAAGCTGCTGCCGCTGGCATCAAGATCATCTTTCTCGACCAGACTGGGGCTGGAATGACCGCAGGCAAGGACTACGTGAGCTTGGTTTCCTCCGACAACCGCGGGATGGGCAAGGTCGCCGCCCTCCTCATGGCGAAGGCGCTCGACGGCAAGGGCGAAATCGGTCTCATCCCGCATGCGTCCGACCTTTTTGCCACGAAAGAACGCGTTGTCGGCTTCAAGGAAGCGATCAAGGATTATCCCGATATCAAGGTCGTCCAGGAGACCGGTGTCGGAGGCCCCGATTTCTCAAGCGAATCCGAGCGCGTCGCCTCCGCAATGCTGACGGCGCACCCCAACCTCAATGGCATCTGGGCCGTGTGGGACGTTCCAACGGAAGGCGTCCTGTCAGCGGCGCGCGCAGCGGGCGCGTCCAAGAACCTCGTCATCACCACTTGCGACCTTGGCGTCAACATCTCGATCGACATGGCTAAGAAGGGTTACGTCAAGGGAACGGGCTCCCAGCGTCCGTACGGCGCCGGCTATGCCGAGGGCATCCTTGCGGGATACGCCCTTCTCGGAAAGGACGCACCTCCCTACGTCGTGCTCCCGGCCCTTGCCGTAACCCGCGATAACCTGATCGAGGCGTGGCCGCAGTCGAACGGCGACCAGGCTCCGAAGATTCTCACCGACGCAATGAACTAACGGTGCGCGGGAGCGGCTCCGCCCGCTCCCCGTCCCAAAGCGGCGGACAACGACCATGAACACTCAAGCAGTCACCGAAACCCTCGCCGCCGTCAGGATGAGCGACGTGAGGAAATCGTTTGGCGGCGTGCACGCACTGCGCGGTGTCAGCCTGACGATCCAACCCGGGACAATCCATGCGCTGGTCGGCGAAAATGGTGCCGGCAAGTCTACCCTGTTGAAGATCCTGCAGGGTGTGGTCACACCCACGGAGGGATCCATCGAGGTTTTTGGCGAGCACATGTCGTCAAGCTCTCCGGAGAATTCCCGTAGGCTCGGCATCGAGATGATCTTCCAGGACCTCAGCCTGATCCCCACCCTCTCGGTCGCCCAGAACATTTTCCTGAACCGGGAGCCCCGCCGCCTGTCGATCTTGGTCGACGAGCGCAGGGAAATCGCACAGGCAGCCGAGATCATCGGCCAGCTCAACCTCAGGGTTGATCCGAGGACACCTGTTTTTGAACTCAGCCCCGGCCAGGCCCAGCTGACCGAAATCGCCAAGGCCATCCACCAGGACGCCAGGATCCTTATCCTCGACGAACCAACCTCGTCGCTGAGCGCACAGGAAGCCGATACTCTGTTCGGCATGTTGAATAAGCTCACTGCGGCGGGAACAGCCGTGATCTACGTTTCGCATCGCATGACCGAGATCATGACCATCGCCGACGAGATTACAATACTGCGCGACGGTCAGAACGTGACCTCCGGGAAGACATCCGAATTCACGCTCGACTCGATCGTGCAGCACATGGTCGGCAAGCGTGTCACCGGCTTCCAATACCAGGCGCGACCTATTGATCGCAGCGGCAAACCCGCGCTGAGCGTACGTGGCCTTTCGGGCCCCTCGGGAAAACCCAGCGATGTCAGCTTCGACCTCCACAAGGGCGAGATTGTGGGAATAGCAGGCCTCATGGGCGCGGGCCGGAGCGAGCTTGCCCGCCTCCTTTTCGGCGTCGATAAGAAAACTGCGGGAACCGTAGAACTCGGAGGCACTGCCGTTGAGTTCAAGTCGCCTTCGGATGCCATTAAGGCGGGCATCGTGCTTGTTCCAGAGAGCCGCCACGAGGAAGGTCTGGTTGTCGAGCACAGCGTCGGCGATAATCTTGGACTGCCGCAGATCGGTCAGCTCGTCCGCGGTCCCTTCATCGACCGTCGACGCGAGGGAACGCTGACCTCCGATCTCATCAAGCAATTGCGGATCAAGACGCCGTCCGCTGACAACAAGGTCAGGAACCTTTCCGGCGGCAACCAGCAGAAGATCGTTATCGCCAAATGGCTGGCGGTTGATCCCTCGGTTGTCATTCTCGACGAACCGACAGCAGGCGTCGACATCGGTTCAAAGGCCGAGATCGTAGAAATCATTCGGACCGTCGCCTCCTCCGGGAAGTCCGTCATCGTCATCTCGTCGGAACCTGCCGAGCTTCTGGCAACGAGCGACCGCATCCTTGTCATGAACAACGGACGACTCGCGCGCGAAATCGAGCGCGACGAAATCGAGAGCTGGGCCACGATTGCCGGCGACGAAACTCAATCTCCGCTGATCCGCACCGAACTCGGTCTGCAGGTCGCGATTCAGAAGGCAACCCAAAATGTCCACTGAAGCCAAGACATTGAACACAGAGGCGGATGCAACCCACATGCGGCCGTGGCACAGCAACTGGCGCGACTACGTCGTCTACATCGGCTTCGTCGTCATCTTCATCGTCTTCGCCATCCTGCTGCAGGATCGCGGATTCCTATCTTCAAACAACCTGCTCAACATCCTGCGGCAGACTGCGATCGTCGCCATCGTTTCCATGGCAATGTCGTTCGTTCTCTCGGCGGGCGAGATCGACCTCTCCGTCGGAGCCATTGCGGGACTGTCGTCGGTGGTCGCTGGCCTGGTGCTGAGCCAGTATGGTCTGTTCCCCGGCATTCTCGCGGGCTTGGCCCTCGGGCTGCTGGTAGGCGCCATAAACGGCGGCCTAACTGCCTATCTCAACATCCCGTCGTTCTTGGTGACGCTCGGCATGATGGGGATCGCGCGAGGGGTCGGAATGTGGGTGAGCGGCACCTCGCCTGTTCCGATCATCAACGACACGTTCATTTTCGTCTTTGGTTCGGGCAACATCGGTCCTGTTCCTGTCCTCGTTATCTGGGTCGCCGTTCTGGGCATCATCGCCCATATCGCGCTCCGCAAGACACCGTTCGGCCGCAAGGTCATGTCGGCAGGCGGAAACTCGATCGCGGCTCGCTACAGCGGCGTCGATGTCCGGAAAATCAAGTTCCAGGTGCTGCTACTGACGGGGATGGCCGCTGCAATCGCGGGCATGCTCTATGCCGGACGCCTGCAGTCTGGACGCTTCCAGCTTGGCGAAGGCGACGAGCTGTCTGTCATTGCAGCCGTGGTTCTCGGCGGCACCAGCCTATTCGGCGGACGCGGCACCGTGATCGGTTCCATCGTCGGTGCCCTGCTCATCGGTGTCATCAACAACGGTCTTATCCTTGGCGGCCTCGACTACAGCCAGCAGCTCATCGCACGTGGAATGCTCATCATCTTGGCCGTCGCGGTCGGCCGAAGCCGCTAACGAGGAAGGTTCTACGGAGGTATTACGATATGAGAGTTTTAGTAACAGGCGGCAGCGGCAAATTGGGTAGAGCCACGATCAAGCATCTGATTGAAAGTGGCCACGACGTCATCAACGCGGATACCATCGCTCCGCCAGAAAACCTCTGCCCGTTCGTCAAGGTCGATTTCGAGGATATGCGCGCCACGATCGAGGCGATCAGTGGCTTTGATTGGGACCACAATCGCAACACTGAAGCCGTCGTCCATCTAGCCGCTGTGCCGATGCCGGGACGAGTTGCTCCTGCTGACGTTTTCCGGGTTAACACCATCTCGACGTTCAATGTTTTCGAGTCATGCCGATTGCTCGGCATCAAGAACATCGTGTGGGCGTCGAGCGAGACCCTGCTCGGCATCCCTTACGAGATCAAGCCTGACTATCTGCCGGCGGACGAGAATTACCAGTCGCGCCCGGAAACGTCCTATTCCCTGTCAAAGCATCTCGGCGAGGAGATGGCAAAGCAGTATTGCCGCTGGGACAGCCAGCTCAAGATTGTTTGCCTACGCTTCTCCAACGTTATGGACGAGAGCGAGTATGCCGACTTTCCGGCCTTCGAGAAGGACCCTGGCAGCAGGCGCTTCAACCTTTGGACCTATATCGACGCCCGCGACGGGGCACAGGCGATCCGACGCTCGCTCGAGTGGAGCGGCAAAGGTGCCGAGGTCTTCATCATCGCAAACGACGATGGGGTCATGACCACCTCCAACGAGGAACTCGTCAGCAAGTGGTATCCGGGGGTGCCGTTCAAGAAGCAGATCGGGAAGAACGAAACCCTGCTGTCCATCGACAAAGCAAAGAGCGTTCTCGGATACCAGCCTGAACATAGCTGGCGAAAATATGTAGGCTCCTGAGAAATCAGCCAGCTTGAAGGGAAAGAAAATGCCGACCAGGAAACAGACAGCACCGGTCTCAGAGATCAAAGAGGACGCCTTCGCGAAAACAATGACCGCGACAGCGCACCTTCGGTTGCGGCAGCTCATCCTGGATAACAAGTGGGCACCCGGTTACCAGGCGACCGAACAGGAAGTCGCGTCCCAGTTGGGAATGAGCCGGACGCCCGTGAGGGAGGCGCTCATGCGCCTGCAGCAGGACGGACTTGTCTCGGTTATCCCGAGGCATGGAATGCGGGTTCTGCCGATTTCTATTTCTGACATGAAAGAAATTTATGAAATCCTGACGTCGCTGGAAAGTACGGCTGCAGAGCTGGCCGCCAGCCGCCAGCTTTCCGAGGATCAGCTTCGCGGTCTCGAAAAGGCGACGGCCGACATGGACCATGCGCTTTCGCAAGATGACTTGGAGCGCTGGGCGCAGGCGGACGCGAGATTTCATGAGCAACTGCTTGAACTTGGCGGCAACCAGATGCTCAAGTCGGTCGTCCTCAATTTCATCGACCGCGCACATCGCGTCAGGATGGTGACGCTGAAGATGCGTCCTAAGCCGGTTAACTCAACCCGCGAACATGCAGAACTCGTGCAAGCGATCCGCGAAGGCGACCGCGAAAAAGCAAGAAACATTCACAAGGCGCACCGGGAACGGGCAGGCAAGGAACTGCTCGACCTCCTCGAGCGCCTCGGCCTCAACCACCTCTAGGACAGGTTTCAAATGTCATCGTTGAACAACACCCTCAAGATCGCGATCCTTCCCGGCGACGGGATCGGCAGGGAAGTCATGCCTGCCTGCCTGGAATTGATCGACGCCGCCGTCGGCCAGGCGGGCGCGCCACCGCTCGTGTTCGAGACGCATCAGGCCGGTGCGCAGTACTACGCGGAAACCGGCGAGGCCCTGCCCGCCGCCGCGCTCGAGGCCTGCCGGACATCCGACGCAATCCTCTTCGGCGCGATGGGCTGGCCCGACATCCGCTTCCCGGACGGAACGGAAATCATTCCGCAGCTCGACCTGCGCATGGAGTTCGGCCTATTTGCGGGTGTCCGTCCGATCCGGTGGTTTCCCGGTCTCCCGAAAGTGCTTTCCGATCCTCGCGCCGAAGGAATTGACTTCGTGCTGGTCCGCGAGCAGACAGAAGGCTTGTTTTATGCGCGCGGCCGCGGCGAGGTCCTGAACGACCAGGAGGCCTACGACACGATGCAGATCACGCGGGCCGGCACCGAGCGCGTAACCGAATTCGCTTTCCAGCTCGCCGCCCAGCGCAAACGTCGCGGCAAGCCCGGCACGGTGACCTGCGTCGACAAGGCGAATGTCTTCAGTTCGATGGCTTTCTTCCGGAAGGTCTTCGATGAGATCGCCGCCAAGCACCCCGAGTTGCAGAAGGACTATGCCTATGTCGACGCGCTGGCGCTCAACATGGTGAAGAAGCCGTGGACGCTCGACGTGCTGGTGACCGAGAACATGTTCGGCGACATCCTTTCCGACCTTGCGGCCGGCCTGATCGGCGGCATGGGGATGGCCCCTTCGGCGGACATCGGTGATACCCACGGCCTCTTCCAGCCGGCACACGGGACCGCTCCCGATATCGCGGGCAAGGGCGTTGCCAATCCGGGCGCAATGTTCCTGTCGGGAGCGATGATGCTCGACTGGCTGGCGGTAAAGCACGGCGATCAGCGGCTTGCTGACGCCGCCGGGCTGATCGAGGCGGCGGTCGAACACACCTTGTCGACCAAGACCGCGGTTCCAATGGAGTATGGCGGAAGCGCCAATTGCGCGGAAATGACGCGCAGCGTGATCGGCGCTCTGGGTGCCGTTCGCAAGGAGGTCGCATGAGTCCGGCATCCACAGGCTTCGTCGTGGTCGTAGAGTTCGTCGTTCAAAGCCAGTTCGCCGATAATTTCCATGCGGAGATGATCGAGAATGCCGCGACGTCGCTACGCGACGAACCGAACTGCGAAGTGTTCGATGTTTGCCGCGATCCTGAGCGGCCGGAGCGCACCTACCTCTATGAAGTCTACGGTTCAAGAGCCGATTTCGACTTCCACCTGAAGACGCCGCACTTTCTGAGCTTTGATGCGATGGTTCGAGACTGGGTGGCCGAAAAGCGAGTGGAAACGTTCGAGCGCGTTTCGTCCCGCAAGAAGGAGGGCGCTAGATGACTAGCGGCGTCAAGGCCATTGTCTTCGACACGTTCGGCACGGTCGTCGACTGGCGGGCTTCCATCATCCGCGATCTCACCGGCTGGGGCGCGGCGGAGGGCCTGCAGATCGACTGGGCCGGCCTCGTCGACCGCTGGCGAGACCGTTACAATCCCCAGAAGGCGCGGGTGCGCAGCGGCGAGTTGCCGTGGACGAACCTGGACGAACTCCACTTCGATGCCTTGAAGGCAGTGTTCGCAGAGATGGGACTGGCCGAACTCGACCACGACCGGATGATGCACGTCAACAGGGTCTGGCATCGCCTGGACGGCTGGCCCGACGCATCGCGCGGGCTGCACCGGCTGAAGTCGAAGTTTATCATCGGCCCGCTGTCCAACGCCAATGTCGCGATTCTCGTCAACATGGCAAAGCATGCCGACTTGCCCTGGGACAACGTGTTTTCCTGCGAGCTTTTCCAGCACTACAAGCCCGATCCGGAGACCTACCTCGGGGTCTGCAAACTCCTTTATCTGGAGCCCGGGGCCGTCATGATGTGCGCTGCCCACAACTACGACCTTGCCGCCGCGCGCAGCCTTGGCCTTAGAACCGCATTCATCGCAAGACCCACCGAATACGGCGAGGGTCAGACCACCGACCTCACAGCCGAGCAGGGCTGGGATTACGTCGCCGACGATCTCGAAGACCTCGCTCGACAACTCGGATGCTAGAAGAGAGAAAGACAATGCAGACCTACAAGATGTTCATCGACGGCAAGTGGGAAGACGCTGCCAACGGAGACACGTTCGAGACGAAGAACCCTTTCAACGGGCAAGCTTGGGCCGCTATTCCGAAGGGCGGCAAGCAAGACGCCGAACGAGCAGTCGAGGCTGCGCACCGCGCCTTCACGAGCGGTCCGTGGCCGAAGCTCACCGCGAGCGCCCGCGGACATCTTCTTCGGCGTCTTGGCGACCTGATCGCCGAGAATGCGGAGCATCTCGCGACGATCGAGGTTACGGACAACGGCAAGCTCATCAACGAGATGCTGTTTCAGCTCAAGTACATCCCACAGTGGTACTACTACTTCGGCGGGCTGGCGGACAAGATCGAAGGAGCGGTCATCCCGATCGACAAGGCGGACACCTTCAACTTCACTCGAAACGAGCCGCTCGGCGTCTGCGTCGGGATCACGCCGTGGAACTCCCCTCTGCTGCTGCTCGCCTACAAGCTGGCGCCGGCTCTCGCCGCAGGGAACACCTTCGTGGCAAAGCCCTCGGAGTTCACGTCTGCTTCGACACTTGAGTTCGCAAAGCTTGTCGAACAGGCCGGCTTTCCCACGGGCGTCTTTAACGTCGTCACAGGTTTCGGCGCGGATGTCGGCGAGACGTTGACCACCCACAAGTACGTCGCCAAGATCGCTTTCACGGGAAGCGAAGCCACCGGGCGCAAGATTGGCGAGCTTGCAGCGCGCAACTTCAAGAAGGTTACGCTTGAACTCGGCGGCAAGAGCCCGCACATCGTCTTCGACGATGCGGAGATCGACAATGCTGTGAACGGGGTGATCTCCGGCATTTTCGCTGCCACCGGACAAACATGCATTGCGGGCTCAAGACTGCTCGTACACCGCAAGATCCACGACCAGTTCCTCGAGAAGATTGTCAACCTCGCAAAAATAGCGAGAATGGGCGATCCGCTATTGACGTCGACGCAGGTTGGCCCCGTGACGACGCCGCCGCAACTCGAGAAGATCCTGGGCTATATCGACATCGCAAAAGGCGAAGGCGCTGAATGCGTTCTCGGTGGGGGGCGGCCGGACAATCCCGAGCTCTCCAGGGGCTGGTTCGTCGAACCTACGATTTTCTCCGGGGTCCGAAACGACATGCGCATCGCGCAGGAGGAGGTCTTTGGCCCGGTGCTAGCGGTCATCCCCTTCGACAGCGATGAGGAAGCCGTGCATATTGCTAATGACACCAATTACGGGCTGGCCGCGGGCTTCTGGACCCAGGACATGCGTCGTATCCTGAAGGTTTCGGCCGCCATCCAGGCTGGCACGGTCTGGGTCAACACTTACCGCGTCATCAGCTATATGTCGCCCCTCGGAGGCTACAAGCACTCCGGCATCGGTCGCGAGAATGGCATCGCCTCGATCCAGAACTACATGCAGACGAAGAGCGTGATGATCTCGACTGCTGAAGACGTCGCCAACCCCTTCATCATGAGGTGATCCATGGTGGTCGCCGGAAAGTTGCTGGTCGGCTGCGTGGCCGACGATTTCACGGGAGCGACCGACGTCGCGAACATCTTCGCGCGCGCCGGCCTCAAAACGACGGTGCTGATCGGCGTTCCTGAAGACGACCGGGACACTGACGCCGACGTGAGCTCGGCTCTAATGGGCTCGCCCGGGCTACGGCACGCTTTGAAGCCGGCGAACGCTGCGAGACATTTGTCACTGGATTCCCAGTCTCGCTCGGGCCCCAAGCTCTGATAGGGAAACTGAAAGGACGTCTCCCTTTTCCGCGATACGCACCAATAGCGTCATCGCAGAAGCCACCCGAACAACGTCAATCCCAATCCGCGGCGCGGCCGACCGCTTCTCGCTTCGGGATCTCCTGACGGACCTGCTCGAGTTTATTGAGAATGCCGTCATAGCTGATATTGCCAAGCGGCAGTCGCAGAGGCTTGTCCTCGTTATGAGCGACATTGACAATCGCCACGGCCGCCTTTGCCGGATCCCCTGGCTCGTTGCCGACGTTCTGTCGGAAGGACGCGCGCTGGCCACCCGCCGTATTGCCGTAATCGGCGATTTCACCGTCCGGTGGTACTTCATGTGCTGAGTTGCCAGCCCAATCCGTCGCAAACGGGCCGGGCTCGATGAGGACGATGTCAATACCGAGCGGCTGCAATTCCTGCGAGAGCGATTCAGAAATAGTTTCCACAGCGAACTTGGACGCGCAGTACCATCCGACAGCCGGAAAAGCTCGGATGCCTCCGACGGACGACCCGTTTATGATGGTACCTGAGCGCCGCGCCCGCATGGCAGGAAGAAACGCATTGGTGACGTTGACAAGACCAAAAACGTTTATCTCCATCATTCGTCGAATTTCCGCCTCCTGGCTTTCCTCGACCGCAGCGAAATAGCCAATCCCAGCGTTGTTGAAGAGGAGGTCGATGCGGCCAAAGCGTGCTTGGGCAGCGGCTACGCTGTGCTTGATCTCTTCGGGGTTGGTGGCGTCGAGTTGAATCGCCGCGACGCCTTCGGGAGAAAGTGCCACAAGGTCTTGAAGCGCTTCGACGGAACGAGCGGTTGCGGCGACTTTATTACCGCGGCGAATGGCTTCCTCGGCGACAGCGCGACCGAAACCGCGGGATGCACCTGTGATGAACCATGTTTTCATTTGCTAATACTCCACATTGCTGAGGTGGTGCCGCTACCAGCGACGCATCAGCGATATGGATTAGATTTCGATTTGGTTGAGATCACATGACATCATCACTGCGTTGAGCTAAGCTCATCTGCAATCCACAAAAGCCGCGCGACGCGTGCGATGGCCGGCGACAATTCCGCAGACAAGGCAGTCGTCGCACGGCTCTATGACCAGTTCGGCTTCAATAGGAAATGATGTAGATCTTTGGACAATGCGGAACTGTCCGCTGGCGCGCCATATGTTCTACCGCCGGAGTCGGTTATTATGTGCAAATGTCCGTGGATCTGACTGAATCCTGTTGCCCTGTCTGTGAGCTTTTGTGGCCTCTTCTTAATGAATTCCAAAATCGAGAGCAATCCAATGTCCCGACCTCTTTCGCTTGAAGGCATCAGTCAGAGCGCGGTGGACTACTTTTCGTCATCAGGCTACGTCAATCTCACGCATCTGCCGAAGGCTCTGGATGACAAGGATCTTAAAAGTCATATAGCCGAAGCACATATTGTGGGAATTCGCTCACGCACGTATCTGACAGAGGAAATCTTCAGATCGGCTAAGAAGCTCATGGCCGTCGGCTGTTTTTCTGTGGGGACAAATCAGGTCGATCTGGATGCGGCCCGCCGACGCGGGATACCCGTGTTCAACGCTCCCTATTCAAATACGCGCTCGGTCGCCGAGCTTGTGATCGGTGAGATCATCATGCTGACCAGGCGGATCTTCCCGCGTTCGGCTTCGGCTCATGAAGGCGGATGGGAAAAATCTGCCGTCGGCAGTCGTGAGGTGCGCGGGAAAACGCTGGGCATCGTTGGCTATGGCAATATCGGTTCGCAGCTTGGCGTTCTTGCGGAAAGTATGGGCATGAACGTGCGCTATTTCGATCCCTCGGACAAGCTTCGCCACGGCAATACAGAATCGATGGCGACGCTCGGGGCACTGCTCGAAATCTCAGATTATGTGACGATGCATGTTCCAGAGACCAGTTCAACGCGAAACATGATCACTGAGGCTGAACTGCGCCGAATGAAAAAGGGAGCGTTTTTATCAACAATTCCCGCGGGACCGTGGTCGATCTTGAGGCGCTTGCGACGGTTTTGAAAGAAGGGCATCTCGCAGGCGCGGCTGTGGACGTGTTCCCGAAAGAGCCGGCATCCAATAAAGAACTTTTCAAGACGCCGCTACAGGGTTTGGACAATGTAATTCTGACGCCACATATTGGCGGCTCAACCGAAGAAGCCCAGGAGCGCATCGGAGGGGAAGTCTCAAGGAAGCTCGTCGAATATTCGGACGTCGGTTCGACGCTGGGCGCGGTCAATTTTCCCCAGGTTCAACTGCCTCCGCGACCGAACGGCACACGTTTCATCCATGTTCATGAAAATCGCCCTGGCATCTTGAACAGTTTGAATATGATTTTTTCGTCCCGCGGACTGAATATCGTCGGCGAATTCCTGCAAACCTACGGCGAGATGGGTTATGTGGTGATTCAGGCCGAGAGCATTGGCCAGAGAGCGGATGACATCCTTGATGAGATTCGCCAGATTCCGGGAACGATACGCGCTCGATTGCTTTACTGACCCGATGCATTGTGCGTCATTTCGCTTTGGCCTAACGTTTGCGAATTCGCGACTTACGCGGCGCCATGTCCGTTGTCGATTCATCGGTCCGCGATTTCTGGAGGCGGACCGGTGGTCGAAGAAGAACCGGGCCGTAAGCAGCGTCCCATGGCTCGTTGGCTGAAGTTCGTTTTATTGTAGTCGGGGATTCAGCCATCAACACATCGCAAGTTGCGCCGCATGCCATCGTCGGCGTTTATTATGCACTCCCAGCATCTGGCCCACTATGCAAGTTGACCAGGGTCGAACGCCATTTACTCGCTCAAGATACTGCGGGAAGCACAGGCGACACCCTCTCGTCATGCCGCGCTCGGCCATAGCTGCAGGATAAACACCCATTCATTGCGCAAAATCAACTCGGCCCCACGTTCAACGTTGAAATCGCTCCAGCATTTTTCTTAACTGCGCGTTTTGCAGCGTTAGCTTTCCCGCCAGCTGCCCCCTGAGCACCCGGATCTCTTCATCGAGGTTTATCTCCTCTGCAATGTGTGCGACCTGGGATACGGACGAAACGTTCGTAACCGCTACGCTTCCTTGCTGCGACTTCTTTCCTTGCGCGGTGCGACTTCGACAGTTCGCCTGATATGCGTAGTATCAACATGTGCAGCGGTGACGTCGATACCAGTACCGCCGGATAGAGCCTGATTAGCGACCTGCCCAATCTTTGCTGCACGGCGTTCGACCTTATCGCGGGCACCGTTTTTGGCTTCATCGGAATGCACAGGCTCTGCGGAAATTGCAGCGGCTTGACCATGACGAGGTAGCTCCTCGCTGCTAACCGGTCGATCAGCGCCTTTCACGCTCTCCTCGGCAGGCGCTTCAGTCGGACCGGAAATAGGCAATGCCTCCGGCGTAACCTTCTCGGTCGAGCCGATTTCTCTTT
This sequence comes from Rhizobium acidisoli, assembly GCF_002531755.2. Lineage (NCBI taxonomy): Bacteria > Pseudomonadati > Pseudomonadota > Alphaproteobacteria > Hyphomicrobiales > Rhizobiaceae > Rhizobium > Rhizobium acidisoli. The sequence goes on along the minus strand of NZ_CP034999.1, from coordinate 355,729 downwards.
TAGTTGGCGTCCAGGTGAGATCCGTCGGCCAAAAAATTTCCAGGGAGACGCCATCTATCTGACCTCGCGTTTTATCCCGCAAGCAGGCAGTGAATTTAGGTCCCGCAACAGCATTCGCCGTTGCCAAAATGTATGTCTCGATGAGCATGGAAATGCGGCCGGCGGTTGACCGGCTGCTATATCAATCGAGCTTGAGCCGTTTGCACGAGCGGACGGCATGTCCTCGACCAACCCCAGGCTCAAAAGGGAAACGGGGATAAAGCCACACCGCGTGGGCAATAATTCAGCAAGAAAGCGGTGGCGGCGATAAAGTGGTCACGGTCCGTCATGCTCAATCATCGCACAGCGAATCGCAAGGTCCGTTAACGTTTCGATGCCTTGGGCGTGCGTTTGCGACGAGAAGTTCGGACTTCGGGACGGGCTTACTATAGTAGAACCCTTGTGCCACAGCGCAGCCGCTTTCAACCAAGAATTTTTCTTGATCGACCGTCTCCACGCCCTCAGCGACCACATCTTGCCCTAGGCAGCGCGCGATCGAGAGAATTGCCTTCACCAGTTCTCTACTTCGCTTGTCGGATCGATTGATGAATGACCGGTCAATCTTAAGGGTATCAATGGGAAAGTTAGCCAAATAGCTCAGAGATGAGTAGCCGGTGCCGAAATCATCGATCGCTATGGAAATTCCGCTCGCATGCAATTGAGAGAGTGTCGTCGAAACGCCCTCGCAGTTGTGGAGCAGGAGACTCTCAGTTATTTCCACCTCGATCCACTCCGCACGACAACCGGTTTCCTGCAATACGTCCGCCACCGTTTGCGACAAATGCGGGCATTGAAACTGCTTAGGAGACAAATTTATCGCGATCTTGTGCGGGGGCAGTCCATCTGCATTCATGATGGCTGCCGTGCGACACGCCTCATGCAGCACCCATCGTCCGAGATCGATGATCAGTCCGGTTTCCTCGGCGACACCTATAAATTCTCCCGGAGGGATCATTCCCATCTTCGGATGATGCCATCGAAGCAGTGCTTCTGAACCAATCACCTTTCCGTTGTCTAATAGGACCTTTGGCTGATAATGGAGTTCAAGTTGCCCATGTTTCATAGCTAGGCGTAGGTCTGATTCTAGCGCCAGGCGCTTTTCAGCCCCAATCGTGAGATCCCTTGAGTAGAATCGGAAGTTCCTACGCCCCGAGCGCTTCGCTAAATACATCGCAGAATCTGCATATTTCACCAAATCGTCGGGAGCATCACCGTCATTTGGAAAAACCGATATCCCGATGCTGCAGGATACAAAGATCTCCCTGTCGGAAAGCATGAAGCGTTCGCCGAATGCGGCGAGCATTCTGCTGGCAATTTGAGCCAAATCGTCATTGTCCTGGACATTCGGCAGCAAGACTGCAAATTCATCGCCACCGAGTCTCGCCACTGTGTCGCTGGCGCGGACGCCTTCTTTCATGCGTGTCGCCACCTGCCGCAGCAACTCGTCACCGACGGGATGCCCCATAGTGTCATTGATCGCTTTGAAATGGTCCATGTCGATCAGCATCACCCCGGCTCGCTGGCCCGCCGAAGCCGCGTCCCTGATCATCTCGCGTAGCCGTTCATTGAAAAGTGTCCGGTTAGGCAGGCCGGTCAGAGAATCGTAGAATGCCATCTGATGGATTTTCTTACGGGACGTGTCCAGTTCGGTGATATCGCGGGCGACGCCGAGAATCCCCATCAGCTTTCCCCCCGTGAATACCGGAACCTTACGTGTTTCCAAAAGCGTTGATCGACCATCCTCGTGAGCGGTGAACCGTTCCTCATTGATGAGAATACGGCCGGCTTGCATGGCCTCCTCATCCTTGTCACGAAAAAACTGGGCGAGTTCGGGCGTAAACAGATCATAGTCCGTTTTCCCAACGATTTCCGCTTCTGCCTTGCCGACCAACCCTTCGAAGGCATGATTGCACAACAGATATTTGCCTGTTACGTCTTTAAGCCATACCATATCCGGAATGGTCTGCAGGACACTTAGGAGGCGAGCCCGAGCTTCAATAGTGGTGCCCTCGGCGTGCTTCCGTTCGGTAATATCGCGAGATAGCACCAGAAAAGTGACGGTTGAGTGGTCACTGCTTGGTCGCTTCGCCACCGACAGTTCAAACCAACGGGATTCGCCGTTTGGTAGGGCTATACGGACACAACGACCGTAGGAGGCGCCGGTTTCATCGGCTTCTTCAAGAGCCAGCATAGCGATGTCGGCCTGATCTGGAGGGAGCACATCGCGGACAAGCTTACCGAGCAGCACTTCTTCTCGCTGCGCCAGGAGCTCCTGATTCCTTGCCCAGACCTGCAGGTAGCGACCGTCGGCATCTACCTCGAACAGAACGTCTGGAATGGCGGCAATAATTCCCTCTGCGAATTCAAGAGCCTCTTTGAGATCATGCTCCGCACGTTTTCGCTCTGTGATGTCCAACATCGCGCCAACCAAGCCGATCCTGTTACCGGCGATATCAGTGATCGCTGTTTTGCTGAGTAAAAGATCAACGACACCACCATCTTCGGCAGTGGCCTTTGCTTCATATTGCTGAACACCGCCATTTGCAAAAAGTGCCTCGTCCGACGCGGCATACTTCTCGGCTATGGGTGCGGGTACCAAATCGAAAACGGTTTTTCCGATAATCTCTGCTCTTGAGCGACCGGAGAAGCTTTCAAACGCCCTGTTGCAACCAAGGTGTACCCCATCCCTGTTCTTGAAGAAGACGGGTAACGGGATCGCGTCGAGTACGACGGCACTGGACATCTCTTCGGCGTTGAATGGCATGTCGACGTTTGTCTCAGGTTGCCGGGGGGGCGCCCGAAAAGACTTCTCAAACGGTTGCTTCAGACTCGCGACATCTGCGTCGTGACCGTGCGATGGCCGGACAATGGAGGCCTCCGAAAATGGCGGTGCCGTGCCCGTGGCAAGCGGAGGGCTGGCATTGACCGCGGTGCGGAAGGCGCCACGCCCCTGATTGATTTGAGCATCAGTCGCCATCTGCGCTTCCACAGGCTGTTCGGGGCGGGATGTGCGTTCCGATTGAGCTATGTGTTTCATGTACTTGTCCTGCTCTGTCACGTGGCTGAGCAATCATGCGTCAAGCCAGCTTTTTGTTAGGACCGCACAAGTCATTTGGCGGGAGTACCATGCCGCTACCCCACCGGGATATCGCTCTCATTCAGAATCATCAAAGATGTGCATTTCGCTGTGGTCGGCGACGCCGCCCATATGATTTAGAATGCTTGCCAATCATCGTTCGAAGGCGCGAGTGCCAGGTTACCGCGGCGCATCGGATAGTTTCCGCGGTCAACCATTGTCTGACCGGCCGGGAAACTCTTGCCAAGTTCGCCCGTCACCTTCTGTGGCTGGAAATCCCCGCTCTCGTCTTTGAAGTGGAAATGTCTCAAAAGCGCGGCGAGGCTTTGGCTCTCTTGAGCGAGGTGTGATCCTGCAGAATTCATCTCCGCGACCATGCTCGCATTTTCTTGAGTGGCATGGTCCATATGATTAACCGCGCCGTTGATCTCGCGCAGGCCCGACGATTGTTCTTGGGAGGCCGTTGCTATTGCGTCCATATGAAGATTTACATCCTGCACAAGCTCTTCAATCGTTCTCAGGCCCGATCCGGTTTCGCTCACGAGCCTTACGCCCTCGTCGACGGCCAGAGCTGAATTGCCGATGAGATCCTTGATTTCTTTCGCCGCTGTCGCTGAGCGCTGCGCAAGCTCCCTGACCTCCTGGGCAACAACCGCAAAGCCTTTTCCCGCGTCGCCAGCACGCGCTGCTTCGACGCCGGCGTTCAGCGCCAGGAGGTTTGTTTGGAAGGCGATCGCGTCGATGACGCTGATGATCTGCGAAATCTGTTTGGAGGAGTTCTCAATGCGATGCATGGCTCCGATAGCATTGCGTACAACCCGACCGGACATTTCCGCATGATCCCGCATCTGTTGGACAGCTCCGCGCGCCTCGGCCGTCCTCTTTGTCGTCGATGCAACGTTGACGGTTATTTCCTCCAACGCCGCTGCAGTTTCCTCGAGCGAAGCCGCCTGCTGCTCGGTGCGTCTTGAAAGATTTTCAGATGCGGCCGAGACGCCCGAGCTGCCATTCGTGACCGTTTCGACTGAATGGCCGACGGTAACAAGCGCGTCCCGGAGCTGACGAATGGAAGCGTTGAAATCCCTGCGCAAACTTTCAAACTGTGGCGCTAACGGCTCCTCAATCTCATAAATCAAGTCTCCATCCGCCATCCGCTTCAACCCGGTTGCCAATGCCGTCGTCGCTCGGACGAGGCGCTCTTCTGCTTCTTTTTCCGCCCTTACCTGAATATCCAGCTTCTCTTGGTCAGAACGAATGCGCTCAGCTTCCGCGGATGTCTCCAGGTTATTTTTCTGTATGGCCGCGCCGCGGAAAAACTCAAGGCAACGCGCCATGTCCCCGATCTCGTCGCGTCGGATCGTCAAGGGCACCGGCGCCGACGTATCGCCTTCCGCGAGTGCCTTCATTCGGCTTGTCAGAGTCCGAATGGAGCTTGAAATTCTCCGAACGACCGAAATGCACAGAATGAGTACCGTAGACATGATCAGAAGCGTGGCGCCGGAGTAGCCGATAAAGGCATTGCTAAGATCATCGTACCGCTGAAATGCCATCTCGTCCAACTCGTCGCCGGTGCGCATAATGAGTGCGGTCAACAAAGCACCCCGCTGTTGGGTGATTTTATTCCATCGATCCAACGTCTCGGGGGGAAGGAAACGCCCGGCTGGTTTGCATACATCTGATCGCGAACGCCGGCGATGAACTTGCCTGCGGCGCTGGCCTCAAAGTCGTCATAAGATTTGACGAGATCGGCGGGGAGAAATTCCTGCATCGCAGGCACATAAAGCTGCTTTAGATTTTTTGACTGTAAGAGGGACGAAAATAGATCGACGGACATGGCTGAATTTTTGATGTAGGCTCGGCCGGGTCTGATCTCCAGCAAACTAGCTTCCGTGATCTGCATCAGCGCGTGAAAACCGGTAATTTGGCGTGCTAAATCCAAATCATTGACAGTCGCCCCAGTGCGACGGACGAGCTCCAAACCCGCAAGGGCAGCTGGGCGCAAAGCAACAGCTCCCTCCGCCTCGCTAGCCGTTCCGTCATCGACGCGCCGGCGGAAGCTATCGATATTGTCCCGCCTTTCACGAATGATTTGTACTGCCCGTTCTATGGCCGGATCGTCAAATGTCTTTTTCCAAGAGTCGTAAGCGGAAAAGACCGCTGTAAAAGCCCTGTCCGATGCAGCTTGCTTTGCCCGACGCACGTCGGCGCCTGCAAACGCTTCCGCCGCTATAGCTTGGGCGAGGACTCCGCCTTCCCGCCCAAGTCGCTGCGTTGTTTGTGCGCTTCGGAAGGTAGAGTATTCGCGGTAATACCCCAGTGATGTTGATACTCCGATGATTACGAACGCGGTCAACGGGATAATTGCCAAAATCATTAAAAGTAGAGATAGCGGCAGTCTCGACATATGTTCCTCATAGACGACTATAAATTACACCGGCTTCCATCAGCGACGCGGTCCAGAACATTGCGACATCGACCGCTATATGTGAGATGACCTCGGCATAATTACTATAAGATTAACCCCTGTATTGGTCTTGAACTGCGTTGCGCAGATCGGAACATCGTTGCGTTCAGGGGATCATCTGCAAGACAGATCTTGGGCCGAGGCAGTCCGTTTTTCTGGAGAGTGCTGTTGCTACAAGCCTTGAGGACGGTCGAGCGTGCCGGCTGATCGTAGCTCGGTCGGCGCAATCCGCTTATGATATACGCAATGTTTCCGAGGGAAGTACCCCATAGCGCTTGCGATAATCCGCAGAAAATCTGCCTCTATGCACGAAGCCCCATTTCAGAGCGACCTGCTTGACTGAGAGGCCAGGCTCGCCTGTCATCAGTTCCTGATGCACTGATTCCAACCGTAGGTGCTGCAGAAATGCCAGAGGGGTCGTATTTCGGAAATTGCGAAAACCGCTCTGAAGAGTGCGTCGGCTCACGCCACAAGCCGTTGCGATTTCCTCAAGAGATAGCGGCCGAGCAATATTGGCACGCATATAGTCGACCGCCCGCTTAACGGCCTTGGGTAAGGGTGGTTCAGCAACGCGGCATAACTCAGGTGAGTAGCGATGCTGCGCAGCTTCGATCAAAAGCTCTATCGTCGTTTCGGTGAGGTGATTAAGTGCTATCGGCGATTGAAGGAGGGTTCCGTCTCGTAATCCAGCATAAAGCACTGGTACCAGTTGCACCAAAAGGGAGCCGAACCCGACCGATAGGTCGATTTCTGGCGCAAAATCGAGGCTGCCTCTTATTGGCGTATTGAGCCGACGTGCTAAACGGCGCGTCAGCTCATCATGGGAGATCCTAAGACCCAAATGTTTCCTGGGCCCAATGAATTGGGTTGTACTGGCCGACATACTGTTCACGAAAACGCCACGCCTTCCCTCTGACAGGATTTGTCTGCCGTCCACGGTAACGACCGATCGCCCATATAGTGGAAGCATGATAATGTTTGCCTCCGCCGGTCCCTGGTGCTGGACCGTTAGGTCGCCCTCGTAATGCGCGGCAATAACTGCAATCGGGCCATTGGTAATCGCATGTATATCGTAGGCGATCGTCTTGTCGCCCTGTACATGCGCTGGAGATTGCGGGGAAAGCCTGGAAAGCGCTTCCGCGAGTTCCTCGCTGCAAGTGCCTTTGAGCGAGAAATGGGCAATCTTAGAGGGGACACTCTCAACTCTCCACATCATCACTTCCTTCCCGAAACGGTATCCAAGCATGAGGTCGGCTTTCGCCATCGACGGGCGAACAGGGCAATTGAGGGGTTGCAGCCGGTCCTCGCCGTCACTTCGACGGGAATCTTAGGCTTAAGGGCAAAGAGGCGAGCCCATGACGCCGGTCTATTTTGTCAGTGATGCGCGAGCAATTTGGGCCCATAGGTTCATCGCTGCTACTCCCAGTTCGCGACGATGGCTCGTGGTGAGGTCATGGGGTGGGGTGTGGAACAGGGTGGAGCCGAAGCGCTACATCCGGCATGAACTCTCGTTTTACAGCGTGGTAGGATCCAAGCTTGTTGTTGGCGAAGGTACGACCAAAGTACTTTGCCCACAGGCGGATCCTCTGGTGCGAGACAATGATCCCAGGACCGGCCAGCATGTCCTCGATCACCCGCAGGCGCAAAAGCAAAACGGAAAGAAAGCCACACCGCGTGCGCAATAATTTCAGCAGGAAAAGCGGCGGGGCGATAAAGCGGGTCACGGTTTGTCATGCCCAATCATCGCACAGCGAACCCAAGGTCCGTTCCCCCCGTTGGCACCTGCGAAACGCGCTTTTCTTGTGCTGTATCGGAGAATGCGAACGCAGTAGTTCCGCTCTCCCGCTGGAGGTATGTAGAACGTCTGCTTGCCAGATACGAAACATTCGACAACGCGGCCGCCGCGGCTGCGTCCTCTACACGAGGGCCGCGTTCATCGATCTCGCGGCAATAATCGATCAGGGCTTCGATGGTCACCATGAGAAGGTTGTGGCGCGCGGCGAATTCCCTGAGTTCGGGAAGACGCGCCATAGTACCGTCGTCGTTGGCGATTTCGCAGATAACACCCGCTGGCTCGAGCCCGGCGAGCCGAGCGAAGTCCACCGCGGCTTCCGTATGGCCGGGGCGTCCGAGAACACCGGACGGGTTTGCTCGCAGGGGGAATATGTGGCCTGGCCGGGAGAGGTCCTCCGGCATCGTCGATGCGTCGGCAAGCGCCCTGATGGTCTTGGCGCGGTCTTCTGCGGAAATACCGGTTGATACGCCTTCTATCAGGTCCACCGAGACCGTGAACGCCGTCTGCATGGAATCCGAGTTGCGCTCCACCATGAGCGGGATATCGAGTTCGTCCAACCGGTCCCCGTTCATCGGCACGCAGATCAGGCCGCGCGCATAACGCATCATGAAAGCAACATGATCATTCGTCACCTTGTCCGCGGCAACGAGGATGTCGCCTTCGTTTTCCCGGTCTTCATCGTCCACGACGATTATCATCTCTCCGGCGGCGATTGCTTGAACCGCGCTCTCGATGGAAGCAAAATTCATGTTCTTCTCCTTGAACTAAACATGGCCCAGAGTGCGTGCGAGTTGGCGGTCGACCCGCTCCCGAAGTTCAGCAGACGGCGCCGAATCCGGGAAGTCGCCGTCCATCGCATAGATGAAGTCACCGCGAATCTCGGCTTTGAAGAAGCCCATCAATGAACGCAAGTGAGCCTCGACATGCTCGCCATGGGCCTCGGCCTTACCCGTTGCGAATATCAAAACGTGTTTCCCCTGCAGGGCTGTCATTTCGAAGAGGTCGAAAAGATGCTTGAGAAGACCGGTCATCGAGGACTTGAAGACCGGTGTCCCCACAACGAGGACGTCTGAAGACTGGATTGCGTCAAGAACGTTCGCAAGTCCAGCAGGGGCCTCCGAACGCCACAGGGTGGTTCCTAACACCGGGAGCACATCGACCAGGTCAAACAGATACCGGGCGTGGCCGGGAGGGACGCTCGAGAGTGCGTATTCCCCGAGCGCCCGCGTCTTGGAGGGGCGCGAGACATTGCCGGTTATCGCGACAATCTTCATTTTGCCGGCCCTCCGATCAGATCTGGTTGCGGATATGCGGGGTACGCGCGTAGACGGCCACCATCGGCACGATCAGCAGACCCACGATCGCCTGTTGCGCGGCAAAGCTGAGGCCGAGCCCAACCAGCAGAGACGTCAATATCGTCAATACGAGTACCCCGAGAACGGTTGCCCCGTATCCGCCTGCGCCACCGAGCAGCGAGGTGCCGCCGATCACAACGGCCGCAACGGTGGTGAAGAGGTATGGATCTCCGACGCCAACGAAGCCGCCGCCGGAAAACCCGAGCAGCAATACGCCCGTCAGTGCCGACATCGCCCCACTGATACCGTGAATGCTGGTCCAGACCTTGGTTTCGGAAATGCCAAGCCTTGCCGCTGCAGTTCTGCTGCCGCCGACGGCGTAGATGGAGCGGCCGAACCAGGTGTTATACAGAGCCCAGATGGTGACGAGCGCCACGAGGAGCCACACCAGCACCACGGGCGGCAGGGGCAGCCCGAAGGTCTTCCCGTTGAACGCGGCGATATTCCGGAGCCAGTCCGGTACGGGGGCGAAAACCGTTCCGCCGTAGTCGGAACCGATGGAGGTGTAGAGTTGTACCGCGCCGACAAATGCGAAGCCGACCCCTAGGGACATGATGAGAGCCTGGCCCTGCAGCTTGAAGCTCAAAAAGCCGTTCGCAAGCCCGATTGCTGCTCCCAGGAGAACGACCACTATCACGGCCAGCCAGGCAGGCATCCCGGTGACCAACAGGCTTGGGAAGAGAATATTCGCTCCCCCGATGACATATGGAATGGAGAGATCAAGCGCGCCGACCATGGCACATAGCGTCTGTCCCAACGATGCAAGCCCCAGGAAAGCGGCAAGCAGCAATATCGAACGCGCGTTACGGGGCGAGATAAACCCCGGAACAAGGATCGTGCCCAGCACGAGAAGTGCGGCAAGCAGACCAAAGCCAATTACGATGCTGCGCTGCAGCTTTACCGATCGTCCTGTGATTTGGCTCATCGTCTGTTCCGTTGCGAGTGAAGTCATTACCAGTCCTCCCTAGAAAGCCGTGCGCCGGGCCGTCATGAATACGTTGACGAGGAGCGATGCCACGAGGATCAGGCCGAAAGCCATTTGCGTCACGAACCCCGTCACGCTTCCGAAGCTGAAGGCGGAAAGCAGGTACGAGATGAGGAACATGTTCAGCGCACCAAGCGTGGACCCCAAAGCTCCCCCTCTCCCGCCAGCCAGGTTTGCGCCACCGAGCACCAGGGCGGTAACCGCCTGGAGCGTGTAGCTGCTTCCCTGGGTAGGATCGCCAGAAGAGATCAATGCCGTATAGCTGAGCGCGGCAAGGCCGACGAAGACGCCGCCGAGGAGATGGGCGCAGATGCGTACGGTGTCGGCTTTCACCCCGCTCGTGTAGGCCATCCGTTCGTCAGCGCCTGTCATGCGGAGGTGGGAGTAAAAGGTGGTCCGGCGCATAACGGCCCAAAGAGCCAACGCCGCCAGGACGATGATCAGCACCGGAGATAAGATCGTCGTTCCTGCTCCCCACGTCATCATCCAGTCCGGCGCAACGCCGCCCGGCCTTGACATGACCATGAGGTTCAAGCCTGAAAGGACGAGGAAGCTGGAGAGCGTGACGATGATGGGGGCGACCCGGACGTAGATGATGATGAGCGCCTGCAGCAACTGGTACAGTGCGCCGATTGCCACCACCCAGCAAATCACCGCGAGCGGAGACGTGTAACCCCTTGCCGAGAGCCAGCCGATCAGGGTGACGTTCACGAAACCCATCAGCGGGCCAACGGAAAGGTCGACCGAACCGCGGCCTGCCATCACGATCGGTGTCAGGGCCAGCGTCGTGAGGATCAAAGGTGCTGCGACGATGATTGCTCCGCCCATTCCGGTTGCGGTGAACAGCCGCGGCGAGAGCACGGCTGCGGCGACGAGCAACACTGCGAAAAGAACGAGCGGTACGGTCAGCGACCTGTCGAGCGCAGGAAATCCAAAACGTTGCGACATCAGTGTGCCTTTCTCTCTTTGGAGAATTCCATGGTGTCGGCAACCGAGCGGCCGAACATTGCAGCGAGAATGGTTTCTTCGTTGATGTCGGGGCCGTCGAGGGAACGATGGATGCTCCCTTTGTGAAAGACATCAACGCGATCGGCGAAACCGAGAAACTCTTCGATCTCGCTTGAAAGGTAGATTACCGAGCCGCCACCTTCGGCAAACAGCCGAAGCTCGCGATACAGGTCACGTTTGGTGTTGAGGTCCACGCCTCGAGCAGGGTCGTTAAGAACGATCACTCTGGGATCATTGGCGAAGGCACGACCGATCAGGACCTTCTGCTGGTTCCCCCCGGAAAGGGACGTAATCCGGTTGTCCGGGTGCCCGATCTTGACGCGGAGTCGCTCGATCTCCCGGGCAAACGTCTGCTTCAGCCTTTTCCGCCTGATGACACCGAACGGCCCCAGGTTCTTTTGGTAGATACCGATGGCGAGGTTCTCGAAAATGCTCTGCTGTGGGAAAATTCCTTCCCGCTTCCGGTCTCCGGATACGTACACAATGCCCTTATTCGCGGCGTCGTCGAGCGTGCTGACTTTGACGAGACCGGTGCTTTCCCGATCCAGGACCCGGACCTCCCCTCCGAACGGCGAGATAATCCTTGCGACCAGTCGCACAAAGGCGTCCTGGCCCTGGCCGTCCAGACCCGCAACGCCCACGATAGAACCCTGCGGAAGGACGAAGTCGAACGGTTGCGATGCCTCTTGGGGGCGCGCGCCATGCACGGAAAGAGCCTCCTTGCGATCACCCGACAGGCGCGCTGCAGACGTTGAAGCGGCGGCGGAAATCTGGCGGTCTTGAGGGGTCATCATGCGGAGGAGGTTCGCCTCGGTGATCTCGGATTTCTCAAGGACACCGACGGTGAAACCGTCTCTCAGTATTGTCGCCCGGTCGGCGATACGGACGAGCTCAGCGATGCGGTGCGTGACGATGATTACCGCGCACCCCTCGGACCGGAGCCGATCGATCTCTTCGTGGAGCCGGACGGTCGCGTCGAGATCGAGTGCAGCCGAGGACTCGTCCAGGATCAAGACCTTGGGTTTCCTCAGAACGGCCCGGGCGATCACGATCCATTGCTTGACGCTGAGCGGAAGATCACCGACGTTCTGCCTGAGATCGACATGCTTTCCGACCAGGCGGTCCAGAAGGCTTTGCGCAAGGCTTTCACGTTCCTTGGAGGATTTCCGAAGCGAGAACAGGTCCTCGCTTCCCACGAAAAGGTTGTCGAGGACACTCGCCTCATCGGCGACAAGGACCTCCTGAAAGATCGTAGCGAGACCAACCTCTTTGGCATCGACTGGCGAAGCGATGGACTTGCCAAGGATCAGGGCAGATCCTGCATCGGCAGCGATAACGCCGGACATGATCTTCGCCATGGTGCTCTTGCCGCTGCCATTCTCGCCAACGATCGCGTGCACCTCTCCTGCCTTGGCGACAAAATCGCATTTCTTCAAAGCCTTCGTTTCGCCAAACGATTTGGCAACGGCCGTCATGCTTACGGCGACGTCATTCGTCATGCCGATCCTCCCTTTAGGCAGCAGCAAATCGCGCCGGGACATCCGATGCCCGGGCCTCTTGCTGGATTGTGACTCCCGTCTTTGAACGCTCCGAGAACTCGCTCGGTGAACTATAGAATGACAGATTGTCTGCTAATCTGTCAATAGTGTCGCCCTGCCGATACCGAGATGTCGAGCTGATTTCGATGAATCCGATTGGTCGTTCGACGCCCTCACAGTTGCAAAAGCATGTTGTCACGCATCTGACGTCGGTCAGAGGGTCACGATCGGAGTTCCGCCCGATCGGAAGCGATCTGGCGGCCTTCGCGATCAAGACAGGACCAAAGCGCTATTGAGGGTGTCCGGTAATCGGAATGACCATCGCACCCCTCTCCCGATGAAGGCGACCGTTTGGATCGGGCATACGGAACATCCCAACCTCCGCGCGTCGGACGCGGCACGTGCGATTCGATCATCCGGCCCTTCCACGCTGGGGGGGCGGGCACATCGAACTCATGGTCGATCAGCCCCTGGCGCGCAACCGGGGAAGGATCACGGGAACTCTTCGAAGTTTTCCTTCGCGGGGTCGTGAGCAAGCCACGGCCTGGCGTGCGACAGCCAGACGTTGGACATAGGAACCGAACCAGGATCAGTGTCAAAAGTGCCTGCCCGCAGCACCTTCATTTCCGGGTTGGCAGGCCGTTCGGCATAAACGTGCGAACCACACCGTGAGCAGAACCACCTCAGTTTTCCAGGGGTCGACTCAAAGCTGTGAAGGACGTCCCCGCCGGAAGTCAGCTTGAAGTTCTCACTCTTCACCTTGGCGGCAGTGTTATGATCGGCCGCATGGGACTTTCTGCACGTCTGGCAGAAGCAGTTCCACATCGGGCCATCCAGTTCCGACACTTCGTACTGGACCGCTTGACATTGGCAAGATCCGAGGATCGGCATCTTCAAATTCCTTTCGTCGTTTTATCGAGTTGTGGCGGTCGCGCGATCGGAGAAAGCCACCGCTTCAGGTTCCGTGCAGCCTGCCGGATTCTGTCTTCATTCTCCACGAAAGCCAGCCGTACGTATTCGTCACCCATCTCGCCGAAACCGATACCTGGCGAAATCGCGACCTGTGCCTTCTCCAGGACGAGTTTCGAGAACTCCAGCGAGCCAAGGTGTCGGAAATCCGGGGGTATCTTCGCCCATGCGAACATCGTCGCCGCAGGAGCCGGAACGTCGAAACCGGCATCGGCAAAGGTCTTCACCAGTGTATCTCTGCGCGTCCTGTAGATGTCTCGGGCCCGCGCGGCGTCCTCCCCGTCCGAGTTTAGGGCATGAGCGGCGGCGACTTGGATTGGCGTAAATGCTCCGTAGTCCAGGTACGATTTCACGCGCGTCAACGCCCGGATGAGCCGTTCGTTGCCCACCGCAAACCCAACGCGCCAACCGGGCATAGAGAATGTCTTCGACATCGAGGAGAACTCGACGGCCACGTCGATCGCGCCGGGGACTTCGAGAACAGACGGCGGCGGCGGACCGTCGAAATAGATTTCGGCGTAGGCGATATCCGACAGAACGATGAGATCGTGCTTCTTCGCAAAGGCGATGACGTCCTTATAGAAGTCGAGCGTCGCGACGCGAGCGGTGGGGTTCGACGGGTAGCTTATGATGAGCGCCAGAGGCTTCGGTACCGAATGCCGCACCGCCATTTCGAGAGCTTGGAAGAAGGTCTCATCCGGCTCGACCGGTACCGACCTTATCACGCCCCCTGCCATGAGAAATCCGAACGTATGAATCGGATAGGAAGGGTTCGGACAGAGAATGACATCCCCGGGGGCGGTTATGGCCTGCGCCATGTTCGCAAACCCCTCTTTGGACCCAAGCGTCGCAACAACCTGGGTATCCGGATCAAGCTTCACATTGAACCGGCGGGCGTAATACGCAGCCTTGGCGCGGCGAAGCCCGATAATGCCCTTGGAAGCCGAATAGCGGTGCGTGCGCGGATGCTGCACCGCTTCGCACAGCTTGTCCACAACCCAGCTTGGCGTGGGAAGATCCGGATTGCCCATTCCAAGATCGATGATGTCGACTCCGGCCGCGCGCGCGCTGGACTTGAGACGGTTCACCTGGTCGAAGACGTAAGGGGGCAAACGCTGTATCTTGTGGAATTCCAACTTCTGGTTCCTTATCGTAGGTCCTCCGCGCCGACGGATGAAGCCGGCGCGGAGGTCGCTGGACAACTTGGGAGGTCGTCGACTACTTCTTCGGGCGCCAGGCCAGCGGATCTTCCGGCCGCTCAAAGTACTGTGCTGCTACGTCCGCGGGCCACCATGCGTCGCCCTTGGGCTCGATCCACGCCGTGGAGTTCGGATCGCAATCTTCCGGAATTGTTTCCTTCACATCGTCGATCGTGTAGGGAAGAGCCGGTCGCAGGATCGACTGGATTTTCGGCCCCTGGCCTTGGAGTGTCCTCATCATCACGTCCCACACCAGGCGAGCATCGGCCCGCGGTGGCCAGAAATGGAAGCTCTGGCTAATGAAGTCGGGATTCTTACGCCAGTAGCACGCCGCTGACGCTTCGCCGCCGAGGACGATTGGCATCATGTCGCGCCCAGACTGCTGGACCGCGTTGACGACACCGTTTTCCGACGCCGACTGGACCAAGATACCGGCGATTTCGGTAGGGTTGGTCGCGAGGAATTTCTGGACTTCGACCTGGGCGACCTGATCGGTCCACTTGCCAGCGACATCGCCCACGACGGTGATGTCCTTATACTCGTCGAACGCCTTCTTGGCACCGACATTGAAGCTGTCGGACGATGCGAAGCCCGGGATGCCTGAAACCGTCAGGACGTTGCCCTTGCCGCCGATTTCCTCAGCCAGCCATTTCGCGGCCGTGTAACCGCCCTGGGTGTTGTTTTCGGTCGCATTGATCGCGTAGGGCGATGTCACGTAACCCGAGAAGGAGAAAACCGGAACGCCCTTGGAATGCGCGTATTCGATCGTCTGGTTGATGGCCGTCACGTTCGAGCAGCAGATGATGATGGCATCGACGCCGTCGTCAACCATCTGGCGCATCTGCTGGATTTGCGTCGCGTCCTTCAGGTCGGACTGCGTGACGACAAGGTCAGATACCAGTCCAGCCTCCTTGTATTTCGGAAGCAGAACCTCGTTCATTTCAGTGAGGATCTGGGCACGCCACGTGTTGCCGGCATAAGTGGACGCGTAGCCGATTTTCCACGGCGGCGGCCGCTTCGCCACAAAATCCTTGAGCGGCGTACCGCCGAGGGGAATTGCCGGGTCCACGAGCTGGTAAAGCTGCTTCTGGTCCGGTGGTAGCGAGTCTAAGCCGTCCGCGAATGCGGCGGTGGTCATCAGGCCTAGCCCGATGATCACGCTCAATGCGGTGTAAACCTTCTTCAGCATGTGTAGGGTCTCCTCCCCTTCGTACATCCGCTACAGCAGTCGACGCCGTTCGCGCCGAGCCACGGAATTGGTGAAACGTGTTTCGATTTCGGATTGGTGGCGGGCGGCTTGCGCCGCCCGCGGAACGGTCAGTTCCTGAGGCCAGCCTGTTTCAGCAGGGGCATGACACGGTCGTTGAAGAACGGCAGTTCTTCGTTGTAGTCGACCATTGTGAGAAGTGCGCCGTCGACGCCCGTGTCGCTCAATGCGACGAGCTTGTCGGCGACCTGTTCCGGCGTTCCGACGATCGGGTAGCCGCCCCAGCCAGCGATAAAGCGCTCCTTGAATTTCTGGTACATCTCCGCCGAGTGGTTCTGTGACTGAACCTGAAGAACCTCGCAGATGTTTTCGCAGGCTTCCCAGTCGCCTTTCTGGTTCACGTAGTAGTCATAGTAGTCCCGGGCTTCCTTTTCGGTCTCGCGAACGACGACCGGGCACGCGGTGAAGGTTCCGAGTTCGCGCTTGTATTCCTCGCGAGCCAGCTCCTTCACCTTCTTCACCCAGGCTGCGCCCGATTCCATGTCCTGCATGAAGCCGAAATTGAAGTCGCAGAACTTGGCGGTGAAGTGCAGGCCCTTGCCCGAGGAACCGGCGCAAATGAGGACCGGGCGGCCCGTCTCCTTGTTATAGGGCTTCGGCTCGCTGAACGCGTCTTTCACCTTGAGGAACTGGCCGTCATAGGTGACACCGTTCTTCTTCCACAGGGTGTCAACGATTTCCATCCATTCCGTGGCATATTCGTAGCGGGTGTCGTGTTCCATCATCGGAACGCCGAACATCTCCATTTCCGGGGTAAACCAACCCGTCACCAGGTTAAGGCCGTATCGGCCCTTCGAAATATTGTCGATCGTCGTCGCCATCTTCGTCGCGACGATCGGGTTCAGGGTCGGGATATGCGTCGTCGAGAAAAACTGCAGCTTCGTGGTCACGGCAGCCAGGGCCGCGGCCCAGGTGAACGTGTCCATGTTCACGCCGTTGAAATTCGTCGGCCCGCCGAAACCGCGCCACCGGGCGATCGGCACCATGCATTCCCACCCCGCCGCTTCGAGCTTTTTGGCAATTTCGACATTGTGTTCGAAAGTCGGTTCGAAAGTCGATTCCGCGGTGGTGATGGCGCAAGCGCTTGAACAATTTGTTCCAAATACGCCAAGTTTCAGCTTGTTGCCGTTAAACATAGGGTTTCCGGCGGCGCGGAAATCATCGCTGGTCGTCATATTGAAGCTCCTCCACAGAGTTGGTCTGTTCCCGGCCCGAAAGCCGGGGGTACCGTTCAGATGCCCATGTCCTCGAAGACTTCCTGCGCGACGCGGAAGCTGTCGATCGCCGCGGGCACGCCGCAATAGATCGCGACCTGAAGAAAAACTTCACGAAGCTCGTCCTTGCTGAGGCCGTTATTGATCGCGCCGCGAACGTGCAGCTTCAACTCGTGGGGGCGGTTAAGGGCGGAAATCATGCCCAGATTGAGAAGGCTGCGTGAACGGCGGTCGAGGCCGGGCCTGTTCCAGATCTCGTTCCAGCAATACTCGGTGACAAGCTCCTGCATCGGCCAGTTGAACTCCGTCGCCTTGTTTACCGAAGCGTCGACATATGCACCGCCAAGAACCTCCCGACGGGTCTGCAGACCCTTCTCGAACCGTTCACTGACGGGACGCCCATTCACTTGCGATTTCACATCGGTGGCAATAGTCACGGATCAAACTCCTCATTATCGGCCGAAAGGCATTTGGTGGATGTCAAAGGCCGAAAAAGCTCGGCCAAACGTTTCAGGCGGCAGCATCGATCAGCGCTGCCGATCGAACCAATTTCCCGTCCTCGTAGAGAAGCGGGGCAATATTCTCGATAAACCGGGCCTCGATGACTTCGCCGAGAACGACGTCATGGGTGCCGACGGTAACGGCGGAGTTGAGGCTGCAAACGAATGCGGCCTGGGCGTCGGCAAGGATGGGTACTCCCCCAGCCGCGATCCACTCACCATGCGCAAACCTCTCCTCTCCCTTCAGCTTTCCACTGAACAGCGGAACCAAAGGCGCATGACTAAGATGCAGCATGTTGACCGCGAATTTTCCCGTAAGCTTGAGTGGGCCGCTGATCGAAGCAGATTGGTTGATGCAAACCAGGAGGGTCGGCGGGTCCGCCGTCACCGACTGGACGGCGGTTGCAGCCATGCCGTAACGGGCACCTTCCCATTCCGTTGTGATCAGGCAAATTGTCGATGTGAACCGGCGCAAAGCGGTCTTGAACGCCGCTTGCGCTGCTATTTCAGCACCAGCCATGGTTACCTCCCCAAGTCATTCGTGACCCAAGATAAGCAGATTATCAGACAATCTGTCAACACGTTTTATTCGTCATTGACAGATTGTCTGCGAAATTGTTTTCTCAGGGCAGTGAAAGAGGAGACGAATTATGGATCTGGAATCGAAAGTCTGTGTGGTGACCGGGGCTGGCAGCGGGATCGGCCGCGCCACTGCTGAACTGTTTGCGCGCCAGGGCGCTAGCGTTGGCGTCGTCGACGTCAACATCGATGCCGCACGAGACGTTGCCCGAGACATCGGGCCAGATGCGATCGCGTTAAAGGCCGATGTGTCTTTGTCCGCCGAAGTCGAGGCGATGGTTAGGTCAGTTAAGGAAAAATGGGGGCGTATCGACGTTCTCGTCAACAACGCGGGGTTCGGAATGACGGGAAACGTCACGACCATCGCCGAATCTGACTGGGACCGGATCATGGCGGTAAACGTGAAGGGGATCTTCCTATGCTCGAAATACGTGGTTCCCATTATGGCGGAACAGGGCAGCGGATCGATTATTAACACGACCTCATACACGGCCGTGTCAGCCATCGCTAACCGCACGGCTTACGTGGCGTCGAAGGGCGCGATCTCGGCACTCACGAGAGCCATGGCACTGGACCACGCAAAAGACGGGATCCGCGTCAACGCTGTCGCCCCCGGAACGATCGACTCGCCCTATTTCACCAAGATTTTCGCCGACGCGGCAGACCCGCAAGCCCTGCGGGAAGACTTCAACGCCCGTGCAGCCCTGCACCGGATGGGCAACCCGGAAGAGATCGCCGAGGCGATGCTTTTTCTCGCTTCGGACCGCTCGCGGTTTGCGACCGGAAGCATTCTCACCGTCGACGGAGGATCGTCGATCGGAAACCACTTGGTGCGCTAAAGCACGTAGGTGCCGACGGGTGCCTCCTTCTTGACCACGGGAGGCAATTTTACTGCGGCATTACGTGTCGGAAACACAGAGACCCGCGGTGGTAAAAGATAGAGATCACGCGCAAGGCTGCGTGATCATAATCCTGCGATGCGACGTCGCTACGGCGATTTATAGGCGCATCGCCGCGCCTGATCCATCAGCCAGATATCGCCGGAATTTTTCCAATTCCATACAGGAATTCTCGGGAGCGCGGGAGGGATGCCGCCTGCGATGCCGGCTGCGTCATCGCCGGGGCGCCAATTGCAAAGCCTCGGTATGCGCCCATTTTCGCATTCGATCGCCCGGCGTGTTGCACCGGGCGACCACAATCAGTCCGACCGCTTAGCGCGCGGTTTGCCGGACAAACTCGAGCCCTTTTACAAGATAGCTCCGGAAGAAATTCGGGTGTTCGCACATTGGAAAGTGACCCAGACCGCCCATGACGAGGTGGAGGCATCCCGGAATAAGTTCGGCGAGCTTGGCACCGTCGTCCGGAGTGGCTGAGTAGTCATAGTCGCCCGAGAGCAGCGCCACCGGGGTGCGTGATGGGTCAATACGGGGAGCTGTCACTGCTCCGTCGAACTCGTCGCTGTAGAAGGAAAGATCGCCTGGGTAAACTCCGGGTGCTCCCTGCGAATAGATCCAGCTTGACCTCCTGCGCTCGCCTGAGGGGCTAAGTGGGCTCATGATCCCTCTGACATACGCCGAGTTATGAAGTGAGCCGTGTACGTTTACGTTATGCTGGTACGGGTTCCGGCGTCCCTTGGAGCGGAAAGGTGGCTCGATCGCCACGATCCCGAGGACATGCTCCGGCCGTTCCGCGGCGAGAACCAGCGACATAGCCGCGCCCATGGACCCACCCGCGACAATCGCCTTTTCGCGAACGACCTGTTCGAGTATGGCCGTGCACCATTTCAGGTACAGCGATGCCGTGAGCTTGTAGGGTGCTCCATCCCATGTCAGCGGCGGCATGGACCGACCGTGGAATGGTAGGTCAACCGCGATCAGCCTGTAGGTTTTCGCAAGCTCGGTGTCCGCCAGTTGAGGAATGAATTGGCGGCTATCCGCTCCGGCGGTGTGAAGAAACAGGACCGGCACCCCCTCGCCTGCTTCTTCGTAATATATTTCATGGGGGACGTCATCGATATCGACGACGGCATACTGCCCCCGGATTTGGCGCAGGTCGCGTTGCGCATGCTCCGCTTTCATCTCGGGGGACGTTACGACGA